>JBOHSB010000457.1:0-5645 GCA_050733015.1 Gemmatimonadales bacterium
GCTCAGGATGACTCAAGGGCTCAGGATGACTCAAGGGCTCAGGATGACTCAAGGGCTCAGGATGACTTAGGGCTCAGGCCTCACGATGACTCGCAATCCCTAGGAGGACCCAGTGCGACGCCTCACCCTGCACATCGACGGCATGAGCTGCGGCCACTGCCTCAACGCCGTCAACCGCGCGCTTGCCGGATTGCCGGGCGTCGAGATCGAGTCCGTCCAGATCGGGCGGGCGGAGCTTCGGTACGACGAGCAGGCGGTGGACCCGTCGCAGGTCGAGGCCGCGGTGGCCGACGCGGGGTACCGAGCCACGGCGGCCGCATGACCACCGCGCAGATCGTAGTCAGCCTGCTCGGCGCGACGGCCATCGTGTGGATCAACTGGTACTTCTTCATCGCCGGCCGCACGGCGGTCGCGGCGAGCACCGACCGCACGGGCGCGCAGCGCGTCCGCGTCGAGGTGAAGGGCGGCTACGCGCCCTCGGTCATCCGGGTCCGAGCCGGCGCGCCGGTCCGGCTCGAATTCCATCGCGACGAGACCAATCCGTGCACCGAAGAGGTGGTCCTGCCCGACTTCGGCATCCGAACGTTTCTGCCGGCCCACCGCACCACGGCCGTGAGCTTCACGCCCGCCGAGGGCAGATACGAGTTCGCCTGCGGGATGGGCATGGTGCGCGGAACCATTATCGCGGAGAAGGACCAGTAGCCATGCCGGAGACATTGGCGACACCCAACGAGTCCTGCACCATCCCCGTCAGCGGGATGACGTGCGCCGCGTGCAGCGGCCGAGTGCAGCGGGCGCTCGAGCGCACGGCGGGCGTCGCCTCGGCCAATGTGAACCTCATGACGGGCGCGGCCACCGTCGCGTACGATCCCGAGGTCATCTCGCCCGAGGGTCTGGTCCAAGCCATTCGCGGCACGGGCTACGGCGCGGAGCTCCCGAGGCCGGAGGGGTCGGGCGAATCGCTGCTGGACGCCCAGGATGCCGCGCGCGCGGACGAGATCCGCGAGCTTCGCGGGAAGCTTGCGCTCAGTGCGTCCGTCGGCATCATCGCCATGGGACTCGGGATGCTCCACCTCGGCTCGGCTGCCATGGAGCGATACGCCCTGCTAGTGCTCACGCTGCCCGTCGTCGGCTGGGCCGGGCGGCACTTCTACGTCCGGGCCTGGTCCGCGTTCCGGCATCACGGGGCGGACATGAACACGCTGATCGCGGTCGGCACCGGCGCCGCCTTTCTCTACAGCGCGGTCGTGACCTTGTTCGCCTCGTGGTTCGCCGCCCGTGGCATCGAGCCGTTCGTGTACTACGAGACCGTGGTCTGGATCATCGCCCTGGTGCTGCTCGGCAACCTGCTCGAGGCCCGGGCCAAGGGGCAGACCTCCGGCGCGATCCGCCGGCTCATCGGCCTCCGTCCCGCCACGGCTCGGCTGGTGCGCGACGGCCGCGAGGAAGAGGTGCCGCTCGCGGCGCTTCGGCCGGGCGACGAGGTGGTGGTGCGACCGGGCGAGACCGTGCCGGCCGACGGCACCATCCTCGACGGCACCAGCAATGTGGACGAGTCGATGCTCACCGGGGAGCCCATCCCGGTACCCAAGACCGTGGGCGACAAGGTCATCGGCGCCACGCTCAATCGGAACGGCGCGTTCCGGTTCCGGGTCGAGGGAGTGGGGAGCGATACGGTGCTCTCCCGGATCATCCGCCTGGTGCAGGAGGCCCAAGGCAGCAAGGCCCCCATCCAGCGCCTGGCGGACCGGATCTCCGGGGTGTTCGTACCGGTGGTGCTGTCGATCGCCGTGGCCACGTTCGTGGTCTGGTTCGACTTCGGGCCCGCGCCGGCGTACCTGCATGGGCTGGTGTCCGCGGTCACCGTGCTGATCATCGCCTGCCCGTGCGCGATGGGCCTGGCGGTGCCCACGGCGGTCATGGTCGCTACGGGGCGGGGGGCCGAGCTGGGCGTGCTCATCAAGGGAGGCGAGCCGCTCGAGCGGAGTCATGCGCTCGATACCGTCGTCTTCGACAAGACAGGGACGATCACCGAGGGACGCCCGGCGGTCCAGGCAGTCGAGCGCCCGCGCGGAAGTCCGGTAGCGGAGGACTCGGAGCTCCTGGCGCTCGCGGCCGCGGTCGAGCGGCTGAGCGAGCATCCCCTGGCCGAGGCGGTTGTCGCCGAGGCGGCGCGCCGCGGGCTGGCCGAGCGTCCGGTGACCGGGTTCGAGAGCCGCACCGGCAAAGGCGTCGTGGGCCGGGTGGGCGGGCGTCGCGTCGCCGTCGGCAACCTGGCGCTGATGCGCGATCTCGGCGTGGATCCCGGCCCGCTCGCGGCTCGGGCGGACGCCATCGCCGCGTCGGGTCAGTCTCCCATGTACGTGGCCATCGACGCAGCGCCGGCGGGGCTCATCGCGGTGGCCGATCCCATCAAGCCGACCAGCGCGGAGGCCGTGGCCCGGCTCGCCCGCCTCGGTCTCGAGACGGTCATGCTCACCGGCGACAACCCGCGCACGGCCGCCAGCGTGGCGCGGAGCGTGGGGATCGCGCGGGTCGTGGCCGAGGTGCCACCGGACCGGAAGCTGGACGAGATCCGCCGGCTGCAGGAGGAGGGTCGGGTCGTGGCCATGGTGGGCGACGGACTCAACGACGCACCGGCGCTGGCGCGCGCGGACGTCGGCATCGGCATGGGCACCGGAACGGACGTCGCGATCGAGGCAGGCGCCGTGACCCTGATGCGCGGCGATCCGCTCGGCGTGGTCACCGCCATCGACCTCGCCCGCGGTGCCATGCGCGTCATCCGGCAGAACCTGTTCTGGGCGTTCATCTACAACGTCATCGGCATTCCGGTGGCCGCCGGGGTGCTGTATCCCGCATTCGGCCTCCGCCTCACTCCCGCGATGGCCGCGGCCGCGATGGCGGTGAGCTCGGTGAGCGTGGTGTCCAACAGCCTGCGGCTCCGCCGCTTCACGCCTGGAGGTGGATCATGACCGAGCCGACCGTCCCCTGCGCCTGTGCCCGTCCCGGCGACGGCACCCACGCCGTCGCGGTGGACCCCGAGATCAAGCGCGCCGTGCAGACCCGGCTCCGGCGTATCGAGGGCCAGGTGCGCGGCCTGCAGAAGATGGTGGACGAGGAGCGCTACTGCGCCGACGTGCTCATGCAGGTGTCGTCGGTGCAGGAGGCGCTCCGCGGCGTGAGTCGGTCGCTGCTGCACAACCACCTGAAGCATTGCGCCGCCGAGGCGATCCGGTCGGACGACTCGACCCAGTCGGAGGCGATGTACGAGGAGCTGCTGGATCTGGTGTTCCGCAGCTCCCGCTGACGGTCAGGCCTTGAGCCCCGGATCGGCCGCGGCCTGGGCCATGTCCCGGGCCACCGTCCGGGTCGCTCCGAGAATGATCAGTCCGCCGGCCATCGCCACCGAGGGAAGCAACAGCACGGCCCGGTCGATCCCGAATCGGTCCGACAGCGCACCCACCAGCGGGAAGGCGACGGTGTCGCCCACCAGGTGGATGAAGAGCAGGTAGGCGCCGGCTACGGTCGCGCTGATGCGGGCCGGGACGACATCGAAGATCACCGCGGCGATCGGCCCGCTGTACCACGAGATGAAGAAGAACGCGGCACAGAAGACCGGGACGAACAGCGCCAGGTCTCGCACCGTCAGGAGCCACAGCGCGAGCGCCCCACCGACCAGCAGGCCGAGGGACACGGTCAGCACCCGCGCGGTCCGGGTGTAGCGCCGGAGCCCGTCGGCCACGAGGCCGCCACACACCGTTCCGCCGATGCCCGCCACCAGCCCCCAGGTTCCGAGCAAGGCCGCGGCTTGCGCCATGGTGAGCTCGAGCTCGCGCGCCATGAACGTCGGGGCCCATCCCACCAGCCCGTTCACCCCGAACGAGATGAACGCGCCGCCGACGAACACGTACACCAGCGTGCGGGTGCGAAGGACCAGCGTGATCGACGCCGCCAGCTCGCCGAATGCTCGCTCCAGGGCGCTCGGCGCCGCGCCCGGGACCCGGGCGACCCGACGAACCCAGATGCGGATATTGAACGCCAGGCCGACGGCCACGGCGGCCCCGAAGACGGCGACGTCCACCTTGGAGTCGGCCCCGGACACGCGATCGAGCTGGAATGCGAGCAGGCCCCCCACCGCTAGACCGCACAGTAGCGGCAGGAACTGGCGCGCCAGGGCGGCGAGCCCCATCTCGAGCTCACCCAGCGCCGCCGCGATCGAGATGACCCGGGGCGGCCGCGCGGGGTCGCGCAGTCGGGCCGCCAGCGCGGCGAGCAGGAATCCCGGCACGCTCACCGCTATCAGCGCGAGGCGCCACCCGTAGGCGGCCTCGAGCCGTCCACCGAGCCAGATCCCCACGACGCCGCCCAGGGTGATCCCCGTGGCCAGGATCCCCATCGCGACGGCGCGGCCCCGCGAGGGGAAGTAGTCCGCCGCCAGCGACTGCGCCGCGGCGCCGAACGCCGCCCCGCCCGCGCCGACGAGCGCGCGGGTCAGCAGCAGCTCGCCGAAGTCCGTCGCGAAGCCGCTCGCGAGGGTGCAGGCGCTCCACAACACCACGCCGGTGGCGATGACGCCGCGCCGCGAGCGCAGATCGCCCAAGAGCCCGAAGGGAAGCGCCGCCAGCGCGAACACCAGCACGTAGGCCGACGCGAGCCAGCCCAGCTGCGCGTCGGTCAGGCGGAGATCCCGCTTGATGGGATCGAACAGGGCGAAGACGATGTTGCGGTTGACGAAACTGAGCAGGTTGATGAGCGCCAGCAGGCCGAGGGCGTACCAGCTGTAGGCGCGGGACGGCAAACCGGTCACCTCCGTGCCACCGTCTCGGCCCCTCCGGCCCCCGGATGCATGTGGGACAGGGACTCCTCGGCCCGCTCGTCCCGGAATGCGAGGGCCGACTTGTACTCCTGGACCAGGCGATCCATCATCGCCTGGCGCTTGCCGTACAGCCGCTTGAGCGGGCGGGCCGGACGCTTCTCCTTGGCGTAGGCGGTCAGCAGCGGCAGCGCGATCGAGTTGTCGGTGTACACCACGACCGTACCCGGCAGCTGGTCCGGATCGATCTTGCCCCAGCTGACCGCCTCCGCCGGCGTCGCGCCCGACAGGCCGCCGGTGTCCGGGCGGGCGTCGGTCATCTGCAGGAAGTAGTCGTGGCCCCGCTCGTCGATGCCCAGGACTTCCTGGATCTGCGGCTCGGTCTGCAGCATGAAATTCTTCGGGCTGCCCCCGCCGACGATGAGCACGCCGCTCTTGCCGCCGGAGCGCTTGGCCTCGAGCACGATGCTCGCGGTCTCGTTCACGTCGGCGCTCACGTCGAACCGCAGCTGGCTTCCGGCCAGGGCCTGCTCGGCCACGTTCATGCCGATCGAGCTGTCGCCCGGCGAGCTGGTGTAGAGCGGCACCTCGAGCTCGTGCGCCGCGGCCAGGACCGAGCGGCGGCTCAGGCCCAGGGCCTTCTCCCGCTCGCGGACGTAGCCGCCCAGCAGGTAGTGGTATTCCGCCGTGCTCATCGAGCGCTGGAATTCCTGCCGCGCCGACACCTCGCGAACGAACTTGTCGGTCGACAGCAGCACGTTGTAGTCGAAGAAGATGTCGTAGATCCGCACCACGCCCTTGTCGCGCAGCTCGACGTCGTCGGCGTTGGGCG
>JBOHSB010000458.1:0-7975 GCA_050733015.1 Gemmatimonadales bacterium
CTCGGGATGAGGGACACACCTTCCGTCTGAGAGTCTGGTCGGTCCGACCGTCCTGTCGCCCGTTCGCCCTATCGCCCTAGCGGCGTCCTCGCCCTATCGCCCTTTCGGCGTCCTCACCCTATCGCCCTATCGGCGCAAACCCAGTCAGCTCCCGCGCCTGCCCCGGCAAGCCCGACCACTCGATCCTCCGCGCGCGGCCGGGACCGAGCGGGCGGACCTCGATGCTGTTGCCGGTGAGGAACGCCACCGAGTCGGGGCCCCAGCGGGCGGCCGCGCGGGCGCGCTCCGCGAGGAGGCCGGGCGAGCCGGTGTCCGACGCCACGCAGAGGGCGCCCGGGTCGGTGCACGGCACCACCCGCGCGAAGACGGGCTCGCCCAACAGGACGGCGAGGGTCGATTCAGCCGCGAGCCGGTCGGCCGCGAGCACCGGCTCGGCCGCGAGCGACCCCGCGGCCGGCCGCGCGCGGTAGAGTCCCGCGCCCGCGGCGACCGTAAGCGCGGCGCCGTCGCGGGACCACCCAACCTGGCGCGGCGTGCCGGCATTTCTCGGCAGCGCGACCTCCCGCTCGCCCCCCGTGAGCAGATCCATGACCCAGACACTGCCCGGGGTCGAATCGGCCACGGCGCGGCCCCGCAGGAACGCCACCCGCCGGCCGTCGGGCGAGAGCGCGGGCCGCATCTCGCCCACCCTGCTGAACGTGATGGGAACGACCGGACCGCCGGACGCGCGCACCGCGTAGAGGTCGCCGCCCGCGGCGTCCCCGGCCACGACGATCGCGTAGCCCTCGGCGCCGACCTCGATCTGCCCCCGGAGCGGAGGCAACGTGCCGCTGCACGCGGCCAGGGCGAGCACCGCCAGCGCCGCGATCATGGTGGTCGGGGCGGGCTCGGGTTGCCGCGCGCCGATCACCTGGCGCCGACGGCTGTGCGCCAGCTCCAGTCGACCGGCTGGCCCGCCGCCTGGGCCATGGCCCGCTCCAGCGCACCGGGCGGGGCCGCGGCGTCGCGGTTGTCTTCCACATAGCGCCGGAGCCCGCGGAAGAAGACGGAATCGCCGACCAGGCGGTTGAGCCGGCCCATCGCGTCCACCCCGCGAGTCAGCATCGTGCCGGTCGGCCCGGGCCGGTCGTGTCGGGACCACAGCAGTGCGAGGTAGGAAGCGGCGGCCTCGGATGGGCCGTCGGCAGCGCTGTCGCTCACCGCGTTGCCGAGCCATTGGGCCGCGGTCGCCCGCGCCACGTCGGCCTCGGTGACCTCGCCGGCGTGCACCCGCGTCTCGTCGTACAGCACCACCACCGCGCCGGGCCGGCCCGCGGGCGCGAGCGGCGAGGCCACGTGCGCCAGGCCGGGATAGGGAAACGGTCCGAGCCGCCGGCTCATGAAGTCCGCCATCTCGCCGGCCCGCCGGAAAGAGCCCGCGGCCGCCGCGGCCGAGTCGTCGGGCGAGGTCCACAGGGTCACCGGCGCGCAGGCGTCCCGGCAGGTCGAGTGCGGCAGCGTGGTGACGGCGTAGCGGCCCGCGGCGACCGCCAGCGCGTCCAGCGGCACCGGCGCGTCGAGGCGGAAGTGCCACGTCGTGTGCCCGTAGCTCAGCGTGTCCACGCCGGTGAGCACGCCGGTCGCGATCGCGCGCTGGTCAGCCGAGGCCTGCACGTTCCAGCTCACCGTCACCCGGCCGGGGTCCCCCGCGGGCATCGGCAGCCACAGCGGGCCACGGCCGCCGGCCGTCTCCGCCGCCAACCCGCGAGCGCCGGTGCGGTCAGGACCCACGCGAAAGCCGCCGCGGGGAATCCCGTGATATCGCACCCGCGTGGTGAGCGTGTCGCCGGGCGCCTTCTCGTGGGGGACGATGACCTCGCTTCCCTGGCGGGCGTACATGGTCCGCGAGATGCGGGTGTTTGGCTTACCGTCCACCAGGACCCGCACGACACGGAACACCGAGTCGAGCCGCATCACGACCGGCTCGACCGTGCGGAGCCGCCAGCCGGTCTCGACTTCGCCCAGCAGGTGGCCGCTGGTGTCGCTGGTGACGAGGGTGATGCTGTAGCGGAGGGGGGTGTGCCCGCCGGGCTCGGCGGATTGCGCGGCGGCGGGAAGAGCGAGTAGCGAGGCTGTGAGGGAGAGCCCCAGACATGCGCGGTCGAGGTCCCTCGCGGGGCTCGGGATGAGGGCGCCGGCGCTCGCGATGCCGGCACCGAACCCCGCGATGGCGGCACCGACGCCCGCGACGACGCCGGGCCTCCGGACCACGGCCCGTGCCCGGCTCACTTCCCGAGCCGGGCGCGGTAGAACTCGAGGATCCGCTTCCAGGCGCGCTCCACCTGCGGGCCATCGCTGCCCTGGCGTCCCGGCTTGAGGAAGCCGTGGCCGGTGCCCGGATACACCTCGTGGTTGAAGGTCTTCCCGTCCGACTGCATCGCCGCGACCACGGTTGGGAGGGTGGCGTCGATCCGCTCGTCGTTCTCGCCGTAGACGCCGAGCACCGGGGCCTGGATGCGGCGCACGGCGGCGGTGTCGGGCGGCGGGCCGTAGCAGACCACGACCGCGCGGAGGTTCGGGTTGTTGGTGGCGTACCGGAAGCTCTGGCCGCCGCCCCAGCAGAAGCCGATCGTGCCGATGTGGTCCTTCTCGACCGCCGGCAGCGCGTTCACGTACGCGTAGGTGGCGTCGAGGTCGGCGGTGACCCGCTCGGGCTCGAGCTCGCCCACGAGCTTGCGGCCGCTGTCCGGGTCGGCCGGGCTCTGGCCGTGCTTGGACGAGAGCAGGTCCGGCAGGATGGCGACGTAGCCCTCCTTGGCCAGACGGTCGGCCACGGTCGGCTCCCAGTCGGTCAGGCCGAAGATCTCGTGGATCACGATCACTGCCGGCGCCTTGGTCTTCCGCTCGGGGTAGGCGACGTAGGCGCGGATTGAGTCGGTGCCTCGGGCGTACTTGACCCACTCGCCGTGGGTGGTGACCGGATCGAGCCCCGGCGCGGCCGGCCGCTTGACCGCCCACGCGCCCGCGGCGCCCACGGCGAGCGCCGACGCAGCCACGGCGACGTAGCTCAGGATGCTCATGACGCCCCCTTCCCTGACGCCGGCAGCGCCCGGAACTCGACCCGGTTCTCCATGAGGAGCGGGATCGCGACCCGGTTGCGCTTGGTGTCCACGCCGATGTCGGCCGGCGAAGGCAGACCGGTGCTCACCGGCGTGACCGCGCCGTTGTCGAACACGTCGAGGCTCGAGTCGGCCCAGCTGGTGATCAGGAATCGGGTGCCGCCGAGCGGCTCGATGCCGTCCATCTGGCCCTTGGTCTGTCCCAGCGGAACCAGCGCCTTCGACCCCGGAGTCCACGCGACGATGGTCTTGCCGAAGAACGGCACCACGATGAACCGGCGTCCGACCCCGTCCCAGGTGATGCCGTTGGGACCCGCGAGGCTGTCGTTCTCGATGGCGATCGAGGCCTCGTGCGTGGGGCTGACGCGGTAAATCCGGTCGGGTCCCGGGTGTCCCATCCCGCTCTTGGTGCCCTCGATCCCGGTGTCGGTCACGTAGATGCCATCCTCGCCGATCGCGACGTCGTTGAGGAACTTCGATCCCTTGAGGGCGACGCCGGCGACGGGCATGCCCGTCTTGCGGTTGAACCCGCGGAGGTTGGTGATGTCGGCCACCCAGAGGGTGTCGGCCTGGAGCGCCATGCCCTTAGGTCCGTCGAGCTTCACGCCATTCACGCCGGCGACGATGAACTTGAGCGAATCCATCGTGCCGTCGCCCTTGAGGCGCGAGATGTAGCCGTTGCCGTCCTTGTCCAGCGGCGAGCCGTTGATGTTCGCCACGTACCACACGTCGAGCTCGGCGTCGTACTTGACCGATTCCGGCGCCTGGAATCCTTCGACACGGGCGGGACCGGCCGCGGCGGCAGGGGCGGCCGAGTCGGTGGACATGGCGGCCGTCGTATCGCGACCGGGCGCGGGGTGATCGGCGCCTCCGCCGGCGCACGCGGCGACGGAGCCGGCGAGGGTGAGAGCCGCCAGGCTGAGCGTCCAGGGGGATCGGGTCATGCGCTGCTCCTCGGGTGTGCACCTGCGTCGGTGAAGCGGGCTCCTGAGCTGAAGATAGCAGGCTGCCGCCGTCTGCCCCACCGCGGCCGCGTGATGCACGTCATGGTCGCAACCTCATCCGGCGATCCACCTTAGCTGGGTCACGATCAGGCCTCTGCCCCACTGCCACCCGACTCTCGCCAGGGAGGCGCGTCATGCCGATGTCGTCGGTTCGTCGCTGCGCCCTGGGCGTGCTCCTGTGCGGGGCAGCCGCGGCGTGCCGGGGCGACAAGGTGGCGCCGCCGGTGCCGCGGGTCAGCGTGACCTGGGTGGATACGCTCCCGCCGGTGCCGACCTCCTACCTCGACGTGCCGGTGCGCTACGACCTCGCGCCCGCGATGCACTGGCTCGAGACCGAGGTGCCGGCTTCGTTCGGAAGCCTGGAGGAGCGGCACGAGGTGCCCAACAAGAAGCGGGTGCACTACGCCTACGCCGCGACCCGGAGCCCATTCCGCATCACCGTGAGCGGCCGGACCGCGACCCTGCAAGCCGAGGTCCGCTACCGCGTGCGCGCCTGGTACAACCCGCCGATCCTCCCCGAGCTGACGGGCGCGTGCGACGATGACGACGCGCCGCCCCGCGCGCGCCTCACCATCGAGACCACGGTGCAGCTCACCAGCGGCTGGGCCCTGCGCCCCCGGACCCGGGCCATCGTCACCCCGCTGTCCGATCCCAGGCGGGACCGCTGCAAGGTCACCTTCCTCAGCATCGACGTCACCGACAAGGTGATGGGCGCCGCCCAGGCCGCGCTCCAGGGCGAGCTCCGCGAGTTCGACGCCAAGGTCGCGGCGTTTGACCTTCCCCAGCAGAGCCGCCGCCTCTGGACCACGCTCGGCTCTCCACTCCAGCTCACCGACAGCCTGTGGATGGTGATCAACCCGTCCACCGTCCGCATCGGCATGCTCCGCATGCAGGGCGACACGCTGGTCACCACCGTCGGCCTCTCCGCCAACCCGCGCATCATCGGCGGGCCGCGGCCGGACGTGAGCGTGCCGCCGATGCCGTCGCCCGCGGACTCGACCTCACGGCCGCCGGTGCTGCACCTGCTGACCGAGGGCCGGCTGCCGTACGACGTCGGCAGCAGCATCCTCACCCGGGAGCTGCGGGGCACGATCATCAAGGTCGCCGACCAGCGGCTGGTGCTCGACAGCCTCCACCTCATCGGCATCGGCGACGGGCGGGTGGCGGTCGGGCTGATCGTCCACGGCTCGGTGCGCGGCATGCTGTGGGCGGTAGGGCGGCCGGCGTACGACACGGCCACCGCCCAGCTGTACATGCCGGACCTGGTGTACGACGGCGGCACGCGCGACCTCCTGACCGGAACCCTCGCCTGGCTGGCGCAGGGGCAGATCGAGGAATTCATGCGCACCCGGGTCCGGATCAAGCTGGCCCACGTCCTGGCCGACGGGCGCGACCTGCTCGAGGACGAGCTCAACCGTGACCTGGCCGACGGGGTGCACCTCAAGATGGACGTGAAATCCGGCCGGGTGCTGAGCGTCCGGGCGTCGCCCACGGCGCTGCTGGTGCGGGCGATCGCCTCGGGTCAGGGCGAGCTGGTGCTGGATCTCAAGCCCGAGCAGCTGGTCGGGCAGGAGAGCCTGGGGGCGGCACTGAGGTAGAGACTTCCTCCGATTTCTTGCCCGCGGATGGCCCCGGTGCCATCTTCGCTCGATGACCTCCATCCCCGCTCCACCCTCAGAAATCGTCCGCATCGACTCCTTCACCGCGTTCGTGCCGCGGTTCGAGGAGCTGATCGCCTCGACCACGAAGATGGCGGTGTACTTCATCCACTCCCGCCGCTGGCGCGAGAACCACGACGCGGCGATCAAGGCGTTCGTGGCGCGCGAGGGCACCGCGTTCGAGGTCTTCCTTCCCGACCTCGAGAACCACGAGCTGATGTTCTCGCTGGAGAAGCACTTCGACGACGGGCCGC
Organism: Gemmatimonadales bacterium; assembly: GCA_050733015.1. GTDB lineage: Bacteria > Gemmatimonadota > Gemmatimonadetes > Gemmatimonadales > GWC2-71-9 > CAVVWJ01. The sequence goes on from JBOHSB010000458.1 coordinate 6,015, forward strand.
TGATCCCGGCCCTGGTGGTGGACGCCTACCGCTACTTTGCGCGCCTGGCGCGGGAGTTCGGCAAGCCGTCGGAGATCTGGCTGTTCGGCCGCTATCCCACCTACACGTTCTACCGCTTCGACCGCCGGGCCATCGTGGCGCTCTACTCCAACACGGCGGCCAAGAAGCACCTGCCGGCGTTCGAGATCACGACCGAGGGCATGTTCGGCGACTTCCTCGCCTCGGATATCAACGACCTTAAACGCGAGTGTCGGCGGCGGACGCCCGAGGAGTTGGAGACCGTCATTCACGATTCGTCCAGCATCTAGCGCTTCGGCGTGTGCGAGGAGCCGGGGCCGGCCGAATCGCCACAAAAGAACGCAGTGGCGGTTCGGCCGGCCCCGGCTCCTCGCACACGCCCCGAGCATCGGTGCAGAAATCGCACTGACGATTGCCTTCCTCGACGTCCTCCTCCATGAGGCGCGGTGCTGCACCCGAGCTGCTTGGCGGCGAGAGCGATCTCGGGTCAGCCGGACGCCGATTCCTCCGGCGGCCCCGACGCGCGTGCCACCTGCTCGGCTTTGATCCGTCCCGCGTCGAACTTGCGCGCCGAGGCGAGCATCTTGTCGATGGTCTCGTCGAAATCGGCCTTGGCGCCTCGCTGGAACCGGAGAGGGTTGATCCGGGCAACCACGAACGCCCGGAGATATGGGCTCTCGAAGCCGCGCTCCTTGAGGCCCTTGATCGCCGCGGCCACCGCGTCTTCCAGCTCGAGCACCCGTGCCGCGCGCTCGCGCCGGATCTCGATGGCCTTGGGCAGCGCGGAGCCGAGGAACTTGTCGATCCGGCGGAGCACAGGATGGTACGCGCCGCCGGCGAAGCGGCCGTTCTCGAGGTAACAGAAGCCGAGCGTCACCAGCGCGGCCTCCTCGAACTCGGCCTCGAACTGGCGCTCGGGGCGGTCGTCGAGCTCGGCCAGGCTCTGCGCCAGCCGGGCCACCTCCAGCGCGCGCTCTCGGAGGTTGTGCGCCTTCTCGGTGTTGAGCAGCAGGATCCGGTGCGCCACCTCGGCCTCGGGCACCACGATGGCCACCGCCGAGCGCGCGCCCAGGGTCCGCATTGCGGCCAGGCGATGGTTGCCGTTGGGGGTCCAGTACCCGCCGGTCTCGGTGCGGACGACGACCATGGGGTCGAGGTACCGCCCCAGCCGGTCGATCGCCGAACAGAGCTTGGCGACGTGCGCGTCCGAGAGGTCGCGCTGGTAGGGAGTGGGCTCGACCAGCTCGATCGGCAGGCCGGCAAAGATCTGCCAGTTGCCGCCGAGCGGATCCCGGTAGGTCGCCAGCACCGAGCCGCCGTCGGACTCGATGGCTTCGGCCAGCCGGGCGACGGCGGCCGGCGGCGCGCCCGAGGCGAGCGCATCGGGGGCGATGCCACGGGAGCGGGGGGCGCCCTCCGGGCGCTTCTTGCGGCGGGGCTTCTTCGCGGTCTTGGTCTCGGCCATAGGGCCTCCGGATCGGGCGTCCAGTGAACTATGTAAGGGGTATGGCGGGAGAACGGCAACGGACGACGATCCCACCCGATCAGGTGCCATGACGGCAGACCGGAGCCCGGCGGACGCGAAGGCCTTGACGATTCGCCACGTCGTCTCGCTGGTGCTGCTCTTCCTCCTGAGCAGCCTCGGCTTTCAGGCAGCTCTGGGCGGCGTCCACTCCGCCGAGACGCTTGGGCAGCAGGCGCACACCGCGATCCAGTTCGCGGCTGCCGTCGCCGGGATGGCGGCGGCCGTCGGTCTCTGGGCGCAACGGCGATGGGCCCGCCTGCCCCTGCTCATGTGGGCCATCCTCATCACGCTGACCGGTGGACTGGCTCCCGTGATCTGGGGCGGCGTCGGGTGGACAGCGGGGCTTGGCGCAGGAGCGGCGAGCGCGGCGATCGCCGGGGTGATCGTCTGGCTGGCGGGGGGGTGGCAGGCTGAGGGG
>JBOHSB010000459.1:0-11991 GCA_050733015.1 Gemmatimonadales bacterium
CCTCTGAGGAGATTTGAGTGAACAAACGTTACATCCTGGCTCTCGACCAAGGCACCACGAGTTCTCGCGCCCTGCTCTTTGATCGTGCGGGCGCGGTTGTTGCCTCCGCGAGCCGCGAATTCAAGCAGTATTATCCGCAGCCGGCCTGGGTGGAACACGATGCCGTGGAAATCTTGGAGTCGCAGCGGCGCGTGGCGGAACAGGTGGTCCACGACGCCGGGGTCGCGCCCGAAGCAATCGCGGCCATCGGAATCACCAACCAGCGCGAGACGGTGGTGCTGTGGGACCGCCGCACCCTCGCTCCGATAGGTCCGGCGATCGTGTGGCAGGACCGGCGCACCAGCGACCGCTGCCGCGAGCTGCGCGAGTCCGGTGTCGAGGCGCTGCTGCGCGAGCGCACGGGGCTCGTCGCCGATCCCTATTTCTCCGCGACCAAGCTCGAGTGGCTGCTGCGTGACCCGGCCGTCCGGCGCGGCGCCGAGCGAGGCGAGCTCGCGGCCGGCACGGTCGAGAGCTGGCTGGTCGCCCGGCTCACCGACGGGCGAGTGCACGTCACCGATCACTCCAATGCCTCGCGCACGCTGCTCTACGGGCTGGCCGCCCGCGACTGGGACCCCGAGCTCCTGGCCCTCTTCGGCGTGCCGAGGGCTCTCCTGCCGGATATCGTCGCGTCGGCCGGCACGGTGGGCGAGACGACGGCCGGCCACCTGGGGGTGAGCCTGCCGATTGCCGGCCTCGCCGGAGATCAGCAGGCCGCCCTGTTCGGCCAGGGCTGTTGCACCGAGGGACTGGCCAAGAACACCTACGGCACCGGCGCGTTCCTCCTGGTCTACACCGGCGACCGGCTGGCCGCGCCACCACGGGGCGTCCTGGCAACCGCGGCCTGCGGGCCGCGGGGCGAGCCGGCCTACGCCCTGGAGGGAAGCGTGTTCATCGCGGGGGCAGCGCTGCAATGGCTCCGCGACGGCATGGGCCTCCTCGGCGCGGCGGCCGAGTCCGAGGCGCTCGCCCGCGGCGTCTCCGATACCGGAGGGGTGCACTTCGTGCCCGCCTTCGTGGGGCTAGGCACCCCGCACTGGGAGGCGGAGGCTCGCGGGACGATCACCGGCATCACCCGTGGCACGTCGCGCGCCCACCTGGTGCGGGCCGCGCTCGAGTCGATGGCGTTCAGCAGCGCCGACCTGCTCAGAGCGATGACCGGCTCGGGCGACCTCCAGGTGCCGGTGCTCCGGGTGGACGGCGGCGCGTCGGCCAATGACTGGCTGATGCAGTTCCAAGCCGACGTGCTGGGTGTTCCGGTCGAGCGGCCCGACATGGTCGAGACCACCGCGCTGGGCGCGGCGGGGCTCGCGGGGTTGGCGCTGGGTGTGTGGCGGGCCACGAGCGACTTTCTCGCAGGACGGCGGTTTCAGCGCTTCGTGTCGACCACGGGCGAGGCCGAACGGCGAGCGCTGCGTGCGGGGTGGGAGCGGGCGGTGGGTGCGGCGCTGGCGTGGGCGCGGTCGGGCTAGCCGGGTGCCCGCCGGCAGGCCATCCGGGCCCGGCCAGCGGCGGCCACTTGAAATCCTGGTGCAGGGAAGGGAACCTTTCTCGCAGTCATCGCGTCACGACCACGGGAGCCGGACATGAAGGCGGGCCACAAGTTCTTGTTGGGCGCGGCATTGATCGTGGGCAGCGTGGGCTTCCTCATCGCCGAGGGCGTGAAGGAGACGGGCGTCTACTTCCTGACCCCGGCCGAGCTGGCCGCGAAGACGGCCGCGGATCCCACCTTCGTGGAGAACGTCGGGTTCAAGATCGGGGCCAGGGTGGTGCCCGGCTCGGTGCGGCGCGACGACGCCCACCGCACCATCGACTTCAAGGTATCCGACGGAGTGAAGACGTACCCGGTGACCTATCACGGGCTCGTGCCCGACACCTTCACCGACGCCAACGACATCGAGGTCGTGGTGGAGGGGCGCCTTGGCCGGGACGGGGTCATCCGCGCGACCGACGTGCTCGCCAAGTGCGGCTCCCGCTACGAGGCCGTGCCGAAGGCCTGAGATCCCCATGACGCTGCTGGGACAGTTCTCGCTGTGGGTCGCCTTCCTGGTGGGCCTCTGGTGCATCGCGATCGCGCTCTGGGGACGGTGGCAGGACCGGCCGGAGCTGGCGGACACGGTGACCCGGTCGGTGTACGTGGTGTTCGGCGCGCTGGTGGTGGCGTCCATCGCCCTGTGGAAGGGGCTCATCAGCCACGACTTCAACATCGAATACGTCGCGGCCTACACCAGCCGCAACCTTCCTCCGTATTACATCATTTCCGCTTTCTGGGCGGGCCAGAAGGGATCGCTGCTGTTCTGGGCGGTCGTGCTGTCGCTGTTCGCCAGCCTGGCGCAGCTGCTGACGCCGCGCCGCTACGCCGACCTCATGCCGTACGTCGCGGCCGTGACGTCGAGCGTGGTGGTGTTCTTCGTGAGCGTCATGCTGTTCGGCTCCAGCCCGTTCGAGCGCCTGGCCTTCACGCCCGCCGACGGGCGGGGACTCAATCCCCAGCTGCAGAACGTCGGCATGGTGATCCACCCGCCGATGCTCTATCTGGGGTACATCAGCATCACCATCCCGTTCGCCTTTGCGATCGCCGCGCTGCTGTCCCGTCGGCTCGATACCGGGTGGATCCAGGCCATCCGCAAGTGGACCCTGGTGAGCTGGCTGTTCCTATCCATCGGCATCACCCTCGGCATGTGGTGGGCGTACGTCGAGCTGGGCTGGGGCGGCTATTGGGCCTGGGACCCGGTGGAGAACGCGAGCTTGCTGCCGTGGCTCACGATGACCGCGTTCCTGCATTCGGTGATGATCCAGGAGAAGCGCGGGATGCTCAAGCGCTGGAACCTGGGCCTGATCGTGGGGACCTTCCTGCTGAGCATCTTCGGGACCTTCATCACTCGCTCGGGCGTGATCGCCAGCGTGCACAGCTTCACCCAGTCGAACGTGGGGTACTTCTTCCTGGGGTTCCTCACGCTGGCGGCCGTGCTCTCGTTCACGTTGCTGTATACCCGGTGGCCCCAGCTCGAGGCGGAAGTACAGCTCGAGTCCATGCTGAGCCGTGAAGCCGCGTTTCTGTTCAACAACCTGCTGCTGGTCGGCATCGCGTTCTCGGTCCTGTGGGGAACTTTGTTCCCGATCCTCTCGGAGGCCGTGCGCGGGACCAAGATCACGGTCGGTCCCCCGTTCTTCAATCGGGTGAACGTGCCGCTCGGGCTGCTGCTGCTCGCGCTCACCGGCATCGGCCCGCTCATCGCCTGGCGCAAAGCATCGGCGGCCAACCTCCAGCGCCAGTTCGTGGCCCCGACGGCGACCGCGGCGATGGCGCTCGCCTGCCTGCTGGCGGCCGGTGTCAGGGAGTTCTACTCGACCGTGGCCATGACGCTGGCGGCGTTCGTCGCGGGGACCGTCGTGCAGGAGTTCTATCGCGGCGTCCGGGCCCGTCGGCGGATGCATCACGAGTCCGTGCCGGTGGCATTCTTCCGGCTGATCGAGCGGAACCGCCGGCGGTACGGCGGCTACATCGTGCACGTCGGCGTGCTGATCTACTTCGTGGCGTTCGCGGGGATGGCGTTCCGGGTTCAGCGCGAGGCCACCCTCCGGCCGGGAGACTCGGTCGAGCTCAAGAGCCCGTTCGGCCACACCTACAAGTTCACCCACGTCGGCATCTCGCAGTACGAGGCGCTCAACCGGGTGGTGAGCGCCGCGACCGTGCAAGTGGAGGTGGACGGGCGGCCCGCCGGCCTGCTCACCAGCGAGAAGCGGCAGCACGTGGACAGTTTCAAGCGGCCGACGTTCGAGCCCTCGACCGAGGTCGGGATCCGAAGCGGCCTGCGGGAGGACCTGTATCTCGTGTTCGCCGGGGCGGTCAACGGGACCGAGGAAGCGGTGTACCGGTTCAACATCAATCCGCTGGTCTGGTGGGTGTGGTTTGGGGGCTTCGTGCTCGCCTTCGGGGGGATCGTGACCATGTGGCCGGGAGGCGGGCCGGCCATCGCGCCGTCGCGGCCGGTGCAGAGCGGCTACGGCGTGTCGCTGGTCGGGGCCGGGCGGGAATGAGCACCATGGGGGAATCGGGGAGCCGGCGGGAGTTCCTCCGCCGGGGCGTCGGGTGGATCATGGCGCCTGCGCTCGCGCTGCCGGCCACCGAGCATTCGCCCCTGGCTCCCGCCGCGGCAGGGCAGGATTCCCTGGCCGGACGGGGCACGGTGGGCACCCTGCACGATCCGTCGGCGGCGGGTGCGCCGCGCGCCCCGACAGGTGCGGACGAGAACGAGGCGGAGATTCAGGCGATCGAGACGCGCCTCGCCTGCAACTGCGGCTGCACGCTCGACGTCTTCACCTGCCGCACCACCGACTTTTCCTGCACCTATTCGCCCCGGCTCCACCGCGAGGTCCTCGCGCTCCGGAGCCAGGGCAAGACCGCGCAGGAGGTGCTCGACGCGTTCGTGGCGAAGTACGGCGAGAAGGCGCTGATGGCGCCGAAGCCCAACGGCTTCAATTTGGCCGGCTACCTCGTGCCCGGTGTGGCGATCGCCTCCGTGGGGGCCGCGTTGGTGATGCTCATCGGCCGGCGCCGGAAGGTCACGGCGGCCGCCGGCGGGCCTCCGCCGACTTCCGCCGCCGTCGAGGCCAGCCCGGACGAGCTCGAGCGCCTTCGGCAGGCCCTGGCCGAGGTCGAGGACTGATGACGCTGGAGGTCATCGCGGCCACGCTGGTTGGGCTGGCCGCGGTGTGGCTCATTCTGCAGCCGCTGATCGGTCCCGAACGATTGCGGACGCCGATTTACGAGCCGCCCGACCCGGAAGACACCCCCAAAGGCATGGCCCTGGCGGCGCTCAAGGAGATCGAGTTCGACCGGGAGACAGGAAAGCTCTCGGATGAGGACTACGCTTTCCTCAAGACCAAGTACACCGGGGCGGCGCTGGAGGCCCTGCGGGCGGAAGCGCCGGAGGCGACGGCGAGCGGTGACGTCGAAGCGTTGATCGCTGCCAGGGTACGTGCGCTTCGCTTCGCGGCGACTTCGGCGCCGCCGGGCGCACCGTCGTGTTCCACCTGCGGACCGCGACCGGAGCCGGACGCATTGTTCTGCTCCACCTGCGGCCTCCGCCTTCAGAGTCGCGGCGCGTGCCCCAGCTGCGGGGCCACACTCGGCGCCGGCAGTCGATTCTGCGCCGAGTGCGGGGCCGGCGTGGCCGCCTGAAGCATCCTTCCTCACATGCGATAGCGCAGCGAGGCGGCCACCTCGCGGCGCCACAACGCCCTCGGCTCGAGATTCGGGTCGAGATCCGCCCGAGTGAAGGGCGAGCCCGGGGTGACCGCCCCTCCGATCCTCGCCACGCCGCTCCAGCGTCCCCCGAACGGCATCGCGAGCTCCAGGGCCGCCGCCGCCCCGATCCGGGTGCGGGAGCCGAGGTCCGGTAGCTGCCACACTTCCACCAGCGGACCACCGGTTACTCGCAGGACGCCCTCCGGCCCCAGTTTCGTCAGTCGCACCGCTACGAACGGCTGCGCCCCATAGACCGTCAGAGCGTCCTTCACCGCGGACAGCGCGTCCTCACCTTCGAATGCCAGACTGCTGGAAGCGTAGTGAAACCACACGCCCATGCCCACGCGGCGTCCGGTTCGATCGACGCCGGCCTCGAACACCGTCGGTCGATAGGGCCTGAGCGAGAGACCCGTGGTCGGCTCGACGGCGCCACCCGAGAACCTGGGGGCCCCGACGCCTAGCCCGACCTCCCATTGGGCGGGGGCCGGAGAGGAACAGGCGGCGACAGCGATCGCGACGAGCGCAGCGCAGGCATGGAAGCGTGTCATGGGGTCACCGCATCTGGAATTTGAGCCAGCCGTTGGTCACGTTATTCTCGCCGCGGACCACCCAGTTGAAGCCGGCGTGGTACTCGCCCACGACCGAATCCTCGATGGCGTTGCCGATGAGATCGTCCTGGGAGGTGATCCACGAGTACGCCGCCTTGAGGATTCGCTGCAGCGCGTTGGCGCGCTTGTAAATGCGGGTCAAGGCGTTGACGGTACTGTCCTTCCCGCCCGTGAGGTTGGGATAGTTGGCCTGGAGCACGCTCTGGAACGCCTTGAACCGGTCGCCGTCGAGGCGGATCTGGCAGGCGCCATCGTCGTCCTCGATGGCGAGCATGCGAAGGTTCTGATTCGGGTGCGCGGCCTTGTAGGCGTTGAGCTGTGTCTGGCTGAACACCAGCACGTTGCCGGTCCAGTCGAGTGAGTTCTGGTCGAACCCGTACGGAACTCCGGCATGCTCTCCCAGGCACTGGTAGCTGGTGAGCGAGTCGCTGGCCCCCGATTGGCCCAGCACGTGGATCTCATATTCGGGGCTGCCCTTCAACCAACCTTCAAAATCCTGGACGAAGTGCGACGCCGTCATGTAGAGGCCCGGCATCTGGGGCGGTGGCGGTGCAGGAGTGTCTCCCCCGCCGATGAACTGCGCCATCCGCGGTCCGTCGAAGTCGGTCTCGATCGGCACGACGGCCAGAACCGGAGTGCCCGGCGGTGCGTCGGCGCTGAGCACGTGGCGCCTGCCGCGAACGTCGAAGGCTACCGGAGCCTCGTGGTCCTCGCGGGCCGTGGCGACCAGGATCTCGTCGCCACCCTTCCAGGCTGCCCGATGCGCCGGCACCGGGAGGTACATCTCCAGCGCCGGCGCCGAGCGGGCGTCCAGGTCCACGGCGGCTTCGGACTCGCGAGCCGCCTTGGCCAGGGCCGCCAGGGCGTGACGCTGCGAGGATTGCAACCACCGCTGGAAGTGGACCTTGTGCTCGACGACGGTGGAACGATCGAGCTCGGCCTTGAGCGAGGCGCGAAACGCGGGATTGGCCAGGGCCAGGGCCACCCGGCGAGCCAGGTGCTCCTGGGCGGCCCGACTGGCGGCCTCGTTCCGGATGCCGCCGGCGTGGCCCGGCGGTGCGGCGTTGACGCTGACGACCGGGCCGTCGGGCGGCGCCGTGGGGCCCGGATCGGCGCGGTCGGTGCAACCGCCGGCGGCGGCGAGCAGCGCAAGGATCGCGAGACGGGATGGGCGTGACATGGCTCCTCCTTAAGTGAGTCACTCGCGCTGACGGCCGCGCTGGGTCCGACGGCGAGCGCAACGTAGGAGGAGCCTCGGTTGATCTTCGGATCGTCAATTCGCCGGAGGGGACGGAAAAGGGCGGCCGCATCGGCCGCCCTCCGGGACGCTTCGGGTACGGCGGGTTGGGTCAGCCGCGGAGCGCCGCCCGCGCCGCCGAGAGGGCGCGCTCCACCGCGTCGGGTGGCAGGTCGAGGTGGGTCACCGCGCGAACCAGGGTCGGTCCCAGCACCGAGAACCGGACCCCGAAGCGCTCGAGGGTCCGGCGCCCGAATTCCTCGCCGGTGATGCCGGTGCCGCGCACGTCGAAGATCACGATGTTGGTATCGACCCTGGCCGCATCCACCGCGATGCCGGGCAGCTCAGAGAGCCCGCGCGCCAGATTTCGCGCCCGCTCGTGGTCCTCCGCCAGGCGGGCCACGTGGTGCTCCAGCGCGTGGATTCCCGCGGCGGCGATGACCCCGGCCTGACGCATTGCCCCGCCCAGGCGCTGCTTGAACACCCACGCCTCCTCGATGAACGCCTGGGTGCCGGCCAAGACGGCTCCCACGGGAGCGCCGAGGCCCTTGGTGAGATCCAGCCACACGCTGTCGAACGGCCGCGCGAACCCGTGCGCCGGCGTGCCGCTCGCCACCACCGCGTTCATCAGCCGTGCCCCGTCCAGGTGGCAGGCCAGGCCTGCGGCCTGGCCGGCGGCGCAGACCTGCTCGATCTGTTCCAGTGGCCAGCACACGCCGCCTACGATGTTGGCCGTCTGCTCGATGGACAGCACCCTGGTCCGGGGCATGTAGTGCACTCGGGGGCGGACCGCCTGCCGCACTTGCTCGGCGGTGTACATCCCGCGCGCGCCGGGCAGGGGCCGCATCACCGCCCCCACCAGCGCCGCCGGGCCGCCGGCTTCGTAGAGCAGAGGATGGGCCGTCTCGTGCATCAGGATCTCATCGCCCGGACGGCAATGGACCGCGAACGCGGCCTGGTTGCACATGGTGCCGCTGGGCATGAACAGGGCGGCTTCCTTGCCCAGCAGCTCGGCCACCATCGCCTGGAGCCGATTGACGGTCGGGTCTTCCCGGTTCTGCTCGTCACCCACCTCGGCCTCGGCCATGGCCCGCCGCATGGCCGCCGTGGGGCGGGTGACGGTATCGCTGTAGAGATCGACGGCGATGGCGCTCACGCTACCACTCCATCAGCTCGAGGCGGCGGGCGCTCAACCGGAGCGGCACCAGCGTGGCGACGATGCAGATCACCGCCACGGCCGCGCCCGCCATCAGCAGCTCCGGTGTCGCCGCGAGCTGCTGGCCCTTCTGCCAGGCGCGCAGCTGCGCGGCGACCGGGAGCGCCTCGATCATGATGATGATCGCGAGCAGGCACAGGCTGCTCATCATGTAGACCACGCCGCCGAAGCTGGTCGGGATCTGGGCCGCATTCTCGGTGGCGAACTGCGGGTAGAACACGCCAAAGGTGAGCGCCAGCGCGCTCACCGCCACGGTGTACAGCACGATGGTGAGCAAGCTCGTGGCCATCATGAACGGGCTCACCTCGAGCAGCCCGTTGGTGAGGGCGGTGATGCCGACGGCGAGCAGGAGCAGCGGCACCGTCCCCATCCAGTACTTGCTCCACAGCATGCTGCGGGGATCGAGCGGACTCGAGCGCAGCAGCCACATCTGGCGCCCCTCGAGCGAGATGCCCGGGAAGATGAATCGCGCCGCCACGGCCGACAGCACGAACCCCGCGAGGCCCAGGTTGAGGAACGAGATCACGGTCACCAGGGCGAACGGGATGCGCTCGCCCGTGTGGATGGGCAGGGACTTGATGTTGAAGATGTAGATCGCCACCAGCACCACCAGCAGGATCAGCTGACTCCACTGGGTGTTGTCGCGGAAGAAGAGGCGCATGTCCTTGAACAGGAACTCCCGCTTCTGGGGCGGGAGCCAACTGAGAAATTTGGCCGCGGGGCCGCGGAGCGGGCGGCGGACCTTGCGCGCGGCGCCCTCCTGCGCCTTCGAGTAGCCCGGCAGGAACATCTGGCGGTGCACCAGCGCGCCCACCGCGAGCGAGGCCGCGCCCGCGATCCACAGCTTGGCGATGGGCCACGGGTCGGCCACGCGGGTGAGCCAGTTCATCAGCATCTCGGCGGACCACTCGCTGGGCAGCCAGGGACTGGTGGGCGCCTTCAGCACCTTGAGGTAGTCCAGGAAGCTCCGAAACCCCTCCGGCCGGGCGAGCTGCTCGGGCCGGATGAACCGGAACACCAGGACCAGGACGGCCACGCCGCCCAGACCGATCAGCCCCAGCAGCTCCCGGGTCCGGCGAGCGGGAAACACGTTCACCAGGAGGACGGTGAAGATGGTCCCGGCTACGGCCGGCATGACGAGATAGGGCACGATCGCCGCGAGCGCGACGAACGGGAACAGCGGCCCGCCGTGGAACACCAAGCCGTACGCGGTGAAGATCGGCAGCGCCAGGAGCGCGACCATCCACGACGAATGGACGATGGTCTCCGTGAGCTTGGCCAGGTACAGCCGCCGCCACCCGATGGGCGCGCCGACCAGCAGGTCGAGGTCCCGCGCGAGGAAGAAGGTGGACAGCGCGGTGATGATGTTGGAGAGCAGCAGGATGGAGAGGAACGCGAGCAGGATGACGCTGAGCACCTTGCCGGCGAGCAGGCTCCCGAGATCGGGCACGTCGCGGATGTAGCGCAACACCCGGTGCGCGATTCCGAAGACCGCGGTCCAGAATCCGACGCCCGTCACCACCAGCAGCAGGAACTTGGCCCACGAGCTCTTGCGCTCGTGACGGACGCGCACGACCACGCCCTGGCGCTTCGGCGTGAGGATCGTCCACAGGCTGGGTTGGGTACGGGCGGCGTCGGTCACGCGTCGAGGACGGTGTCGAGGCGCTGGGTGTGATGGCCGCCGGTGAGCTTGAGGAACAGGTCCTCGAGACTCATCCCTTCGGAGGAGGTCTGCGCGCGGAGCTCCGCCATCGTGCCCTGCGCCGCGATCTTGCCACGGTACACGATGGCGATGCGGTCGCACATCACCTCGGCGATCTCCATCGTGTGGGTGCTCATGAGCACCGTGCCGCCTCGGCTCACGAACTGGCGGAACAGGTCCTTGAGCAGCCGGGCGCTCTTGGGGTCGAGGCCCACCATCGGCTCGTCCACGATGATGACCTCGGGGCGATGCACCAGGGCGCTCGCGATGATCAGCTTCTGGCGCATGCCGTGGCTGTAGGTCTCGGTGAGCTCGCCCTTCCAGGGCGCCAGCTCGAACACGGTCAGCAGCTCGTCGATGCGGCGCTCGACCACGGGGCCCTGCAGCCCGTACAGCGCCGCGGCGAAGCGGAGGAACTCGCCGCCGGTCAGCTTGTCGTACACGAAGGGGCGGTCGGGGATGTAGCCCAGCCGAGCCTTGGCCTCGAGCGGCCGGGCCTGGATGTCGATCCCGCCGACGGTGACGGTGCCGCTGGTCGGCCGGAGGATGCCCGCGATCATCCGGATCGACGTGGTCTTCCCGGCGCCGTTCGGGCCCAGCAGGCCGAACAGCTCGCCGCGAGGCACGTCGAGATCGATGCCGTCCACCGCCGTGAACTTGCCGTACCGCTTGGTGAGCCCCTGCAAGCGAATCACGCCCGCGTCCTCCGCACGATAGCCTCCACCGCGTCCCGCTCGGTTGCATCGACCACGATCACCAGCTCACGCCCGGCCTGTCCGTCGTCCGGGAACGTCTCCGCCAGCAGGCCGGCCGCCTCGTCCGGGGTGAGCACGCCGCCCTGGACGCCCACCAGCGGTGTGGCGATGCGGCTCAATCCCCAGTCGCCGGCCCGCTCCCACGCCGAGACCAGCGCGCGCCGGATCTTCTCCCGGGGTGCAGGGCCGCGCTCGTCGGCCACGATCACGTGGAGCGCGAACCCGGCCGGCAGATCGCCGCCGCCGGTCACCACCGCCGCGCCCGCCTCGAGCGGCATGGTGGTGCGCCGCTGCTCCGCGAAGCGCGGCCCGCCGATCTCGTCCAGCCGGGCCGCGGCCGGGCCGACGGCGGCCAGGCCGGCATCGGCCGGGCGCACCACGGCGTCGACGGATTCTCGGGCCAGCTCACCCACGACTACCCGAATCACGCGCCGGTGAGCTCCCGGGAACGCTGGTACATCGCGCGGGCCTCGTCGGGGTGCCCCAGCCGATCGTACACCCGGCCGAGCAGGTGGTGGGCCTTCGCGTCCCGCGGGTCGAGCTGGACCGCGCGCTCGAGCACGGTCCGGGCCCCGGCGAGGTCGCCGGTCTGGTTCAAGGTGTCGCCCAGGCAAGTATGGGCCCGGGCGTTGTCCGGCTGGAACTCCACCGACTGGCGGAAATGGGCCGACGCTTCGCCGACCAGCCCCTTGTGCCACAGCACCCGGCCGAGCTCGAGATGGGCCGGTGCGTGGGACGGGTGCAGCCGCAACGCCCGGCGCAGATCTGCCTCCGCGTCCTCGTACAGCCGAAGCTGCCCGTTGATCCCGCCGCGCAGCACGAGAAACTCGGTCTGGTCGGGCGCCTGGCGCAGCGCCTCGGTGAGCACCGCGATCGCCGCGGCGTGCTCCTCCAGGCGAACCAGCAGCTGCACCAGATGCAGCCGCCCGTCGACGTTGGCCGGCTCCGCCGCCAGCAGCTCGCGATACAGCGCGACCGCTTCCGCGGGGTGGGGCCCCGCGGCCTGGGTGTCTGCCCGCTCGAGTAACGGGGATGGTGCGGTCATGGAGGCCGCTGAATGCTAAGGTGCCTCCCCCGTCAACCGGAACCCGTTGACCCTCGCGGCCGGCTTCGGGTACCTTTCGGGGCTATGGCTCAGGAATACCTCGTGGTGCGGGGCGCGCGCGAGCACAACCTCAAGAAC
>JBOHSB010000460.1:0-6037 GCA_050733015.1 Gemmatimonadales bacterium
GGGAGCGGTCTCACGCGAGCCGGGCCCCGACCGCGATCCCGCGGCCCCGCGCCCACTCGGTGACGAGAAGGCGGGTGCGGCCGGCCGGCTGCACCTCGCGCACGGTCAGTGCGCCCTCGCCGCAGCCGACCACCAGCCGGTCGCCCGCAGCCAGGACGGATCCGGGCTCGCCCTGCTCCCGGCTCGCGAGCGCGCCGAACAGCTTGAGCGGGCCCTGCTCGTGCGTGGTCCACGCGCCAGGCGTTGGATCGAACGCCCGCACCTGCCGCGCGAGGGCCGGCGCGTCCCGGCGCCAGTCGAGCCGGGCGCCGTCACGGTCGATCTTCGGCGCGAAGGTGACGCCCGCCGGGTCCTGCGGCTCGAGCCGCGCGAAGCCTCCAGCGAGCAGCGAGAGGGCTTCCACCAGCGCCGTGGCGCCGAGCTCCGCCAGGCGCCCGGCCAGCGACCCGCCGGTCTCCTCCGGCCCGATCGGCGTGGCGGCCCGGTGCAGCACTGGACCGCTGTCCAGTCCCTGTTCCATCTGCATGATGCTGACTCCGGTCTCGGTCTCGCCCGCCAGGATGGCGTGCTGGATCGGCGCCGCGCCCCGCCAGCGCGGCAGCAGTGAGGCGTGCACGTTGATCATGCCGAGGCGGGGGACCGAGAGCACTTCGGGCCGCAGTATGTGCCCGTAGGCGACCACGACGCCGAGGTCAGGCTCGAGGCGGCGGAGGCCGGCGAGGAACACATCGCCCAGCGGTCGGACCGGCTGGAGCACGGGGATGCCGTCGGTGTGCGCCTCCGTCTTGACGGGCGGCGCGACGAGGGTGCTGCGAGAGCGGCCCTGCGGGCGGTCCGGCTGCGTCACCGCCCCGACCACCTGGTACCGCTCCCGGAGCAGTGCCCTGAGCGAGGGCACCGCGAAGTCCGGGGTGCCGAAGAAGACGATCCGCATCACTCCGAGCGGGCGGACTCCGGTTGCACCTCTTTGAGGTAACTGGTGTCGTCCTTGTGCTCGCGCCGGTAGCGGGCCAGGAGAATCTGCCGCTTGACGAGGCTCAGGTGATCGAGGAACAGTATGCCGTCGAGGTGGTCGAGCTCATGCTGGATGGCGCGGGCCTTGAGCCCGCTCGCCTCC
The DNA here is from genome assembly GCA_050733015.1 of Gemmatimonadales bacterium. GTDB lineage: Bacteria > Gemmatimonadota > Gemmatimonadetes > Gemmatimonadales > GWC2-71-9 > CAVVWJ01. Next base: position 1,118 of record JBOHSB010000460.1, read on the forward strand.
TTGCGGTAACGGCTTCCGTGCCGGTCGGTGGCCTCGAGTACGATCCGCTCGGGCCGGCTCACCTCGCCGTAGATCTCGGGGATGGAGAGGCAGCCTTCCTCGGCCGTGGCGCGACCCTCGCTCTCGATGATGATGGGATCGATCATCTCGAAGCGGTCCTCTTCGGCGTCCACCACGGCCACCCGGCGGGCCACACCCACCTGGTTGGCGGCCAGCCCCACGCCGCGCGCGGCGTCCATCGTCTCGAACAGGTCGTCCACCAGTCGGCGGACCTCGTCGTCCGGAGCGCCGATCTCGGCGCTCCGCTGGCGCAGCGCGGGCGAGCCCAGCAGGTGCAGGGACAACAGGCTCATGCCGTCGGGGTCCCCGGCGCCGAGGGGGCTCCCGCGCCGCCGATCCGCACGATGCGCGAGCGCTCGACGATGAAGCTGGCGGTGCCGCTCTCCACCGTCACGCGGGTCTCCTTGGCGCCGTCCGACTCGACCTCACGGATGTCGCGCACCTTGCCGATGATGCCACCGCTGGTCATGACCTCGTCGCCCTTCTTCAGGTTGCCCAGCAGCTCGGCATGTTTCTTCCGCGCCTGGCTCGACGGGCGCAGGATGAGGAAGTAGAACACCAGGCCGATCGCCGCCATCTGCAGCACCAGCACGCTGAGCCCGCCGGTCCCCGATTGCCCCTGGAACATGGATTCTCCTCACCTGCCTCGCGCGTGATAGCGCTGGAGCCACCCGCGGCTCCAGCCGTCGAACGTGCCGTTCAGGATGTGCGCCCGCGCTTGCTCGCCCAGCCGCACCAGGAAGCGGACGTTGTGCAGCGACACCAGCCTGAGCCCCAGCATGTCCTCGACCACGAAGAGATGCCGCAAATAGCCGCGGGGATAACCGGTGCAGGCCTCGCAATCGCATTCGGCGTCGAGCGGCTCGGTCGAGCCCTTGAGCCCGGCGCCGCGTACGTTGACTCGCCCCGTGGGCAGCCAGGCGGTGCCGTGGCGGCCGTTCCGGGTCGCCGCCACGCAGTCGAACAGGTCCACCCCGCGGGCGATCCCCTCGAGCAGATCCGATGGAAAGCCGACACCCATAAGATAACGGGGCGTGTCCTGCGGCAGGTCCGGCGCGAGCGTCTCCAGGATGTGGTGCATCACGGGCTTGGGCTCTCCGACCGAGAGGCCTCCGATGGCGATTCCGGTCCATGGCCCCTGGGCGAGCGTGCCCTCCAGCGATCGGCGCCGGAGGTCGTCGTGGGTGCCGCCCTGGAGGATGGGCCAGAGGGCTTGACCGACGATAGGGCGATAAGGCGAACGGGCGATAGGTCGCTCCTGGGAATTTCCGATCGGTGGATCGTCGGATCGTCCCGCCGCCCGTTCGTCCTCTCGTCCTATCGTCGGTTCCCGCCCTATCGCCCGTTCGTCCTCTCGTCCTATCGTCCTCACCCCCCCCAGCTCCTCATGCCGCGCCCTGCACCTCTCCAGCCACCGCAGCGTCCGCTCCATCCCCTCGCAGGCAAGCTCGTGCGGCGCCTGGCCGGGCACGACGTGGTCGAAGGCCATGGCGATGTCGGCACCGAGGGCCCACTGAATCTCCATGGCGCGCTCGGGGGTGAGCTTCCGGTAGGTCCCGTCGACGTGACTCTGGAACTCGACGCCGTCCTCGTCGATCCGGCGCAGGCCCTCGAGGGAGAACACCTGGAAGCCTCCCGAGTCGGTGAGCATCGGCCGGGACCAGGTGGTGAAGCGGTGCAGGCCGCCCATCGCCTCCACCACGCCTTCGCCGGGGCGAAGGTGGAGGTGGTAGGTGTTGCCCAGGATGATCTGCGCGCCGGTGCGGGCGACGTCGGCGGCGCTGAGTCCGCGGACCACACCGTGGGTGCCGACCGGCATGAACGCGGGCGTCGAGACGGTGCCGTGTGGCAGGGTGAGGGTGCCCGCGCGAGCGAGGCCCTGGGTGGCGTCGAGACGGAACTCGAACATCAGGGGTGACGGGACTTCATCCCGAGCGGAGCGAGGGACCTTCCTCGGGCATGGCTCGGGGCATGCTCGGGCGAGGTCCCTCGGTCGCTGCGCTTCCTCGGGATGAGGCGTGGAACTGGCGTCCGATACCGGCGCGTCACCGCGGCGGGACGCCCGCGGCCGCGAGCACCCGGTCGATTTGGCGGCGGTGCACCAGGTCGTGGGCCCCCATCATGCGGATCAGCAGGTCGAGGCTCTCGGGCCCCCGCTCGCTGTGCAGTCCAACCCGCGCCCGCTGCGCGGGCGTGAGCGAGCGCCAGAGCCGTAGATTGGCCATCCGCACGCCGCGCAGCTGCCCGAGGGTGATGCCGAGGTCGGCGTGGGCGTAGTCCAGCTTGGCGGCCCATGCATTCTGGTCGTAACCCTGGATGGCCGGCCGGTCCTCCGCGAGCACCTGGCGGGTGCGCCATGCGTACACCACTTCCGTGTCGGCCAGGTGCTGGATGACCTGGATGGCGGACCACTTGCCCGGCGCCTCCGGCCGCCGCAGGGCCGCGTCGCTCAGTCCCGCCGTGCGCCGCTCGAGCCAGGGGAGCTGCTCCGCCGCCACCTCGAGCGGGTCGCGGTCGCCGAGGAAGTCGAGCAGGGCTCGCACGTAGCCTGCCGCCGCGGTCGCCGCGTTGCCGGCGGGATTGGCGAAGGTCATCACGGGCTCCCGGTCAGAGGATCACCATCGCGTCGCCGTAAGAATAGAACCGGTAGCGCCGGCTCACGGCGTGGGCATAGGCCGCCATCGTCAGGTCGTACCCCGTGAAGGCGCTCACCAGCATCAGCAGGGTGGACCGAGGCAGGTGGAAGTTGGTGAGCAGCCGGTCCACCACCCGGAACGGGTAGCCCGGCGTGATCATCAGGCGGGTATCGCCCTCACCGGCCCGCACCGTGCCGTCCGGCTGCGCCGCGCTCTCGAGCGCGCGCACCACCGTGGTCCCCACCGCCCACACCCGGCCCCCCTGCTCGCGCACGATCTCGACCAGGCCGGCCAGGCGCGCGGGGATCTCGTAGTGCTCCGGATGCATGGCATGGTGCCGGGGATCGTCCACTTCCACCGGCTTGAAGGTGCCCGGCCCAACCTGCAGGTCCAGCCCCGATACGATCACGCCCTTGGCGGACAGGGTGTCCAGCAGCGCCGTGGTGAAGTGCAGCCCGGCCGTCGGCGCGGCCACGCTTCCCTCGAGCCGGGCGTACACGGTCTGGTACCGCTCGTCGTCGGCCTCGGTCGGGTCGCGGGTGATGTAAGGTGGCAGCGGCAGCCGGCCGAAGCGGGCGATGGCCTCCTCGGCCGACGCGCCCACGAAGCGCACGCGGCGATGGCCGTCGCTCAGCACCTCGATCGTTTCCACCGCGACGGCGTCGTCCAGGGCGACCCGCTTCCCCGGCTGGAGCGCGCTGCCCGGCTTGCCCATCGCGATCCAGCTGTCGTCGGCCGCCGGGTGGATGAGCAGCACCTCCGCGGGCGCGCCCGAGGACCGCGCGCCGAGCAGCCGGGCGTGCCGCACCCGCGTGGTGTTGAGCACCAGCAAGTCGCCGGCGGGAATGAGCGAGGCGAGCTGCGAGAACCACGAGTCCACCAGCACGCCGCCTTGTACCGCCCGGGCATCGCCCGGCAGCATGGCGGGCTGCCGGAACGTGTCGATGGCCCGACGCCCGGCTCCTTTGCCGGAGCGGTCGACCGCTCGGCGGTCGGGGCCAGCGACCCGGCGGTCGGCCCGGAGCACCATGAGGAGGCGGCTCGCCGAGCGCTCCGGCAAGGGCTCCTGGGCGATGAGCTCCGGCGGAAGCTGGTAGTCGAAGTCGGCGGTGAGGCGGGGCTCAGCCGTCAAAGATGGACGCCTGGGCGGCGGGCGGCGGCGTCAGCCCGAACCGGCGGTAGGCCAGGGCCGTGGCGCAGCGGCCCCGCGGCGTGCGCGTGAGGAAGCCCTGTTGGATCAGGAACGGCTCGTACACGTCCTCCAGGGTGCCCGCGTCCTCACCGACCGCCACCGCCACCGTGCCCAGTCCCACCGGTCCGCCGGCGAACTTCTCGATGATGGTGGTCAGGATGCGTGCGTCCATGTCGTCGAGGCCGAACTCGTCCACGTTGAGGCGGGCGAGCGCCGCGCCGGCGACGGCCACCGTGATGCGGCCGTCGGCCTTTACCTGCGCGTAGTCGCGAACCCGGCGCAGCAGGCGGTTGGCCACCCGGGGCGTGCCCCGGCTCCGACGGGCGATCTCGACGGCGCCAGGCTCGTCGATCGGCACCTGGAGGATGGAGGCCGAGCGGGTGACGATCTGCAGCAGCTCGTCCGCGGGATAGAACCCCAGCCGCTCCACCAGGCCGAACCGCGCCCGCATGGGCGGCGTCAGCAGCCCGAACCGGGTGGTGGCGCCGATCAGGGTGAAGCGCTCGAGCGTCATCGGGATGGTCTGTGCGTTCGGCCCTTCGGCGATCCGTACGTCCACCCGGAAGTCCTCCATGGCCGGGTACAGGAACTCCTCCAGCGCCGGCTTCATCCGGTGGATCTCGTCGATGAACAGCATGTCACCCGGGCCGAGCGAGGTGAGCAGCCCGACCAGGTCGCCGGGCTTCTCCAGCACCGGCCCGGACGAGGTGCGCAGCTGCACGCCCATCTCGCGCGCCATCAGCATCGCCAGGGTCGTCTTGCCGAGTCCGGGCGGCCCGAAGAACAGCGTGTGGTCCAGGGTCTCGCGCCGGCCCTTGGCGGCGTCGATCGCGATCTGGAGGGAGCTCTTCACCTGCGCCTGGCCGATGAACTCATCGAGCCGGGACGGGCGGAGCGCCGCGTCGGCGGAGGTCTCCTCGGGGAGGGCTTCCGGGGTTGTCACCTGCAGTTTCGTCATTCCGGGCCTGCTTCTGTTGCGCGGTGGAGATGGTCGTCACCACGGAGACACGGAAGCCACGGAGAGAATAAGAC
>JBOHSB010000461.1:0-19227 GCA_050733015.1 Gemmatimonadales bacterium
TCCCCGCGCCACGCGGGGAGGCCGCTGCACTTCCATTTCAGGGTGAATCTGCCGCCCCCGCGGACCGCCGCCGCTACTAGGGCCCGGCCACCGGAGCCGGCACCAAGCTGAAGCTCCCGACTCCGCCGGTCCCGTTGCCCAACTGGCCGTAGAAGCTGTCGCCCCAGCAGTATCCCACGCCGGCCGGGGTCTTGCCGCAGGTGTGGTCGCCGCCGACGCCGAGCTGGGCGAAGACGAGCCCGCCCGCTACCGCCACCGGGGTCAGGGCCGAGGTGTGGAGCGGATCGCCGTTGCCCAGCTGGCCCGAGCCATTGCCCCCCCAGCAGTAGGCCCGGCTGTTCGTGGTCTCGGCGCAGGCGTGGGTCACCCCGGCGCCGATCCGCCGGATGCTGAGCCCGCCGCTGACCGCGCGCGGCCAATAGCTGATATAGGTCTTGCCGTTGCCGAGCCCGCCCAGCCTGCCGTTGCCCCAGCAGTAGGCCCGGTCCCCGGTGGTCACGGCGCAGGTGAGGTGTGCGCCCGCGTCGATCTGGCGGTACTGGCGCCCGCCGACGACGGCCACCGGCCGGGTCCGCTTGAGCACGGGGGTGCTGTCGCCGAGCTCGCCCTGGTCGTTCGCGCCCCAGCAGAACGCCCGGTTGTCCATGGTCACGCCGCAGGCGTGATACGCGCCCGCGCTGATCTGACTCAGGCGCAGGCCGCCCAGCACCGGCACCGGCGTGAACCGCCGCGTCGCGGTGCCGTCACCGAGCTGTCCCACGTTGTTGTAGCCCCAGCAGTAGGGCCGGTTGTCGGGGTAGGAGATCCCGCAGGTGTAGTCGAATCCGGCGACCACCTGGCGAAACAACAGCCCGCCCGCGACCGCCACCGGCGCGTTCGCCTGCTGGGTCAAGCCGTTGCCGAGCTCGCCGTACCCGCCGTTGCCCCAGCACCAGGCATGGAAGTCCGCGGTGACGCCGCAAGCGTGATATGTGCCCACACTCACCTGGCGGAACCGGTGCCCGCCAACCACCGGCACGGGTTTCATGCTGCAGGGCAGCGATCCGACGTAGCCGGGACAGGAGTCGGGGCCGGTGGCGGTCCCGATGCCGAGCTGGCCGTCCGAGTTCCAGCCCCAACAGTAGGGGACGAAGTCGGTGGTGACGGCGCAGGTGTTGGAGATGTCCGCGCTCATCTGCCAGAAGACCAGGGGCGTCGCGGCGGCCGCCGCCGCCGGTGAAGCCGCCGGCGCGGACTCGGTCGGAGCGGTGGAATCGTCGGTACAGCCGAACGCCGCCAGCAGCAGCAGGCCGGCCGCGGCAAGGACTCGCGTGCTCATACGCGCCTCTGACCTCATGGTCGGAGGGCGCCGGCCTGCCCGCGGCACGGGCCACGGACGGCGCCCTTGGACGACCAGTGTAGGGCGAAGCGGTCAAGCGGATCTCAAGACGCCCTTCCCCGTCGCGAAGCGGTGTCGAGGCCCGCGGCGGCGTTCATCGAGTTCATGACGGCGGGTATCGTGAATTGTTCGTGAAAGCGTAACCCCGTCCCCAATACGGGACACACGTTCGTCGCACGGCAGGCGCCCGGGTCAGTACGGTTTCCGCTCAAGCCGGACGGCCGGGAACGTTTCCGGCGCGGCGTCAGCTCGAATCGGTTCCCTCGCGCAAGTATCCGGCAGTCATCCGCTCGAAGGGGTCGAGCTTCCATCCGACCTAGTTGCGCGACCGCCTGCAAAGGGTCGGGAGTCGCACGAGCTGGTTCAGTCGGACATGGCGGTGTTCCGGTTCCGGCGCGACCGGTTGCCGGCGACGCATGTCGTCGCGCCGCAGACTGGGACCGGTATCGGACCCGCACGAACGTGCGCGGCGCCCACTCGACTCGGCGGGCGCGCCGCGAGCACAGTTCGGCTTCGGCGCGACCGGACGGGGCGTCAACAAGACCATTTCGGCCCCGAACGGGATGGTTTTGCGACAGCTCGCCATGGGATGCCAGCCGCGTAGTCGGGGAACCCATCCATCGAGGACAGTCGAGCGCGCGCTCGAACCCGCCGAGCATCGGTGAAGGCCGGCGAGGCATCCGTGCGAACCGGTAGAGCATCGTTTTCCTCGTGCCCGGCACCGCTCCGGCGGGTACACCCATCCAATCGCGACCGCGCACGACCGCTGCGCCGCGCGCGCGATCATTTTCCTTCGGTCACGCGATCGTTCTTTCCGGTTGTGCCATCGTTGGCACGCTCGATGCTTCTCTGGTCGTTCGAACGGCGAGCGACCAGGCGGCCGCGCCGTTTCTTTAATCCATCATCGCACGATTCATCACCGCCGGCGCACACGCCTGGTCACGTCCGGCCAACGGAGGATTGGACCGTATGGAAGCACGGTCACGCAGGAAACTCGACATGGGCGCCAGCGCGCTGGTAGTAAGTCGCGGGCGGCCCGACAGTGACGCCGGGTTCAACGTGTCGCTGACGCAGCTGGAGGCAGCCGTCGCGCGGGGCGAGAAGGCCGCGGTGGCGGAACGGGAGGCGGTGGTGGACATCCGCACCTCGTCGGAGCAGAAGCGCGAGCTTCGGAAGGCGATGCTCAACGGCCCGATCGCCCATATGGCGGGGGTCGGCAAGCTCGCGGCCAAGGAAGTTCCCGAGCTGAGCAAGTCGTTCATGACCAAGCCCGGCGTCGGGTCGTACCAGGTGTTCCAAGCCGCCGCTCGGACGATGCAGGCCGCGGCGGATGCCAACAAGGAGGTGCTGGCGAGGTACGGCTTGTCGGAGTCGGTGCTGGCGCAGTTCGGCCAGATGCTGAATCAGTTCGACGCCGCGGTCAAGCTGGGCAAGGAAGGACGGACCGCGCACAAGGGCACCGTGCTGGAGCTGCGGACGGTGGGCATCCTGATCGGGCGCACCGTGCGGGTGATGGACGCCCGGAACCGGCAGCGGTTCCAGGACGACCCGCAGGCCCTGGGGGCGTGGCTCAGTGCCAAGCGGGTGCTGGGGACGCCGAGCGGAATCGGCGCGCCGGCGCCGGGTGACAGCGGGACCCCTGATACGCCGGTCACGCCGGCGGAGCCGGGGAGCGGGACGCCGGCCGGCGGAGAGGTCAGGCCGGCGGCGTGAGCCGGGGGTGGGTAACCCGGAGGTGGGGAGGGTGAACCGCCGCCGATAGTCGCGACTGTCGGCGGCGGTTCGCTAATTGGGCCCGCGCGGGTCAGGCGGCGGCCGGCCGAACGCTAGTCGCCGAGCTGAGTGATAACCCGGAAGGGAATGAGTCCTGTAGCTAGAATCAGCAGTACCCAGAAGAGGATCGCAGTCCTACCGTCCCAGGTTCTGCTAGGAGCCCCTTCCCAGTGTTGTTCCCACCCGGCTGGCCCGCCGGAGTGAGAGGCCATCTTTTCGATCTCCTTCAAGTAGCTCGCCCTGGGTGCAATTCCAACGTAGAGCGCGAGCACGCGCAGGCCCGCGAGGATTGATAGGACGAACGGTATCCACCAGAGTACGTCAGGAGCGCGTGGGTATGCATCTTTGACTAGAAATGCCCATACTACGGCAGTCCCAACGAGAGTGTAACGTTCCAGTGCGCGGGTCTCGTGAACCGCGGACTCGATCTCCTTCTTGAGCCATTCGTGCGTACGGAGCTCAAGCTCGGTGAGTTCCCGAGGATCCGACGGAGTGGCCATGTGCTCCCCAAACCGCGCTTGAGGAAGGTGACGCCCGAGCGGGGCCCCGCGCCCTCCGGCCTGTCAGCTGCATGCGCGGGTCAGGGCGCTCCGTGTCGCAATCTCCAGAGGAACAGGGCTACCTGCCCACGGTGACGCCGACCAAGAGTGGAATGAATGTGGCCGCATCGCGCGCCTCCTCGAAGCGCCGCGTGACCCGATGGACTCGCACCTCGGCAACGAGGCGGAGCGGGCCGGCCCGCCGCCGCACTCCCAGGCCCGCATTCACACCGAACCGGGACTCAGAATACTTCACGTAGGAACCTATACCCGCGATCAGGTAGGGCTCGACCTCACTTGGGCCTGTCCCTTGGAAGATCCAGACCAGATTGCCGGTGAGTGCGACGAGGTCCGCCCCGGGCACTCCAGTGTACATCCCTTCGAGGCGTGCGCCGACGGCACCGCGTTGGAGGTTGACGGACAGGAGCCCGGCCCAATCCGCGCTCGCGTGTGCACCGGGTAGCAGCACTGGGCCGGTCGCAGCGGTTGCCGAGATCGTCTGCGAGAGCACTATGTCTGAGTCGAAGCTCCAGAGCATCAAGAGCAGCGGGAGAGTGCGTGTCGGCAAAGGCATGTGAGCTCCCTTCACTGGCGTCGGTCGCAGGAAACGCATTCGGGGATGCCTGGTGGCGCGGCGTAACGACATGCAAATCAGCTGCAGGCGATCAGCTTGCATCCCTGCGCCCGCACCGATCGCCGCATCCCTAGAGCACCTCCGAACAGGGTTCGGGTGGGTAGTGAGTGCCCCAGCCTGGCAACGAGCTATCAAGCGGGTATCAAGCCGGCGCGCTACACTGCTCATGCATTACCAACACAGCGGCTCGACGTCACGGGTGCCACGTCTCGAGAACGGAGTGCACCAAGTCGGACAATTCCTGAGGCTTCCAGGGCTTCTTCATGATGGCCGCCACACCCAGGCCACGAGCCTGCTGGAGCAGCGGCGACGACTCCGGCTCGGAGGTGGTGATGATGATCGGCACATCGAACGTCGGCTTGCCCTGGACCGCACGTATGAACCCGACGCCGTCCAGACCCGGCATCCGCAGGTCGAGAAGGATGAGATCGAATCTGCTCGTCGAGGCCGCCAGGATGTCCAGTGCCTGCTGGCCATTTTCCGCCTCCACGAGCTGGTGGTCGCGCCGGGAGAAGGCCAACCCATACATCCGGCGGACTAGAGGGGAATCCTCGACGATCAGCAGTCGCATAGGCCCTCACAGCGGGATGACCGCGGCCAACGCTGCCCGCCCACGATGTTCCCCCCTTCAGGGGCGCGGCCCCAGGCTGCGGTCCTGCTCCAGCGCCCGCCGTCCTGCCTCCGTCAGGTCGCACGGGCCGGCGAGCAGCACCCTCCCACCGCGATCGCGCGTGATCCGGCCATCGGGCAGGCGAATCCATCCCTGGCTCCGAAGCGACATCAGCAGCTCGAGAATCCGGCTGAACCGTCCTTCGACGCCTGGGCCGGGCTCTTCCGGACGGAACACCGTCGTGCCCTGCTCGATTTTCGTCAGGAGGTCGTATTCGTCCTGCGTCATTCGATTGGAAACTCCCGTTCGCCCGTCTCGAATGGCGGTGTGGTAACACGCGCGACCCGACGATTGCCACTCTTCAGGTCCGCGCATGGTAACCCGAGGACGGTGGCGGATCGGTGAGGGCTCTCACCTGAACCAGGTACGGTAGCGGACACATTGGGTGCGGAGACCGACGGGAGCAAGTGCCGAATACGCCGGTGAGCCTCACCGCTTCACCGAGCATCCGACCTGTACAGTGGCGGGAACGATGTCTGAGGGAGGCCGGGTATGCGTCAAGCCCGCTTTCTTGCCGGGGGCGCGAGCACATCCTCCGGTCGGAGCCGAGTGTCAGAGGTGCGCTGCTCGCCGCTGCGGAAGATGAAATGCCGGTTGTCCAGGATACGCGGGCCAACGGCCCAGCGAGGAGCCAAAATTCAGCGGGCGACCGACTTGGCCAGAACCTAGATATTCACCGAACCGCTGGGTATGCCCCTTGCACTCGATAATCACCGGTAGCCTTCCGGTCTACCCATGTCCTTGGGGGACATAAGCCAAGGCCCAGGAGACTCTCCTGGGCCTTGGGCATTTTAGGGCGTTTGGCAAGACCGAACGGCTGCCGACTGGCCCCAGGTCCGCTAGCGTACCGAGGTGCCGCGGGCCATGCGCTCGAGGCCCTCCCGCACGCACAGTGCGATCTCGGCCGGGTCGGTGGGGACGTTGCCGACCGCGTCGGCTCCGAGTTTAACGGCCTCGTCATCGGTGAGCGCCGCGGGGACGAGCACGCCGCGCTCCGCGAGCAGTCGGGCCATGGTCTGCGCGTCTTGATATAGCGGCCCTCCCAGATCCATCGCCGCGAGCTGGGCTTCCATAGCTTGCTGGATGATCTCCGCCAGCCTTTCGACATTGCGCTCGTTGGCCATCAGTCGTCACGCTCGGTTCGATTTCCAGGAGCCGCCAGGCGTTGCCGGTAACGAGCCAGGGCACAGCCCAGCTCTGGCCTCGGGCTCGGACGGCCAGCCGCAAGGGTCGGGAAGGTAGCGGGCGAGGAGGATCGTCGTCCGGATCGGAGATACGACGCGGTCCCGGGGACGTCAAGCGTGATCGCCCAGTGTGCGCCGCAGAGTGTCCGGTACCGTACACTCCGGGTGTCCCAGGGGAATGCCAGCGACAGGGCGAGGGTTGAGAACGGTACGGTAAGGCCCTAACGGACCGGACCGGCGAGGCGTATCATGGTTTGCCCCCAAGCCAGAGGTTCGCCACATGGCCGCCCCCGAGGGTCGTACGGTCCTGGTGGTCGAAGACGACGAATCCGTCCGGACCCTGGCCGCCCGCATGCTTACGGCGGCGGGATTCTTGGTCGTGACCGCCGGGGATGGGGTCGAGGCGATGGCCGTGCTGGACCGTACCCCAGGCGTGGCGGCGGTACTGAGCGATTTGAAGATGCCCCGCATGGACGGTCACGCGCTCGCCATGCAGCTCCTCGCCCACCCTGATCACCCGCGCCTGGTCTTCATGACCGGCCAGCCCGAGGCGAGCCTCACGCAGAACCTTCCCGGTCCGCTCGTCCTGAAGCCCTTCACGTTCGATACCCTCACCGACACCATCCGGGCGATCATCACCGCCGCCTAGCCGCGCCGCGAACCTGTGACAGTCAAAACCGGACACTACCAAGTTTCCGCGATATTCACGGCGGCCATTCCTGCAGGCACCCCGAGATCAACTGTCACTAGGACCGGCAGAGCCGCCAACATGACCGATTCCAGGCTGGCACCGTTGGCACGCAGGCTGCTGCTCCGCGTGCGAGCCGGGGGATCCTCCCCGGCCGAGCTGAACCACAGTGACCCTATGCTGCGTGGGAGGAACCTATGTTCGTGAGCACTGCCCGGCGTCCGCAGGATAGCATGGCTAGCCTTCGGCGCCTGAACTCCTTCCTTGAGGATGCCTTCAACTCGGGGCCGTTTCCCTCCGAGCAGAACGGCGCCTTGACCTCGGCTTGGCTGCCGGCCTGCGATGTATTCGAGGACCGAGACACCGTGAAAATCGTCGCGGAGGTGCCAGGGGTTCGACCCGAGGACGTAAAAATCTCCATCGAGAACAGCCTGCTCACCATTCGTGGCGAGAAGCAGCAGCAGGCCGAGGAGACGGCCGAGCGGGTACACCGGTACGAGCGGAGCTATGGGACGTTCGAACGGACCTTTGCCCTGCCGACGACGGTAGATCCAGAGAAGATCGACGCGAGCTATTCCCACGGCCTTCTCACGGTGACCATTCCCAAGGCCGAGCGGGCACGCCCGCGGGAGATTCCGGTCACGGTCAGGTGACCAGAGCCCGGGTAGGGGAGGCCGCTGAGCGTCTGCGCTAAGGTAAGTAGCCCCTGGCCAAGCCGGGGGCTACTCCGTGCCGCTCCGTGGTAAATCGGGTGGAGTTACGGGAAGGTAGGTTGGGATCGTTTCTGGACCCTAGCGCGAGGTGTTGGTCCCATGGGCACCGCTGCTCGTTCGCTTCCGGAGCGGGTGATCTTGGTGGTGGATGATGAGGCAATGGTCTGCCGTCTAACGGCCCGTATCCTCGCCAATGCGGGCTTTCGCGTGGTGGAGGCACACAGCGCGGCGGAGGCGCTCGCCCTGCTCGCCACACTGAACGGGCGCGTGCAACTCGTGGTCAGCGACATCGCCATGCCCCGGATGACCGGACTCGAGCTGGCCGCGGTCATCGCCGGCCAGTGGGCCGCCGTGCCGATCTTGCTGGTATCCGGCCACGGCGGGCCCGGCCCTGTGTACGCCGGCCCCTTCTTGCCGAAGCCATTCACCCCCGACGCCCTGCTGGAAGCCGTCGCGGGGCTCCTGCCGACCCAAGACTCTACAACCGGCGCCGGCAGCTGCACCAAACGCGATGCGAACGGTTAGCTGGGCAGTAAGAGCTACCCCGGACAGTGAGACCCTGCCCGGTCGAGCCGAGGCTCTGGTCTCACCGGACGGGGTCGCGCTCGATGGGGGGCGCGGACTACTCCTGGTCCTCCCTGCCTCCGGCCGCCACGGCGGCCTGATTGATGCCGCCCTCACCCAGGGCAGTCAAGGTCTCGTCGGCGGCCTCTTCTTCCGCCAGGGTCTGCTGGAGGAGCCGGTCGGCCTCGCTGTTGCCGAGCAGCTGCGCGTAGGTGCGGAGGCAGCCGTAGGCCGCGATCTCGTAGTGCTCCACCCGCTGTGCCGCCGAAATGATGGCGGCGTCGATCACTTCCGGGGTCCCCTCTTCCTCCAGGATCTCCTTGCCCTCCTCGACCAACCCTTCCATGCCCTTGCACTTCTTGCCGCGCGGGGTCTGGTCCAGCCCACGGAAGATGCGCTCGAGCCGGGTCACGTGTCCCTCGGTCTCCCGGAGGTGCTTGGTGAGGGCCTTCTGCAGCTCCGGGGACTGGGCTGCCTTGGCCAGCCGGGGCAAGGCGCGGACGAGCTGCTTTTCGGCATTGTAGATGTCCTTCAGCTCGTTGAGAAACAGCTCCTGCATCGAATCGAGTGCCATGACGGGTACTCCTGGTCGGTGGTCGAGGCGGTCACCAGGTGTCGGCGGCCGAGGCCGATCTCCCACAGGAGCCGGCAGGGCTCCAGAGTGGAGCGGCGGACGGGATGGCGCTGTGACGCCGGTCGCGCGGCCGTTTCCCGGAAACCGCCTCACGAGTCGGGAGGCGAGTCCGGTTCGGAGGCGGCGACGGCCTGATCGATTTGCTCGCTGAGGGCCTCCGGCTCGGTGGCTTCCGACAGCACGCGGACCTCGGCGCCCTCGTCGAACTCGGCGCCCACTGCCCGGCGGTGGTGGCCTTCTGGTGCTCGGCCGCCTCGAGGACCATGACGCGCTCGACGTTGCGGCGCATGAGCTCGGCCGCCGAGTGCGGCTGGGACGGCCGGCCCGGGACGGAAGACCCGGGGCGGGTCGCGCTACCGCTCATGCGATTGCCCTTGCCGGTGCTCCAGCTGGCACGCGAGGGCCCGGGCGACGGTCCTCGCACGAATCCGGAGGTTTGACCGCGATCGACGGGTACCACGCCGCGTACTCGCTTCTCAGCCGTGCCTGACTCAGCCCCACGAAGCCTCTTCCGTAATCAGTGCTTGGAGGGTAGCGCCGGAGATTGCGGAAAGCGGTGAGGACCCTCACGGGTTGTGGCGCGGCGGCGTACGGTGGCGTACCGCGATTCGCGGGTGTCGCATGGAGGCGCGGTTTTCAGGGCCGCCCAACGAATGGCAAATCAGGCGCAGGCGATCATCTTCGCGCCCGCACAAATGAACGCTTCCACTGCTTGGCCGCGCGGAGTTCCGCGCCCGCACGGCGCGCCGGCACCTTCGGCCTGTCGGCTGCATTTGCGGGTTCGGCGCCTCGGGACTGGGCCGTCGGCGTTCAGTGTTTCTACTGGACCAGATGCTGAACTCGTGGCGCACCGAGGCCCGCAACCTCACGACCGGCCCCGTCGATCACCGCCAGGCGCGGGTCGGCATTCAGCCGGAGCGAGGCCGACGGACGGCCGCGCTTATCGAACAGCATCAGAACGACCCCGGTGGTGTCGGCGGCGAGGGCGGCCTGAGCCTCGCCCTTGATGTTGACCAGTTCGACGCGCTGCGCCTGGACTACGCCCGGCACATCCCAAGCGAAGGCGACCAAGGCCGCCAACGTGACCACCATCGCGAGTCCGGCCAGTGGCTGGAGAAACCGCTGGCGACGCTCGAGGTGGGCGACCCGCCTAATCAGGTCCACGAGATCGGCGCAAGGCTCTGACATGAGAGGCTCCACGGCAAAGGGATCCGAGGTGATGCGTTGGTGAGCACCACTTGCACACCTCCAGCCGTGGATGGGCGATCCGCCATGGTCGGGAGGCATCTCGACGCCCACTTCCCCCGTTCCAGCCGTGACGTCCCGCACAGACCTCGCCGCGCCGCCGGGGCCATCATGGCGGCCCGACCGAACACCACCTCCCACGTCCTAGCTTGCGAGGTCATCGTGGCACGCGACAAGAACGAAGCGATCAACAGCTACATCGGCGACATGCTGGCGCTCGAGGATCACATCGAGAAGGCCCTCAAGGGCCAGCTGACCGATCTGAAGGACTATCCGGACGTCGTGACCGAGCTGCGGCAGATCCACCGCCAGGTCGAGCACCACATCTCCGACCTCCGGGCGCTGAGCGACCGGCGGAAGGCCGGCGGCGTGGCCGAAGCGGTCAAGCGGGCCGGCTCGGCCGTGGCAGGGGCCGCCGCCGGGCTGATCGACCTGGTCCGGAGCGAGGGCCTGCCGAAGAACCTGCGGGACGACTACACCGCGTTCAACCTGGCCAACATCGGCTACCTGATGCTGCACACGACCGCCCTGGCGCTGGGCGACCAGGAAGTGGCCGATCTCGGCCGCCAGCACTTCCGCGACTACGCCGCCGCGATCCTGCGGTTCGACACCCTGGTTCCGGAATCGGTGGTCCGCTATCTCCAGCAGGAGGGGCTCCCGGCGACGGATGTGGTGTCGCAGGTGAGCAAGACGGTGAAGGAGGCCTGGGACCAAGTCGTCGACACCGGCGCGGCGGAGACCGTGACTCAGGGGCAGCGCTAGCAGGCGGTGGGGGGAGGCTACTCGGCTGGAGGCCCGTCGCTGCGGCGGGCACCCGCGTTCCTCACGGGCATCCTCTGGTCCAGGACGTGCTTGGCCGCTGCCGCCTTCCGCGCGGCCTCGATCTTTCGGATTTCGGCGAGCGCGTTCAGCGCTTCGTCGAGGAGCACGTCGTACTGAGCGATGCCCTGATGAAACTCCTCGGGCAGCGTCGGGAGCGGACCGTGATAGTAGGGCGTCGCACCGGGGTTCGGACTGGAGGAATAGCTCGATTGGGTGCCCTCCCGCCATGAGTACTGGTCCGGCTGGCCCGCCACCCGGAGGTAGCCGAACGGCTCGAGCGCTACGGCCAACGCCCCCAAGGCCCGACGCACAGGCGCGACGAAGATCTGGGGCAACTGCCCGGTGCCGGAGACCTTGTACGGCGGAGACCCGGTGCGCTCGGTCCCCTGGCCCTCGGCCACATGCCACCACAGGTGCCTGGCCGACAAGTGCTCTCGCGCGATGGCCTCGGCCCGAGCGACAACCAGACTCACCTTCTCCGTCACCTCTGCCACTCTTCCCGCCTGGCGCACGGCTGCCGTGATCTCCGGTTCCGCGGCGGCAATCCGGTCCGCCTCCTTGGGGTACCACGTCTGGAGCGCCCCGGCCAAGTCGTGGACGAGCTCCTCCTGTTCTTGCTGCATCTGCTCCTTGGTCCGCGCCAGACGTTCGCGCTGAACCTGCACATCGACGTCGAAGCTCGAACCATCGAACGGTGTGGTCATGGTCCCTTGGGGTTTGGATCCTTTGCCGACTGCCGCGGACGCCGGCTTCATCGCTATTGGATGGGCGCCTTCCGCGGGTCGTCGGCGGGATTCACATAGGTGATCTCGAACGGCCCGGTGCTTTGGATCTCGGCCATGGTCCTGCCCTTGGCTCGCACATAGTGCGGGTGGCGCGCCGCGACCGTCGTCTCCTGCCCGGGGCCCAATGCCCGCAGGCTCCGCTCACTCCACTGCCGGCCCTCGCCCATCAGGATGGTCCCCTCGAGCACCTTGATCCGCTCACTCGTGGGATGCCAATGCGGCGGCACCAGGTAGCCGTCCGGGAGGTCAATTCTAATGGTAAAGGGGCCGGCCTTGGACGGGTCACCCCGCACCACCGCCAGTCGGCCACCGTTCGGAAGCCCCGGTGGCTGGCGTACCCAGTTGAGGGTGCCGGGACCGCCGCTGTCCTTGGCGCCAGCGGCGATGTGGCTCGTCTTGCTGAGCGTATCCACGTCCACCGACGTGTCCGCGTGCACGATCGTGGTGTCCTTCACGGTGGAGCTCCGGATGACGGTGTCAATGCCGGAGCGGGACACTTCCTGATCATGGCGCCGATCGCAACCCGCCAGCAGCGCCAGCACACCGAATGCTCCCAGCCACGTCCTCATGCCGCACCTCCGATTGATGGTACGCTCATTCCTGCTGGTCCGACAGGCAAGCAACAACGGAGACGGGGCATCGTTGCTGTGGGTTCATGATCCCTGCGACGGGAGTGCTTACAATAACCCTTGGGAGGCCGATCCGATGTGACGTGAGCAACAGGGGGGCTGCCTTGTAGTCTCCGGTTAGAGAATGGTGTCGGGACCAACGCTAAGCCATGATGGCGCTTACGCGGGAGCTCCAGTACGCTGCCGTAGGGTCAGGTCTAGCAGCCTCCTCATGCGGGCACCGTGTGGTACCAGCCCGACGTGACGACAGTCAAGCAGCGTACGGGCTGGCTCAAGGCCGGGTCCAGATCCCGAAGCCTGCGAGCTCGACCAGGAACTTGAGGACGTTTCCTGGCGCACCAAAGGTATCTCCGAGGAAGCCGAACCGGTTATAGCAAAAGTTGACGTCGTCGGGGCAGAGCAGGATGTCGTTGTAATCGGCGGCCAACGACCAGGTCTTCGCCTCATCACTGGTCCCGAAGCTCAAGGAAAACGCTTCAAGCCCACCGAACGCACCGTCAACCGGAAGTGCCGGAGGGTTCTCGTGTGCAGGCAAGCTAAGGAACTGGAGCCCGTAGTGCCTGCTGGAGAAGTGTACCGCAAACCCCTCGCCTGGCGCGGCAATGACCCCGACCAGTTCCGCACGACAGGTGATCGGCTCCGTTGGCGTGACATCCTGCATGGTACAGCGCAGGCTGGAGACGACGTCGCTAGTCCCAGGAGGGATCAGATAACTCGTCTTCAACCCGAGCCGGCTCAGCAACAGGCCGCCAGCGGTACCCGCCTCTAAGGTGAATCCCCGGATCCCGATGGCGAGAACGTCCCAGCCGGGGAAATTGGGGTGCGGAAGGATCTTCCCGCTGTGGCACTCACCTCCACCAGCCGAGCTGCAGTGGTTCTGGAAAACCCGAAGACGGGCGCCGGCAAGCTTCGTCAGAATGATCGAGAAGTACAGGGTAAAGCGGTATTCGTCCCCGCTGCCCGCAGCGTGGCGAATGTCCGCGATGGCTTCCCAGGCCAGATGGCCGGTGACAGGATCGTACGCGACGGGCCTTGTCCCGAGCGTCAACTGCTGAAGCGGGGTGGACCCGCCGAGATTCTCCGTGTGCCACCCCGTGAGGAGAATCTCGACCTGGCTGTATCCAGGCGGAAGCGCAGCGGTGACTGGGTACACGCAGCGTGCCGAACAGGTTCCCGACACGAGCAGCCCCACCACGTATGCCATGTTCCCACTTGTGCGGAGGCCGACGTAGCTGAGCTTCTGGGGCATCCCGGACACCGCCGGCTGAGGGGTAGGAAGCTGATGGTCTGAGGCTCCTCTCGCACACGCGCTCGTGGCCCCCATCAACAGCAGGAGTGACAGAACCGAACGGGATGTGAGAGCCCGCATACAACGACACTGGCGCACCGGTGATCCTGTGACGGTTCCGTCGGCGCAAGTTGCTTTGCCCGAGGTGGAAAGAGTGGCGTTGCCCGAACTGGAATCAGGGCCCGCGAACGCGCACGTCCGCGCAGGTGCTCCGGACAACAAGGAAGTGCGAGCCCTCGAGAACACCTTGCCCAGGTCCGCAGCTCGGCGAGCTCCTGGCCGTCGATCAGGGATCCGCTCGACTACGCCCCAAGGACGGGCCACTCATGGTGCGGCTGCGGCCGCACGTTCGGCGATGAAATCCTCGACGCTCAGCCGGCGGCCGTCGCGCGTCTGAACGGAGACCTCGCCGCCCCGCACCTCGGCCGCCGCGCGACGAATGATGTGGAAGACTCGGTAGCCTTCGTCGCTTCGCCATGCGATCACGAGGGTTCCGTTGGGTCGTGGCTCCTCGTAATTGAAACGAATCGTCGGATCCCCAATGCGATCTCGAAGGAATTCGGTTTCTGCCTCCCGGCCCGCCCGGTGCGCCCGATCGAACGAAGCGCTCATGTCGGTCCCGATCCGCCGCGCGTAGTTCCGGGTGCTGGCACGTTCCGTCAGGAAGTGAAGAAGGACCAACTGAAAGGCCGCATCGTCCGACGCGAGCAAGTCATCCAGATCCACGTAGGCCTCATTGAAGCTATCGAACAGGAGAGGGTCAAAACCGCCGGCTCCATTGGCGACGCGCCCAGCGCCGGCCATCAATCGCAGCGGCAGCAGTTCCGCACGATCGATGAAGGCACGCATCTGGCGATCGAAATGCGTAAGCGCGGGTTCGTCGAGCACCTCGGCTGTGATTCGTTCCCGAGGGGCCGTCGGCGCCGCTTCGAGCCGGTACCTGATTGCGGTGGACAGGCCGTTCAGACGATCGATGAGGTCCTGGCGTCGGTCGAAGGCGGACGCTTCTCCACGACCCGGTGGCCGCAGCTCTACTATACGTTGAACCATCGGAAGGCCCGCGTGCTCGACCGCTCGGGTGCCGGGGGAGCTACCTGCTTGCTGTAACACGTGCGTCAGCTCGTGAGCAGTCGTCGCGTCCTTGCCGGGATACCTGCCAAGTCCGAAGTAGATGTCCGAGCCGTAGGTAAACGCCTGGGCATTGAGTCGGCGGTTCATCTGGATGGCGTTCAGGTCGGTGTGTACGCGGACGCCGGCAAAATCGGCACCGAAGCGAGGCTCCATGAACGCGCGCACGTCGGTCGGCAGCAGGCTACCGCTGCTGGCGGCCGGATCATGTGGGGCAAGGCTCCTCTCGGCGCTCCGCGCCGCGTCGGGAGGGCCGAGGAATGGCCCCGTCTGGGTTGCCGGCCTTGAGCCAGCAGGATCCCGCGCACGCATCACGCGCTCGGCCTCACGGTCCGCCTCCGCTTCGTATCGGTCGCCGGGGGCGCTTACCGTCGCCTTTGCCTGAAGGGCTGTCCGAGCGTGCAGGGAGATCCGGCTGAAATCGGGACCGGAGCCTTGATCGGCGCTCGCGTGCTGCGGCTGCGGGATTGAGTGGTCCTCGGATAAGGCAGCGCGACTTGGTCGGGCGGGATCAAGAACCCGGCGCGTTTGAGCGTGCGGCTGTTGCTGTGCGAGTGTGCGCATCTTCCCACCCTTCCTCATGAGACCCTGCCGTCGGGCTCGCCCGCCCAATCTTCCGCTTCTTCAGCAACACTGTAGGGGCGTGCTGCCATGGCGGGGCTCGGCGGAGCTCGACTACCCCGGGGTTAGCGCCCCAAGGCCGGCTTCCGCTGGCTTCGCGCGTCCAGGTGACCTAGCCCGACTACCACGAGCCCAAGGGTGAGGAACCCCAGCAGTCGCAGCCAGACCGAGCGTGGCATGCTCGTCGCATCGCTCCACAGGGTGCCGAGGCTCGTCGGGTCCAGGTTGCGCGTGAGGAGCGCCGCAGGAGGAAGCAGCAGCAGCATGGTGCCAACGACCTTCCAGAGCCGCTGTTCGGATTCATAGCATGCGCCTGCCACCACGACGAAGAACGCCAGCAGCGCCGTCAACAGGATCTTGAGGAGCTGATTGTCGATCGCGTAATCTCTCGCAAGATCGAGCATCAGGCTGGCCCCGATACCCAGCAAGGGAAGCGTCCACCTGTACGGGTCTTTCGCGGCCTCGCGCGTGGTCTTCATCAGGACGAAGAAGAGTACCGCCGCACCTCCCCCTCCTAAGCCGATTGCGGCGGTCGGCGCCCACCACGCGGCGACGCCAGCCCCGGCCACGCCGGTGGCGGCCAAGGCTGTGGCCAGCCCAGCTGCCACCCCGATGGCAGGAATGATCTGCGCCACAGCCCAGCCGACGGCGAGGATACCACCGATGACACCAACAGCAATCAGGGCTCCGATGCCGAATCGCGGCCACTCGTCGTTTTTGGGCATGGCTACCTTCACTTTCGGTGAATGCCTCGGCTTTCAACGACTTCGGGGTGCGGGATCACTTAGGAAACGATGACTTACGACTTCGGGACAGCGTCCGCACCGTGCGCGAGGGACCCGCACAGCTCGAGAAGGTCCGATCGCCTGCTATCGACAACCTGCTTGGCCAACAGCCCAAGACACTGGGTATTCCCCGGTGATGAGTCGTCCATCTCGAAGTTGCATTGGCCGACGTTCGTCTGAATGCGGTAGTAGCGCCGCGGCCCACCGGAAAGGTTCATCAGGCCCGGGAGCAGCATGTCCGCGAGCTCACCAGTGCCGGTCATCGCCGCTTCCATGACGCCCTTGGCGGTTCCGAGCCAGTTCTGGGTTTTGATCTGGGTTACAGTCCGCGGCTGCGCGGGGTTGCGGGTTCCCGTGCCGAGGGAAACGAGGAGGAGCGGCCGATTTGCATCGGCGGCCAGAACACTGCCGAGTGTATTGGCAATCAGCGACGGGTTGTTCGCGAACACGCCGCCGTCCACGAGTACCCGCTGCGTGCTGCCGACCTCCAGGACTTGTGGCTCGAAGTAGGTCGGGCCCGCGGACGTCGCTCTCGCCGCCACGCGCATCGAGACGCCGATCAACGCTTGCGAGGGCCATTTGAAACTCGTAAACAGCACCGGTTGACCGTAGGCGACGTCGTAGCTCGTGATCAGGACGCGCGTAAGGGCGTCCGACAAGGGCGTGTCACCGATCTGTTGATCGAGCGTCTCCTCCAGACCCGTGCCGAAATACCGGGCCGAACCCGCAAACTGTTTATTGCCGCCCAACACCGACCCGACCTTTTGCGCGCTATCCATCATGATCTTGCCTGGGTGGCGCAGCCAGTCGCCCGGGTCTCGGGTACCGAAGATTTTCTGCTTCCAATCCGGTGGACCGCCGCCAGGGAAGATGGCTTCCGCTTTAAGGCTGTAGAGGTCAAGCAGGGCTTTCGCTGTATTTCTCGGTCGCCGACCCTCAGCGGGTGCTGTGAGGCCGAGCGCCAGAATGCCACCGGTGGACGTTCCTACGATGAGATCGAAGAGCGTAGCGACCGGCGCTTTGCAGGTCTCCTCAATCTCCGCGAGCACCGTTGCCGGGATGATGCCGCGGATTCCACCTCCATCAATCGAGAGCACTCGAAAGCACCCCATCGCGACCCCTACCAGGCGCTGAAGGGACACAGGGCGAGCAGGTACATTCCTCTTTGGCCGTTGTACCCGTAGTACCCTCGTCTGGCCGCGGTCACTCTCTGTGGGCCCGTTCCGTGACCCCCAAACTTCCACTCCGCATCGCCGGCGAAAAAGTTCGAGGTGGCGAACTGTTCAATCGTGGGCCACGCCAGACCTTGTCCTCTCATGAAAACACCGGCGAGGCAATCGGCCTGCAGCTCCGCCGGCGTCCCCGACACATTGCCTTGAATCATGTGCCCTCATTCGTGAGCGAGGATGCCCGTCGCGGCCCAGCTGCCGAATTGCATGGCTATTCCATCGAGCCACCCCTGATCCGCCCAGACCACGCCTTGTTGGCGATCGGCGTAGGCGTTGTTGTTGCCGGGCGCGATCTGACAGATGGGAATGTTGGTGCGCCAGAACATGTTGAGCGCCTGCCAGTCATCGGCAGCATGGTCGACCACCACACACTGGGCGTGAAGGGCCGCCGCGCACAGATGCGACGCCAGAACAACCGCGAGCAGCTGGCCCTTCATGGTCCCTCCGGGTACGTGTGCGGGCAGGCACCGCTAGGTCATCAACCGCCTGCGGCGCAGAAGGCGGTAGAGGAGCAGCACCAGCGCGGCGAACGCCGCGGCGATCCCCCACCTGGCGAGCGACGACCATCCAGGGTTGGCCCATTCCACCACGGCGAGTACGCCGCCGCCGGCGGCGGTCACGATGGCTACCTGCCTGAGCGCCGGATTCTGGAGCGCTCGCATGAGGCCTGGAGCGGCCCGCTTCGCGGCGCCTTCAGTCGCCCCGTGGTCGCGCAAGAGGTCGATGAGCGTCGCCTGACTCAGGCGCTTGTTCGTGACGGTGAATGTCTTGTAGCCTGCGCCGGCAGCGGCGGCTGGCTTGGTCGAGTTCTTGACGTGGGCGATGATGGAATCGAGTGCGGCGCTCGAGATATGGGTGGTCTCCAGGACCACCGCGGAGTCCGGCCGAGGGCCGGCGCGGAGGATGGAGTCAATGATGGATGCACCCTGAGGAGTTTGAATGCTCGCGGGAGCGGGAATGACTCGGGCCGCCGACGTCATCGGCGACGCGGGGGCCGAGGCGGCCGTGTGGCGAGCGGAGGGAGCGGATTGCAGAAGGGACAACAGAATCGGGACGAGATCCACTTGACGTCCTCGTGACCGCGGACACTGGATGGTACCTCGCGGTCCAACAGTCGGACAGGGGCAAGATCGTCCGAAAACCGGTGCGAATGCGACAGGCTCTCGGCTAGACCGTGTCGCAAATGCGGCGGACGGCGTGCTGAGTTGTTACGGGATAGACGTCGGCCGGTGTGCCCGGTCATCGATGTGGGAGTGGGTGCGCCATAGTGGGATGTCGAATGCC
Source organism: Gemmatimonadales bacterium (assembly GCA_050733015.1). Classification (GTDB taxonomy): domain Bacteria; phylum Gemmatimonadota; class Gemmatimonadetes; order Gemmatimonadales; family GWC2-71-9; genus CAVVWJ01. The sequence continues at coordinate 18,594 of JBOHSB010000461.1, forward strand.
TTTGGTGGCGGCGCGTCTCCAGCGGGCCTTGAGACGTGACTATGCAGGTCGAGCAGAGCCCGAGGGCGCCCTGTCGTGTCGCCGAATGCAAGTATTCAGGCTGCTCTTCAGAGCTCCGGTCCTAAACCGAAGGGCGCCAGATAGCCAACAGCACTCTGAATGTGTTCCAGGAGACATAGAGCGTTCCTAGGGTAGCCGTGGCAATCGCGGCGCCGGTAAGATCGAGGCCAATCCTCTCTGCTGTGTTGACGAAGAGTAGGGTGGCTGCTACTGGTGGTAGGACGACAGCGAATAAGCCCGCCAGCCACCGCGCCAGGGGCGGCTCACGTCCCGGCGCAAGTCCGCGGCCGCCGAAGACGCGCAGCGTCATCGCCCTTGGTTTCTCACCCCTGCCGACCGCACCGTGATGGCCAGCTGGTAGCGCGGCGGCAGCTGTGCCGGCGAGAACTGCTCGCTGCCCGACAGAAGCAGCTCGACCTGGGGACTCCTCAGGTCGTAAGCCTCCCCGCTGCCGCTCACGAACACGACCAGTAGCCCATGCTGGTCGGACGATAGCGGGTAGCCCGGCGCCGTCGTGTCGGGCGAGACCCGGTGCCAACCGCCGCCGAGCCCCTGCTCCACCTGGTGCACCATC
>JBOHSB010000462.1:0-9826 GCA_050733015.1 Gemmatimonadales bacterium
GTGCCCGATCGTCCCGACGTTCACGTGCGGCTTGGTCCGCTCGAATTTGGCCTTGGCCATGTGTCCCGTATCCCGGTGTCCGGTTGAGTGCCTTGGTTTCGCCGATAGGACGATACCTGTTTCCATCGCCCGGTGATGCCCATCGCCCGTTCGTCCTATCGCCTTATCGTCCTACATCAAGCTCGCGACCGGGATCGAACCGGTGACCTCATCCTTACCAAGGATGCGCTCTACCGACTGAGCTACGCGAGCGACCCTCTCGTCTCAAAGCGGGCGACGGGGCTCGAACCCGCGACCCTCAGCTTTGAAGGCTGATGCTCTACCAACTGAGCTACACCCGCAGGAGAGTCGTATGTCGTCGGTCACCGGTCGTAAGCCGTCACGCCTATCACCCGGTCCGCTCCTGTCCAGCCAGCCCCCCGGTCCATCCGCCTGCGACTGCGACCCGCGACCAACGACTTCCCATGGTGGGGGTAGGATTCGAACCTACGTAGGGCAGAGCCCGGCAGATTTACAGTCTGCTACCATTAGCCACTCGGTCACCCCACCGAGCCTGCGAGTCACCCTCATCTGAGACAGAACCCCGCCGGCGAGTGAGCGGGGTCCTATTCATCGAGAGTGTCGGCGCCACCGAGCTGACGAGGGGAATCGAACCCCTAACCTCCCGCTTACAAGGCGGGTGCTCTGCCAGTTGAGCTACGCCAGCCTAAAACAGGCCGAACAAGACAGACTCGTATCATAGAGGGCAAGTTGGTTAGAGTCAATGGGGTGGCTCTCTCGGGTAGTGGCCCATTCTCAACGTTACACGCCAAGAAGGCGGGTGGGGTCCATCAACCCGCAAATCTCCTCCAGGGTCCAGACGTGGTCCGTGATTCCGGCCGCCATCGCGGGGGTCTGAGGGTAGTGCTGGGGGTGACGCTTGGTCAGGGTCGCATGGGGCCGGGCGAAGTTGTAGTACATGAAGTGAATATCCACCGCATAGGCGTGGTTCTCGACCTTCTTGGAGAAGGCATTGGTCAGCCGGGTAAACCGGCGCATCTGCATCCGCATCGTGAGATTCTGGCGCTCCACGAACGACGTGGACACGTGGTCCATGTCGGGGTCGCCCATGATCCACGTCTTGTCGGCACCAATGACGACGCCAGGGCTGTAGCGCCGGGCGGTAAAGTTGTCGGTCAGGCCGTGGGTGCCCGTACTGTAGGTCTTGACCAGCTGGGCGAAATCGGTCCCGGCCCACCCAAAGGCCCCCTCCACCGCTGAGACATACGCTCCCAGGCCGTCCGTCGTGATCTGGACGCGAGTTGCCAGCCGCTCTCTCAGATCGCGGATGAAGTACCGGCAATTCTCCGGGGAGCGGGGACCGACCAGCCAGCAAATCATCAGCTTGGAATCGGCATCCATCGCGGTCCACGTCCACACGTCGCCCTCGCCACTGGCCCCACTCTCCACGGCCCGGCGCTTGGCCCCGACGAAACTCCAGATTTCGTCGCACTGGACCCGCCCGGCAGCAAGGTTCCGAATGACGTGACTCTGATAGGTCCGGCACAACTCGCCCAGGTCCACCAATAGACTCAGGACCGTGGTGCGCGAGGCACCGGTCAGGCGGGCCGTGGCCCGGACCGAGTTGCCTTCGCACAGGCACCGGACGATTTGCGCGCGACGCTCAAGTGATAGCTGGTTCATGGCTTATAATCTATGCTTGCCCGGCAAAGAAATCAAGGGTTTTAGTTACAATTGTTACCCCTAAGCCCCTATCGCCGGTGGGGCAGGCACTTAGATTGCTGGTGCCTACCCCAGCATGGCGTAGGTGCCCCCGGCGGGGTACGATCCCGCAGCTTCCGGTTTAGCAGACCGGTACTCTGTCCAGTTGAGTTACGGGGGCGTCGGGCGGGACGCGGGAAGCCCTTTAGCAAGGCTCCCCGGCCCGCAAAACGGGTCTACGGTGGCGGCATCGCCGTACCCTGCTTTCCCGAACGGCTCACGGTGCGTCCCCTCGTAAGGGCTCCGTGGGCCGTTCGCGTTGTGAACGCTACCGGGCTCCCCATCTCCCATCGGTCGCACTCATGCGGTTTTTGTATGAAGCCCGGATGAGTGCCACTGAGGGCCAAAACGAAAACGGCCATCGACGTGTGTGCGTCGGGGGCCGGTGAAAAAGCCTGGATGGCTCTCGGCAGCAGCCCGCGCACGGTTTGCGTGTCACGGGCCCTGATCCGGGCCTCTCAATTTTTCGGAGGGACCCCAGAGCACGCGACAATAGCATCGCATGGTCAAGGGTCCTCGGCCGCTGAATACACGACTCAGGACCTACCCTGTCACGGACCGCGCGATGCTCCCAAAGGGCCACAGGCGCGGGCCGCAACAGATTGCCTACAAGCTAGTATGCATGCGCGGGAAAGGTAAGCCCTAGTCCTCGCGCTTTTTCTCCCTGGCGGCCTTCCAGCGGGTCATGGCCGCCTTGCGGGCGATCTGCGCCCGCTTCTTGGCCGACAACTTGGCCGCCCTCGCCTTGCCGCCCTTGGATGCGCCTAGGCGGCCTAGCGCGACCGCAGCGGGGTTCTTGGGCCGCTCGGGGTCGTGCTTCTCGGTCGCCTCCCGCACGACGCGGAAGGCGGCCTCGTTCACGTCCTCGTTCTTCTTGCGATGCTTGCGCGGGTTAGAAGTCATGCCTCAAGATGGCGAGGCTCGCCCTACGATGCAATGCCGCCAGCGTCCACGATGGAAAAGCTTCCCGCTGGACCGTCCCAGGTGAGCCGGTAGGCCTTGAGGAACTCCCGTCCCAAAACGGCAACGACTTTCCCGTGAAGCCCGTGCGGAAGGGTCCAGCCGCCGTGTGACAGGTTGTAGGGGCAGACGTTAGGGCTTTGGAAATCGAACAGCGTCGTTCGCGGAAACGAGAACCGAGTCACGTAGGCGGGCTTGACCATCTTGCGGCCAGTGGCTGGTCGTTGGGTACGCTCTATGCCCGTCGGCTTGAGCGCCAACTTCTTGACCACAGTGTAGTCAATATGACAGAACGTGGCTCCGGTATCTATCAGCGCCACCCCATAGACCGGAGCCGGATAGTACGCCGCCTTGGCGGCAAGCTCTTGCTCCAACTCCACCGGAATCTTGACTTCTACCTGCACGAGCGGCCCGCACCACATGAGCACGTCGGACGGCTCGTAAAGCTCCTGCTTCTTTCCTAGTTTCTGGGCGGGCAAGCGGCTAATAAAAATCCCCATGTATTAAGCCGCTGGGCCGCTGGACAAGCACAGTGACCGGCTCATAGCGTTGGACCCTCCGAATAAGCATGGCAATATTGCCGTAACCGGCCAAACCGGCCCGGTAAGCTTCGCTGTGCGTCTCATAGACGCCAATCAGGGTTTGCCCGATTATGAGAGCGAATTTGCCTTCGGAGGAGGCGAGTAGGCTAGACCGGAGAGCCTGATAGTGTGCCAACTCCTCGCGGAGCACGCTTTGTGAGTCCACTCCAACTTACGATCTGGTACGGTCCCAAAGTGGTGGGAGACGTGGCAAGCCCATTCTCAATGTCACGGCTCAACCTGGGCCACTACCGCTCTCTCTGGACCAGTCGCCGCGAGCCCGCCGGCACAGCCCGGCCAGCCAACCCGACAGGAGCCCCCCCGAGGTGCGTTTGCCGGCCCCCGGCGATCGGCTAACTTGTTCACGCGTTCCCACCTAGGCCTGCCCGATTCGAGGAGATCCGACATCCAGCCCGCCAATCACCGCGCCGCCGGGCGGTCCGCCCGTCACTTTGCCGGACTTTCCGAGGGAGCCGGACGCTGACCGGTGCCGTCCTCCTGGGCCTGCTCGGATGCGGGACCACCGCCGAGCGGCACTACGTGCCGGCGATCGCCCGGCTGACCAACGCCCGCCTCACCGCCGCGTATGATGAGCTTGCCGAGCGGAGTCGCCGGCTCGCCCGCTCGGCTCCCGGCTGCCGGGCGTTCGGCTCCGCCGAGGCGCTGCTCGAAGCGCGGGTGGTGGATGCCGTCCTGATCGCCTCGCCGCTCGAGCGTCACGCCAGCCTGGCCGTGCAGGCGCTTGGAGCTGGTCTGCCGGTGTTGATCGAGCCGCCGCTGGCCGCCTCGCTCGAGGAGGCGGAGTGGATCCGCGACGCGGAGCGCGCGGTCCGGCTGCCGGTGATGGTGGGCTTCAACCGACGCTGGTGGGAGCCCGTCGAGCGGGTCCGCCGAGCGCTGGCGAGCCGGCAGGAGGGTACGCCGGCGGTCGAAAGCGAGGTCGTCATCGACGCGCGCGACGCGGACCCATTCGTGGCATTGGCCGCGCATCTCGACCTGGTGCGCCACGTGGTGGACCGGGAAGTGGCGACCATCAGCGCTCGTCGCGACGCCCCGGGGGAAATTCAGGCGCAGATCGGGTTCCATGGCGGGGGCGCGGCCCTCAGTCGTGCCCATCCCGGCGACCGGCCTCATGAGCGCATCGCCATCCGAGCGGGCCACCGGAGCTACGAGATCCGGTGGGGTTCGGGGCGATTCTGGCCGGCCGGCGGACCTGGGCGCCGCGCCCTGGATCTGGCGGACTCGGCATCGCGTGGGGTCTCGGGGTCGCGCGACACCCTCACGCGAACCTACCAGGCTCTGCTGGGCGCGTTCGTTCGAGGCGTCCAATCCAGAGCCGTAGGAACGCCGGGAACGACGGACGGGACGGCGGCGCTCCTGGCCATCCAGGCGCTCCAGCGATCGCTGGAGGACGGAGGTGCCGAGGTGGCCGTTCCCCCGACTCCGAGCAGCTAGATCGCCAGGCTACGGCCTGGTCCGCACGACCTCGATCGACCCATCCCGGTTGTCCCGCACCTCCCACCCCGCGCCCTTGAGCAGTCCGCGGATCCGGTCCGCTTCCGCGAAATTCCGCGCCGCCTTGGCCTCCTTGCGCCTCACCGCCCACCCAATGGCCCAGCCGCGGTGGGCCTCCTCATCGGCGCCGGACGGGGGTGACTCATCGAGCTCCCCAGCGTTCGCCTGGGCGTCGACCGCCGTTCCCACCTTGACCGACTGCACCGCCGACGTGATCGCGAGGACGCCCTCGGCCCGGCGCCATGCCGCGACTGCGCGCGGTCCCGCGGCCTCGCCCCCGTCGAGCGCCGCGTTGCCGGCCGACGCGAAGGCGAACATGGCCGCGACGGCGCGGGGGGCGTTCAGGTCGTCGTCGAGCGCCTCGGCCAGCTCGCGGTCCAGCCGCTCCGCGGCCGCGAGCAGGGACGCGCCGTCGGCCGATCCGCCCGCCGCGAGCAGCCGGTTCTGGAACTCTCCCAGCCGCCGCGAGCCTTCGCGCGCGCTGGCCAGCGCCTCGTCGGTGAGGTCGAGCTGCTTCCGGTAGTGGACCTGGAACATCAGCAGCCGGACGGCGCCCGGATCCACGCCGTCTTCCCGAAGGTCCCGCGCGGTCGTGATGTTGCCGAACCGCTTGGACATCTTGGTGCCGCGGATGTTGAGGAACTCGCCGTGGAGCCACACTCGGGCGAACGCGTCGCGGCCGGTGTAGGCGCAGCTCTGGGCGATTTCATCCTCGTGGTGCGGAAAGATCAGGTCCACCCCGCCCGCGTGAATGTCCAGCACGTCGGTGCCGAGGCGGCGGCGGATGAGCTCGAGCGCCATGGCCGAACACTCGATGTGCCAACCCGGGCGTCCCCGGCCGAACGGCGCATCCCAGGTGGCGCCGACGGCCTCGTCCTCCGGCTTGGCCGCCTTCCACAGGACGAAGTCGCGCGCGTCTTCCTTGCTGTATTCGTCCGCGGTCACGCGCTCGCTGGCGCCCGCGCGGAGCTCGCGCCGGTCGAGCTGCGAGAGGCGGCCATACGGGGGGAACCGCGCGATGGCGAAATAGACCGAGCCGTCCTCGCCGGAGTACGCGACCCCCCGGTCGAGCAACCCCTGGATGAGCTCGATCATCGGACCGATGTACTCCGTGGCCCTCGGCTGCTCGGTCGCCGGCTTGATCCGGAGCCAGTCGCGGTCCTCCTCGAACGCCCGCGCGAACGGGTCCACATGGGCCCGGAGCGATACGCCCTTGTCGCGAGCGGCGGCGATGGTCCGGTCGTCCACGTCGGTCAGGTTCATGATGTGGAGCACGTCGTACCCGCTGGCCTCGAGCCACCGGCGCAGCAGGTCCTCGAACAGGAACGTGCGGAAGTTCCCGATGTGGGCGTAGTTGTAGATGGTGGGCCCGCAGGTGTAGAGCGAGACCCGGCCCGATTGGAGGGGAACGAACGGTTCGACGCGGCGGGTGAGCGTGTTGTGGAGGCGGAGGGTCATCCGCCCGCGGCCCCGGCGGCGGCGTGGGCGATGGGGTCTGGACCGGGGCCGCCTTCGACGCGGACGTGCACCCGCCGCTGCGGGAACGGAATCTCGAGCTCCTCGCGATCGAACCGGTTCTTGATGCGGCGACGGAACTCGCGGGCCACGCTCCACTGAGAGCCGGGCTGGGTGCGGATCACGGTGCGCAGGATCACGGCGCTGTCGCTCAGCGATTCGACCCCCAGCACCTCCACCGGACCGTCGAGCTGTGAGCTCCAGGCCTTGTCGGTGGAGAACTGCGCCGCCTCGTCCCGCAGCACCTCGATGGCGCGGTCCACGCTCTCGTCGTAAGGCACCCCCACGTCCACCACGGCCCGCGCCCAGCCCCGGGTCTTGTTGCTCACCACTTTGATCTCGCCGTTGGGCACCACGTGCATCACCCCCTCCGCGTCGCGGAGCTGGACCACGCGGAGGGTCATCTTCTCGACCAGGCCACTCTTCCCGGCCACCTCGATCACGTCGCCAATGGCGAACTGATTCTCGAACAGGATGAAGAATCCGCTGATGACGTCCTTGACCAGGCTCTGAGCGCCGAACGAGACGGCGAGGCCGAGAATGCCGGCGCCGGCCAGGATCGGTCCGATGTCGATGAAGACGTTGAAGGTGAGCAGCATCGCGATCGCGAGGACGACCACCCGCCCGACGCTTCGAAGCAGCTGCGCGATGGTCTGCCCGCGGCGCTCGCGGAGCGTGGTGACGGAGTCGTCGCCGTCGTCCACCGCCATCTCGATCCGGCGGGCCGCGAGCACCACGACCCGGTATGCGAACCAGCCCAGGAGCCAGATGCCGAGCACCCGGGCGCCGGCCCGGGTGAGCTCCTCGCCGTCGATGCGGAGGATTTCGCCGAGGCGTCGGAGGATTTCACCGAAAGTGAAGAGCGGAGCGAGGTTGAGTCCGAGCATAGGCCTGGGATCGGGGCGAGTCCTAACCTAGAGACGTCGCCGGGCGGGAGTCAACCAGAGCCCGCGGCCTCGTACTCGATCCAGGTGGCGGATACCGGCATGCCGGCCTGGGCGCATACGGCGAGCGCGGCCTCGCCACCGCCCAGCCCGAGTGGCAGGGCGATGCGCCCATGGCCCACCCGGAGGCCGGGATAGAGGGCCCGCAGCTCCTGCAGCCGGGGCAGGTAGGGAGCGCCCACCACGATCTGCAGGGTTCGCCAGGCGATGAGGCGTTCCGCGGGAAGCACCACGGGCCGCGCGCCGCTTCGCACCACTATCTGGGCGGTGCGCCTGAGCAGGAAGCCCAGATCAGCGCTGGCCAGGAGAGCGCATCCGCCGGCGCGCAGGTGGAGCGGCCACCGGCCCATGCGCACCCAGGCGCCGAGGGGTTCCCCGGGGTGGGCATAGGCCAGCGCGCGGCGGAGCGGGAGGGAGAATGGAAGGCGGGAGGGGGCGCCGGGGAGCATGGCCGACGATCGCGATCTTGCCCGTTCCGTGCGGCACCGTTTCCCACGTGGGCGTGCCGAAACGGCGCACCAGGTTACCGGATCTCGAGCGGAGTCAGCCGACCGTCCTTCATGACGCCAAGGCGGATCGGCCGGGGCGGTCCCTTCCGCGCGATGGTCACCTCCACCCACAGCTCCTCGCCAGTCGGCCGCACCGAAGGGTCAGGCACGTGCTCCGGAATGAAGAAGGCGACGGGCTGGGCCAGGCGCGCGCTCCACCGGCCCTGGTCCTGCCGCAGCTGGACTCTGGGCGTGACCACGCTGTCGTCGATCGACCCCACCACCCGGTCGCCTCGCAGCTCGAGCCTGACGCCCGCCTCGGCATACGGGCCCCTTGTCGTGTCCGGGTCCGTCAGGGGAATCACGAGTCCGAGCCGAACGTATCGGCCACGCAGCGGCGTGGACGGATCGAAGGGTTGGCTCTGAACCCACCCGCGCGGCAACCGGGCGCGATCGGCCAGGAGCTTGAGGCCCAGGCTCCCGACCAGGGCCGCATGCACCGCAGCCAGCACCAACCCGGCGGCGCGCCGCGTCATGCGTCGCGCTCCGTCACCGTCGCCACGAGGCGCCGCCGTGCCCGCTCGAGCGCCCAGCCTCCGCCCAGAAACAGGAGTCCCAGCCCGACCAGGCTGGCGGACCGCCCCAACCGGTCCATGACGCTGGAGAAGTAGAACACCAGCACGGTGAGCGCGAACCCCGCGACGCCGAGGTTGATGCGCTCCGACCGCCGCTCCAGAACCCCCCAACCGATCAGCCCCATGCTGAGCACCGCGGCCCAGACGTACGGCACGACCCCTCGCTGGGCGGCGAGCATCGGTCCGGCCGCCGTCCAGACGGCGAGCCCGAGCAGCGCCGGCGACAAGGATCGGTGCAGCAGCCAGGCCACGCCGAACGGTCCACCCAGGGCAACCGCCACGCCGCACGCGAAGCGAAGGGGCGGAAGGTCGCCCAGCCCCTGCCAGACGTGTGGGCTCGCGACGACGAGAAACGCCGCTGGGATGACCCCCAGGCCGCCGATCCACAGTAACGCACGCCGGGCGGCCCTGTCGGCGCCTCGCGGTCCCGGCAACGCGCCCAGGTACACCAGGGCGAGGAGCAGCAGTCCCATGGCGAGCACCGGCTCACCGTGGTGCCGCTCGGTCGCCACCATCCACTCGCCCCCGAGCCACGCCGGCGTGAGCCCGGCCGCCAGCATCGCCTGGGGCCAGTCCCTGAGGAGCAGCCAGGCCAGCCACGCGCCCAACGCCCAGAGCAGGAGGCCGCCGGGCCAGTGTTCCTGGAGATTGAAGATCTGTCCCAAGAGGAAAATCCCGCCGCCGAGATCGAGTTTACCTGCGGCGGCGAGGCGCATATCGCCCGGCCGCTGAACACCGAACAGATCAGCGATGCGGCCTGGGCCGATTACCTGTTCATGCGCAAGAATCCGAAGGGCATGCAGTATGAGCGCTGGAACCACGCCCGCGGCTGCCGGCGCTGGTTCAACGTCGCGCGCGATACGGTGACCCACAAGATTTTCAAGGTCTACAAGATGGGCGAGCCAAAGCCGTGACCCAGACCCACCGCACGGCCCAGGGCGGGGCCATCGACCGCAGCAAGACGATCGGCTTCACCTTCGATGGCAAGCACTATGAGGGCCATCCGGGCGACACGCTGGCCTCAGCATTGCTCGCCAACGGCGTCCATCTCGTCGGACGCAGCTTCAAATATCACCGCCCCCGCGGCATCCTCACCGCTGGCTCGGAGGAGCCCAATGCGCTGATCCAGCTTGGCGAGGGCGCCAAGACCGAGCCCAATCTGCGCGCTACCCAGATCGAGCTCTTCGACGGGCTGGTGGCATCGAGCCAGAATCGCTGGCCATCGCTGGGCTTTGATATCGGCGCCGTCAACAATCTGCTGTCGCGCTATTTCCCGGCCGGGTTCTACTACAAGACCTTTATGTGGCCGCCCAGCTTCTGGATGAAATACGAGTATTTCATTCGGCGGGCTGCGGGCCTCGGCAAGGCGCCGGAAGCGCCCGATCCCGACCACTACAGCAAGACCTTCACCCATTGCGACGTGCTGG
>JBOHSB010000463.1:0-13060 GCA_050733015.1 Gemmatimonadales bacterium
TGCTGAACAGCGCGGCTCCAGCGTCCGGGTCGAGCTTGGCCGGACGAGGGGCACTGAGCGCGTTGGCGGGCGGGACGACACCGCCGGCGGGGATCCGTTCTCCGGGATGGAACTCCGGGCCGGCAGCCTGGACCCTGGTATCTTCACCCGATTTGCAGGCGGCCGCGGCAACGACCGCAACCGCGATGGTCGCGAGAACGTGTCTGGTGGTTGGCATGGTTTCTTCCTCTCCGTTAGAGGCCGAAGATCCAGACGATGCCGCCCTGGCTGGTATGCCGCCCGATGTCCTTGTAGGGGTCGGACGGCGGGCGCACGTCGGCGGGATCGTCGGAGCGCACGTCCCCCGCGAGCAGGAACCAATCGCCACCGATGCCGGCGTAGACCGCTACGTACTGTTTTCCGTCGGGGCCGCGGTAAGTGATCGGATTGCCCACGACCCCGGACCCGACCTTGAACTTGGAGAGCAGCTTGCCGGTCTTCGCGTCCACCGCCTTGAACCACCCGTCGAGCGTGCCATAGAACGCCACGTCACCGGCGGTGACCAGGGCGCCGCTCCAGTTCGGGAAGTGCTCCTTGTCCTCCCAGACCTTCTTGCCGGTGGTCGCATCCCATGCCATGAACGCGCCGAGGTTCCCCCCGGGGCCCGCATAGTAGGGCGTGCCCGCGCCGATGTACGGCGTGCCGCGGAAGTGCTGTGCCGGCGTCGCCGCGTAGTCCATGCACATGTTGTTGGTGGAGGTGTAAAACAGCCCGGTCTTCGGCGAGTAGGCCGCGGGAGACGCCGGGCTCACTCCCCCTTCGAGGCTGGGGCAGACGCCCTTCACGTTGCCCTTGGACGCGCCGGTCTGCTTGGTGGAATCGAGCATCGGGCGTCCAGTCTTGAGATCGATGCTCTTGGCCCAGGTCACCTGGACGTAGGAGGGGGCGGCGAGGAGCTCACCGGTCGCCCGGTCCAGGGTGTACTGGAAGCCGTTCTTGTTGAACGTGACCAGTGCCTTCCTGGCCTGACCACCGACCTTGACGTCCGCCAGGATCATGGTGGAGACCGCGTCGTAGTCCCAGTTGTCGTGCGGGGTGAACTGGTACGCCCACACCAGCGATCCGTCGGAGGGATGGCGCGCGAGGACGCTCGCGGTCCACTTGTTGTCGCCGGGACGCTGCTCGGAGTTGTAGGGAGATGGATTCCCGACGCCATAGTACACCAGGTCCAGCGCCGGGTCGTACGACATCCAGCCCCACACCGGGGCGCCGCCGATCTTGTACGCCGTATCCGGCCACGTCGACTTCCCGAGGTCGGTGCCCTTGTCGTAGAACGGCTTGAAGGTGCCGGCCTTGATGAGCATCTCGGCATCGGGGCCGATGTTGCGCCCGGTCCAGACGATCTTTCCCGTCTTGAGATCGAGCCCCTTCACGAAGCCATAGATCCCGAACTCGCCGCCGGAAGCGCCGACGATCACCCGATCCTTGACGACGAAGGGCGCCATCGGCGTCGTCTCGCCTTCCCCGAGATCGGCGATCTGCGTCTTCCACAGCTCCTTGCCCGACTCCGCGTCCACCGCGACCGTATGCCCGTCGAGCAGGTTGTAGATGATCTTCCCGTCGGCGTAGAACGCGCCCCGGTTGATCACGTCGCAGCAGGCCTCGCCGATCGCATTCTGGCTCACGTCGGGACGGTACTTCCACTTGAGCGGGTAGCCGTCCTGGGTGAGGTCGAACGCGTAGAGGACGTTGGGCCACGGGGTGACCACGTACATCGTGTTCTTCACCACGAGGGGCTGTCCCTGGTGGCCCGCCAGCACCCCAGTCGAGAAGGTCCACACGGGGCGCAGCCGCGTCGCATTCGCCGAGGTGATCTCGGCGAGCTTACTGAAGCGGGTCGAGGAATAGTCCTTGCCGGGCATCGTCCACTCGCCGTCGGTCCCGGCCTGCGCCAGGGCGGGCCCGGCGGCCAGTGCCGAGAGACATCCCAGCGTGGCGAGCGCGCTCTCCACGCGGCTCCATCGAGACCACGGGCGGGATAGGTTGTTTATCGTGAGGGTAGGCATTCGGCCTCCTTTCGGCCGGGCGTCTGGCGTGAACCAGCGAGCGACCGCCCGCGGTCTTTGAAACCTTGGACCGTGACCGGCACACCTGCCTCCCTTCCATATTACGCGGGCGAACCGGTGTCAAGGACTTGCTCTGCAACGCCGGGTAACGGTTGGAGGATCCTTGGCCGCATACGATGCGATTGTACTGGGCCTCGGCGGGATGGGCAGCGCGACGTTGTTCCATCTGGCGCGCCGGGGCCTGCGCGTGCTCGGGCTCGAGCGCTTCGACCTGGTGCACGAGTACGGCTCGTCCCACGGGCTCACCCGGATCATCCGGCTCGCCTACTGGGAGCATCCGACGTACGTGGCGCTCCTCCGGCGCGCGTACGAGCTGTGGCGCGAGCTCGAGGGTCTCGCGGGGGAGCGGCTGCTCCACATCACGGGAAGCGTGGACGCGGGGCCCGAAGCGGGCGCCATCTTCCAGGGCGCGCTCAAGTCGAGCGAGCTCCACGGTCTGTCACACGAGGTGATGGACGGCGACGAGCTGCACCGGCGGTACCCCGGCTACCGACTCCCCAAGCAGATCCGCTGCCTTTACCAGCCAGATGGCGGATTTCTCCTGCCCGAGCGCTGCGACGTGGCCCATGTGGAGCAGGCGCTGGCCCTGGGCGCGGAAGTGCGGTGCCGCGAGGAGGTGCTCGACTGGGAGGCGAACGGCGGGCGCGTGCGGGTGCGGACGTCCCGCGGAGCCTACGAGGCCGGGCGCCTCGTCGTCTGCGCCGGTCCCTGGGCATCCAAGCTCATCCCCGAGCTCGCCGGCCTCGCGGTCCCCGAGCGCCAGGTGCTCGCCTGGCTCCAGCCGACTCGGCCGGACCGCTTCCGGCCGGCGGCGTTCCCGGTCTTCAACCTGGAGGTGGAGGAGGGCCGCTTCTACGGCTTCCCCAGCTTCCTCATCCCCGGCTTCAAGTTCGGCAAGTACCACCACCGCGGCGAGCGGGTGGACCCCGACACGATGAACCGGGATCCGGAGCCCGAGGACGAGGAGCTGCTCCGCGGCTTCGCGCGCCGCTATTTCCCGGAGGGCGAAGGCCCCACCCTCATGCTCAAGGCCTGCATTTTCACCAACACGCCGGACCGCCACTTCATCCTGGACCGCCACCCCGCCCATCCGGAGATCTCGATCGCGGCCGGCTTCTCCGGCCACGGCTACAAGTTCTGCAGCGTGATCGGCGAGGTGATGGCGGACCTGGTGCAGGACGAGCGCGGGCGGCACGACATCGGGTTCTTTCGGCTGGGCAGGTTCGGTGGTAGTGGCTCGTTGCCCTCTACCCTGCCGCCCTGAACCACGGAAGCACGGAAGACCATCGGGCTTCGGAGCCAACGGATCGAGCGCCGCGCGGACACGTCGGGCGCCGAAGCTGACATTCCGGTGCTTGAAGCTGGCGGACGGATTCCTCCGCCGGCGTCTTCGACTCCGACGAGAGCAGCCGGACGTCCGAGCGGGCGCGCGGACTGCCGAAGCTGGCGTACGACTCGCGGAGCGAACGATTCGAGCGGCCAAGGCGCCCCCCGTGGCCGGAGCGGGTGGACGGACCGCCGAGCAGACGGCTCCCGACGCCGAGCGGCCGAGCGCGCCGCGGAGGGTGCGGCTCGCGGGCCGAGCCAACCGAATCCCCCGCCGAGCCCACCGATTTCGCCGGCCGCAGGAGCGATCGCGGTCGGCGAGCAGACATCCCCGGCCGCAGCATTGAATTTCCGGCCCCCCACAGCCGATTAAGCGGCCGGAGCAAACAGATCCTCGGCCGGAGCAAACAGATCCTCGGCCGGAGCAGGCAGTTAGAGCACCTCAGGGTGCTGGATCTGAGCAATGGACCGTTCGCTCGGGGCTGGGGGATCGGCAAGAGTCTGAACGGGCGGGTGGCATTCGAGCACGGCGATCAGGTTGTTCGCTTCGGTGATGATCTCGACCTCGACGAAGCCGTCAAGGTGGTTCAGCTCCTGCAGAATCGGTTGGACGAAGAGCGCACTCGGCCATCGCTCGGCGCGGTCTAACCCACAAATGCAGCCGACAGGCCTGGACGGCGCCTAGCTCCGCCCGGGCGGGGCGCTCCGTGAGCGCGAGAAGGAACGAACGTTGGTGCGGGCGCCGGCTTGAAGGCCTGCAGCTGATTTGTATCCGTTAGACCGCTTGCGGAACAGATCAGGGCAAGGCAAGCACGAGCTTGAGGCCAGCGTCAACCGCAGCCAGCAAGCGAGGCGGGAGTTTCCCAGTGCGCTCCGCCAGGAAGTCGCGGTCGAGCGTCACGAGCTGTGACACGTTGGCTACGGAATCCTTGGGGAGCCCAGCATGCTGCTTCGGAACCAGGACGTTGCCCGGCGCGTCGATGAGGCGGAGATTGGAGGTGAGGACCACCCCGATCGTCGTCTGGAGCCGACTACGGTTGAACGCGTCCGCTTGGACGATCAGAACGGGGCGGCGGTACCCAGGCTCCGAGCCGGCGGGCTCGTCGAGATCCGCCCACCAGACCTCCCCGCGCTCGATTACCACTCTTGGGGGCGCACGGCGCGCGCCTGGGCCCGACGGAGCGGGCGCTCGAGGCGGCTCGGCTGCTGGGCGTACACCTGGTCAAGGCGTTCGGTCACCTTGGTGTCCTGGTGCTTGGCCAGGAACTCGGCGACGGCCGTCGCGTAGAGTTCACTACGGGAGACACCCAGCCGCTGGGCCAAGGCGTCGGCCGACTCGAAGAGGTCATCGGGGAGGGAGATCGCGGTTTTCATACTTATATTATACCATGGTAGTACCGGCGGCGCCAGCGGTCTAACCCGCGCATGCAGCCGACAGGCCGGACGGGCGCTGGACTCCGTGCGGGCGGCGCCTTCCGGTGGCGCTCCAAAGGAAGCATAGGTTTGTGCGGGCGCGGGCCGAAGGTCTGCAGCTGATGCGCATTTCGTTAGGCTGTCCCACCTAGATCGGGAATGACCGGGGATCCGCGGCGTGAGTCCAGAGAGCTCGCTTGCAGGGTTTGAGTTGGCGTGGCGTTGGACAGATCCCGAGCACGACGTGCTTCCTAGTGACGCCTTGGCGACCATCCGGCCAATGAGTCCTCTGGAAGCCCGCGCCTTCGCGGCTGAAGCGTCGGCGCGTTTCGAGCCTGCGCCTGTCGCCGACTACGACCTGTCGATTCTGGCGGAGTGGGATGATGCCGAAGCGGTGCGACTGCGGCTCGAGGCGCTCCCTGTGAGCTCGGAAGCGGAGATTATCGTACGCTGGCGGCCAGAGCTCGCGGTCCGCACTCTGTGGTCCACGTTCGTGCGCCACTGGGACAGTTTCTGCTATCCCAGCTCGGATGAACGTGACAGTGTCGAGCCCAGGTCAGGGCTGGACCCTGTGCTACCGGCACTTTCAGGTGATTCAGTTCCGGGCATCGGAGCGGCGGGCAGCCGAACCCGCAAATGCAGCCGACAGGCCGGGATGGGCCAGGGTTCCTCTCGGGCGTTACCCTCCCAGAGGCCGAGCAAAGGATGCGTCGATTTGTGCGGGCGGTGAGATGATCGCCTGCAGCTGATTTGCATCCGTTAGGCAGCTCCACGGGCACCTCTGAAGGGAAGGCCACATGGCCGAGCCCGTCTCCACCACGATCCTGCAGGTGCTGCACGTCGGAGGTGGGTGGCTGGCCTTTGGCACTGCCCCCATCGCCCACCAGTAATATCGGCGGTGGCTGTTATGCGCCCCGACAACCCTGGCGTTGTCTCGCCGTTGCTTGATAAATGAGCCGGTTGAAGAGGCGTACGCTTCGCCTAGTACGATCCTCCTGACCTGGCAACTGCGCTGAACGGTGGCCTCCCGACCTACTCGTACCTAAGTGCCTGCATGGGATCCACCCGCATGGCTCGGCGCGCGGGAATGAAGCACGCTACGAGCACAACCGCGCTGAGCAGCAGCGCGACGGCCACGAAGGTCAGCGCATCCGTGCTGCTCACGCCCAGGAGCAGAGACTGCAGGAAACGAGTAACACCGAACGACATGCCCAGCCCAATAACGAGGCCGAGCAAGGTGAGCACTACCCCTCGGCCAAGGATCAGGCGCAGAACGTCAGCCCGGCTGGCGCCAAGCGCCAGGCGGATGCCGATCTCGTGTGTGCGCTGGTTGGTGGTGTACGACGTGACTCCGTAAACGCCGATGGCCGCGAGCACGAGCGCGAGCAATCCGAACGCTCCGACGAAGGTTCCGCCGATGCGAACGCCGATGGTGGACAGTTGCCGGCGCAAGTCCAGCGTGGTGATGTCGAAGACGACGACGTCCCCATTCAGCTCGTGAATCACTTGCTCTACCGCTTTGACCAATGTGAGCGGATCACTAGAGACTCGAGCGTTGATCGTCATGCCGGCGCGATAGACCTGGTAGAGCGGCAAGTAGACAAATGGGATCGGCGCTTCGTTCAACTGGTTGTATTTGGCGTTACGCGCAATCCCCACGACGGTGAACGATTCGTTCGTCAAGTCGGAGATGACTTGTTTGCCGATGGGCTCCTGGCCCGGCCAGTACCGATCCGCAAACGTCTGGTTCACGATGATTACCCGCTGAGTTTCTTTGCTGTCCTGCTCCGTGAAGTCGCGGCCCTTTTCCAGGGGGAGCTGCAGCGTAGCGAAATATTTCGGTGAAACAATGGCCACCTGCGTTTCCATCGAGACGTTCGGGGGAGGCACGAAGCCCTCCGGTTTGACGCTCGTCGACCCTCCTCCTGCAAACGTCAGCGGTGTCCGGCTGGTGAGCATCACCGACTGCACTCCCGGCAGCGTTTCGAGGCGGGTGAGCAGCTGGCGATCAAATTGAATGCCGCGCGGCTCCGTGTAGCCGGCGCCAAACAAATCATACGACGCCATCAAGATGTTGCGGGAACTGAAGCCGGGGTCGATCTGCTGGGCATTGACGAAACTCCGGATGAAAAGCCCGGCGCACACGAGCAGCAGCAGCGAGAGCGATACCTGCGCGACGGCGAGCGCGCTGGTCAGGCGCGCTTGCCCGGAGCCGCCCGACACGCTGTGGGTGGCCTCCTTCAGCACGCCGCCAGGCGCCTCAGAGGAGGCGCGAAGAGCAGGAAGGATCCCGAAGACGATGCCCGTGATGAGGGAAAACACGAACGCCGCTGCCAGAACAGTACGGTCGGCCCCAATGGAGAGATAAAAGGGAAAATCCATTTGCGGCACAAAACGGGTCATTGAACCGGCAGTCCAGACCGTCATCAGCATGGCGATCGCGCCGCCAGCGAGCGCGAGTACGATGCTTTCGAGAAGCAGTTGACGCACCAGCCTCCAGCGACTCGCGCCGAGCGCCATACGAACGGCCATTTCGCGTCGTCGGGCGATGTTGCGGACGAGCATCAGGTTGGCAACATTGGCGCAGGCAAGCAGCAAGACCAGACCTGAAATCGCCATCAACATTGGAAGCAGGGTGGAAAAGAAGAGATTGGCGCCGAACGGACTGCGCCACAGCGGATACGCCGTCACCTGGTCGTGGCCGCGGTGCTCCTCGGGATAATTGTTCACCTCGGGCTTCAGCCGGATGGTCATTTCTTCCTGCGCCCGCTGTGGCGTGACGCCCGGCTTCAGCCGTCCCAACACGAAGAGCCAGAAATAGTGATGATCGTGGATCAAGTCGCCCTGCGGCATCAACATCGATTGCATCATGACCGGTACGAACAGATCGGCGCGGACGCCCGTCTGGCTACCCTGAAAGACGGCGGGGGTCACGCCGATGATGGTGTACCGATGCTCGTTGAGATCCATCGTTTGGCCGACGACGTCCTCACGGCCGGCAAACTGCGTTTGCCATAAGCGATAGCTGATAACGACGACGGGCGCGCCGCCAGGCGTCGCGTCTTCGTCCGGCAAAAATGTTCGGCCAAGGAGCGGGCGAACTCCGAGCACGGCAAAATAGTTCGCCGACGTGATCATACCCCAAAGGCGCTTTGGGTTGCCAGTACCGGTCAAGGTCATGGGCGCAACGTTGACGGACGTCAGACCGACAAAGCTCTGCTGTCCGTTACGGAGTGCCTCGAAATCGGGGTAGGTAAACGGAAATGGGTTCGTGGCGTCGGGACTAAGAGAGAGCGCAACGACTTCGCCCTGGTTGGCAATTCCGGGCACAGGGTTCAGCAGTGAACCGTTGATCCAACTGAAGATGGTCGTATTTGCACCGATTCCTAACGCCAGCGTCAGGATCGTAATGCCGGCGTATCCTGGAGCCTTGACGAGCACCCGCAGTGCGTATTTCACATCTTGTGTGAAGGTAGACATAGACATTCCCCTCCGGCTCCGTCTGATTACGGAGGGAGTTGCGGAAATGTTTCACATTGCATCTCGAACGCTCGCTCAATCCGTAATGCTGACGCAAGTTCTCTTACATCCTCGCCCTCTACGCGGGACTGCATAAGGCACGGGCCTCGTGGATCCGGTGCTCGGCCTTGCAGCCATCCCGCAGGCATCGGCATCACGATCCTGCGCTGAAGGTGGCGGCGTGGGGCTTCTTGCGGTGGTCCGGCCCTGCGGGCCGCGTTACGATCGGGCGAGCCGGCGGGTCTCCCCAGTCATGAAGTGCAATCCACCAGTCACACCTCCCCGAGGCAGCCATGGCTCTGGCGGCGATCCTGAGTTGGTACCTGGTCATTGGCCTGCTGGCGGCCATCGGGTCGGTGACGATCAGCCGCTCGCGGTTCTCGCCGCGGGTGGAGCACATTTTCTTCGCGCTGCTGCTCGTGCTGATCGCCGCGATGTACCTGGCCTTCGTCGCGTACTTCGGCGACTACTCGACGCTCCGGCCCGAGGCCTGGGCGGTGGCGGTTTTCGCGGTACTCGGGCTCCTCGGCCTCCGGTTTCCCGCGCTCCTCGTGCTGGGCTACGCGCTCCACGGCGGGTGGGATCTGGCGCACGAGATCTGGCTGCACCTCGGCGCCGGGGCCGGCGGCGCGCGGCCGCTCACGGACCTACCGCTCGCGTACGGAGTGTTCTGCGCGGCGTACGATTGGTGCATGGCGGGGTATTTCTTCACCAGACGGGCGGCGTGGCTGCAGTGAGCGCCTGGGTCGCAAATGCGACAGCCGGACGCGGGAGGGTGTCGCAAACTGGTTCGAATAAGCCAGCTACTACTTGTTTCAGGACTGAGCAGTCGGCCCCCGAGCGGGCTGAATAGTCCAGGACCTGGGTAATAGTTAAGTCGCAGGACATAGGTGACAGAGGTTAGTAGCGCCGGCGGTAGGATGATCGCCTGCAGCTGATTTGCCAGTCGTTAGGCGTCAGGGCATCGGGATCGCGAGCTCTTTGCAGATCTTTCGCGCCAAACTCGTTGATCTCGCGATGGCGGGGCACGGTCGCGCTCTTGCTAATGCGGCGGTTCACATACACCGAGTGACGTCCACCCTCCCGGACCCAGCTCACAGTCGTGCTGCTCTAGGTGGCGAATCAGGTCGATCCGCTTCACGCGGTCAGTTTGAGCGGCTCACGAATCACGTCGACGCCAGCGAGATCTTCTTCGGCGAGGGCTCGATTGGCTTCGAGGGTCGGCTCGACGGCCTTCCCGGAGATTCTCCCGAGCCTCTTCCAAGGTGGCGCCTTGGGTGTTGGCTCCGGGCAACTCCTCAACAAAGGCCACATAACCTTCGGGCACCTTGCGGTGAACAGCGGTAAACTCGTGCTGCATGGTGAGTCCCGGCCCTGACGACTAACCGCGCATGCAGCCGACAGGCCGAAATCGCGCGGGGTTCCGCCCGGGCGGCAACCTCCGATGACGCGTCAGGAGGAAGCGTAGGTTTGTGCGGGCGCCGGCATGATGGCCTGCAGCTGATGCGCATTTCGTCAGATGGCTCAAAGGTCGCGTTGAGAGAATGCCCTTTCTTGAGATCCAACGAGGAGTAGCGATGGAAGTCCACCCTGGCGTGTTCGTGTCCAGCACATCCACGGAAGAGTGGCGATCTGACCCGGAGGTCGGTGGCGGCGCCGAGGAGCACGTGCTCTCCGACACGGGCGAGATGCGTGCAGGGCTCACCCGCTTCACGGCGAACGCGGATCCCGATCCGCCGCCCTGGGTGCTGCCGCAGGCCGAGGTCCTCCTGGTGCTCGAGGGCGAAGTTCAGATCGACATCGAGGGCGGGCCCACGCTGCAACTGAAACCCGGGGACATGGCGTCGCTCCCCAAGGGGGCGGTAACGCGCTGGCACCTCACGCTGCCGTTCAAGGAGATGTGGGTGCTCGCCGGAGCCTAACGCACCTGCACTGTGACTCCTCACGTGAGGGAAGTCGCCGGTGTGCGCGATTCCGCTGCCGGTCGTCACGGCCTCAACACTCCGTCACGTTCACCGCGATCTGGAGCGCGAGACCACCCTCCGCAGTCTCCTTGTACTTGACGTTCATGTCCTGAGCGGTCTGCCACATCGTGCTGATGACGGTGTCGAGCGAGATCTTGGCATCGGTCGGCTCGCTGGTCAGGGCGAGGGTGGAGGCCGTGATCGCCTTGACCGCGCCCATCGTATTCCGCTCGATGCAGGGGATCTGGACCAGCCCGCCCACCGGATCACAGGTCAGGCCGAGGTGGTGCTCCAGGGCAATTTCGGCCGCCATGGCCACCTGCGCGGCGGACCCGCCGAGGCATTGGGCCAGCCCCGCCGCCGCCATGGCGCTCGAGACCCCGATCTCGGCCTGACACCCGCCCATCGCCGCCGAGATCGTCGCCTCCTTCTTGATGATGCTGCCGATCTCGCCGGCGGTGAGCAGAAAACGCTCGATCCCGCCCTCGTCGCCGCCGCAGAAGCAGAGGTAGTACAGCAGCACCGCCGGAACCACGCCCGCGGCCCCGTTGGTCGGCGCGGTCACCACCCGGCCGAACCCGGCGTTCTCCTCATTCACGGCCAACGCGAAGCAGCTCACCCACGTGAGCGTCTCCTGAAATGCCGGGCGACTGCTCCGAATCGCCTCGATCCAGGCGTCGACATCCGGCCAGCTCCGGGCGCCCAGCATGCCGCTGCTGAGTCCGGCGGCGCGACGCACCACGCCCAGCCCGCCCGGCAGGACGCCGCGGGTGTGGCACCCGCGGAACACGCAATCCTTCATCGCCTGCCAGATCGCCCGCAGGCCTTGATGGATCTCCTCCGGCGTGCGCCAGACCAGCTCGTTCCGCCACACGACCTCCGGCACGGTCAGGCCGTGGGTGCTGCAGTGGCGGAGCAGATCACTCGCCGATTCGATCGGGAACGGGAGCGTGACGGAGGGCCTGCCCTCGTCGGACTCGCCCTCCTGGACGATGAAGCCGCCCCCCACGGAGTAGAACGTCTCCGTCACGCTCGAGCCGTCCGCCAGCACGGCGGTGAAGGTCAGGCCATTGGGATGGTGTGGGAGAGTGATCCGGGCGTTGAGGCGGCAGTCGGTTGCGGGATCGAATCGAACGGGACGTCGGCCGCCGAGCGCGAGGGTGTGCGACCCGCGGATCGCCTCGATTCTGGCGGGGATGCCCGTGGTGTCGCAGCTCACCGGGTCCTCATTGGAGAGGCCGAGCATGACCGCCATGTCGGTCATGTGGCCCCGGCCGGTCTTCGCGAGGGAGCCGTAGAGGTCCACCTGGACGCCCACGATGGAGTCGAAGACGCCCAGCTCCTGCCAGCGCTCCACCGCGCGCTGCGCTGCCCGCCACGGGCCGAGGGTGTGAGAGCTCGAGGGGCCCACACCGATCTTGAAGATGTCGAAAGCACTGATGACGGCCATTGGAGCTACCTCCCTGGCGCAAGCTGAACAGCTCACCACGGAAGCACGGAAGAAACGGAGGGTGCACGGAGGAAGCTGGTGGTCAACAGCACGCCCACAGAGTCCTTGCTCTTTCCGTGCACCCTCCGTGTTCCTCCGTGCTTCCGTGGTGAATTCACAGCTGGTACCCCGATTTCGCCCTGAGCTGCCCGCGGTCCACCTTCCCCAGGTGCGTCGTCGGCAGTGAATTGACGAAGATCACCTCGCGCGGACACTTGTAGTGCTCCAGCTTATCGCGCACGAAGGCCTTGAGCTCGTCCGCGAGGCCCTCGCGATGCTCCCGGGCGACGACATAGGCGTGCGGCTTGACCAGCCCGCTGGCGTCGGCCACGCCCACCACGGCGACCTGGGCCACTGCCGGATGGAGCAGCAGGCAGCTCTCCACCTCGGTGGCGGAGAGCCACTTGCCCGATACCTTGAGGAGCTCGTCGGCTCGGCCCCCGTAGGTGTAATAGCCGTCGGCATCGCGCCGAACCAGGTCTCCCGTCACGACCCACTCACCCCGGAAGCAGGCCTGGCTCTTGTCGAGCTGCTGCCAGTAGCCCAGCGCCCGCGAGCCGCCCCGCACCCAGAGCTGCCCGATCGTACCGTCGGGCAGCTCGTGGCCCTCGTCGTCGGCGACCTTGATCTCGAAGCCTGGCACCACCTCGCCCAGGGTGCCGGGGCGGATCCGCCCCAGCCGGTTGGACAGAAAAATGTGCCACATCTCGGCGGTACCCAGGCCGTCGAGCAGCGGCACGCCGAAGACCCGGTCCCACCTGGCGTGCAGCTCCTCGGGCAATCCCTCGCCCGCCGACGTCGCCAGGCGGAGGGAGGAGAAGTCCTGGCGGCCGGCATCCGGATGGCTCACCATCTGATTGATCATCGTGGGCACGGCGATCAGGATGGTCGGCCGGTGCCTGGCGATCCCGCCGAAGAGCACCTCCGCGGTGCAGCGGTCCTGGAACAGCACGCTGGTGGCGCCGGCCGCGAAGGGAAAGAACAGATTGGAGCCCATCGCGTAGCCGAAGTAGAGCTTGGGCACCGACAGCGTGACGTCGTCCTCGGTGTAGCCGAGGATGTGGCGGGCGTAGCATTGCGCGGTGTTGACGTAGGAGCGGTGCGGCTGGACCGCGGCCTTGGGCCGTCCCGTGGTGCCGCCGGAGAAGAGCCAGATGGCGGCATCGTCCGGGTGAGTCGGAAAGTTCCGCCAGGCGTCCGGCGCGGCCGCGAGCTGCGATTCCCACTCGCGGCCGCCCACGAGC
>JBOHSB010000464.1:0-2450 GCA_050733015.1 Gemmatimonadales bacterium
CGCGCTCCTGGCCTGGGAGACGACCTACAACACCGTCCGGCCCCACCAGGCCCTCGGCTACCTCACCCCAGCCGAGTACCTCGCCTCGATCGGCATCGATGTGTAACGGACGTACTGGACGAGTACACCTTCTTGACAATCGGCTCATACCTTCCTATTCTAATCACTATGTCACGCCGCAAGACCGATACGCTGCTTTCCATCGAGATTGATCTCTTGTCGCTGGCCACCGTGTTCGAGCGTTCCAGCACGAGCGGCTTCTATGGCTACCAGGTTGCAAAAGCCGCCTCGCAAGACGGCAACATCCTCCTGGTGGGACACGGAACGGTCTATAAGGCGCTGGCACGCCTCGAGGGCATGGGTCTCCTCGAAAGCAGCTGGGAGGATCCTGCAGCTGCAGAAGCGGCGGGCCGGCCCCGTCGCCGCCTCTACCGGATCACCGCCGCTGGGGCTCTGGCGCGATCTTCCAACGGGAGGGATGTGATGGCCCCCGTGGCTAAGGGACGCGACGCGGCGCCGGTGGCCATCTGAGATGGACGTTCGTGGCGGACTGCTTGTCCTCCTCTTGTGGGCATGCTTTGAGAGCTTCGGGATCCCGGTCATGCGTGGCGTCATCAAGTTGTGGGTCTGGACCTATACCTCGTTGCTGCCGGGCCGGATCCGCGCACGCCGCCGAGCCGAGCTGCGCTCCGATCTCTGGGAGCAGGAAGAGGACGACCGCAAACAGGGCTTTAGCCGGCACGCCGCTGCATTGCGACTGCTGGTTCGGGCACTGGTTGGTCTTCCGGCTGACATCGCGTGGGCCCTTCCGATTGCCATGGCACGTGGCCGGAAGTCGCTAGAGCGAGCCGTTGCCGTCGCTTACATGCTTCTGCTCGTCCTGACGATCGCCCTTCTTGGGCGGTTCGCCCTGTTGGGAAGGTCTGGAGCTGCTGGGAAGGCAGGCGAGGATCCGGCGATCCCGTTCGCCCTTCTCATCGGGATGCTCCTGCTGTACCTCGTCCACTTCGACGGCCGGGTTCGGGCATCCCAGGCAGCCGCTGGTCCTGACTGACGGCTGACCCACGCGGGCCATTAGGTCCGTCAACCGGACATGGCATGGGGTGTCGACGACACCCCAGGGCTATCCGAACAGCTCCGCCTGCTCGGCCGCCTGCTTGGCGACGATCCGCTCTGCCTCCTGGTAGGTCGAAAGCACAAACGGCGGGAGCAGCGGCTTCTTGCCCTCCTCGAGCAGTTGGCGGATGGAAAGGATCTGGAGGCGCGGGTAGTCACGGTGCCAGAGCTCGGATTGGAAGAGGCCGGCGGTGTCGGCCTCGAGGTGCATCTCGCGCGTGGGCTCCTCGAGAGTGATGAACAGGCCGATCGCGGCGCCTTCGCGTTCGATGGTGCCCTTGAGGTCGCGGACCATGCCCGAGCTCACGTGGCCGCTCTTGACGCTCACCAGCACTGTCCGTAGCTCGCGGTTGAGATCGGTGAAGGTGATCAGGCCGTCGATGCCCCGATCGGCGCCCTTCTTCTCGGCGCCGCCGAGCGGCTTGGCGTCGACAAGGTTGAGGGCCCACCACTGGAACTGGTAGCGGCCGTCGGGCGCCTGGGCGAGCTGGCGAGCGCCCTCGACCTCGGTCGGTTGGCCGATGACCTCGACCGCCTCGAGGGCGAAGCTGTCCTTGAGCCGGGCCCGCATGACTGCGATGGAGAGGTAGGTGATGTCGATGCCGATCCAGCGGCGGTCGAGCGCCTGAGCCGCGACGAGCGCCGTGCCGCACCCACAGAATGGATCGAGGACGATGTCACCCGGATCCGACGAGGCGGCGATGATCCGTTCTAGGAGCGCGATCGGCTTCTGGGTCGGGTAGCCGAGGCGTTCCTTGGCTTGCGAGTTGATCGGTGCGACATCCGTCCAGTTGGTGCCGAGGGGCGCTCCCGCCGACTCGTCGAGGTAGCGGATCTCGCGCGGCACGGAGCCGGGTTTCGGTTGGATGACGCGGCCCGCTGCGATCTTGCGTCGCATGTTCTCTTCGCTGTAGCGCCAGTACTTGGTGATTCCGAAGATCTCGTAGCGTGGGTTGCCCTTGGCGGCGCCTCCGGGTCCGGTGATGTCCCAGAGCCCATACCGTCGTCCCGAGGCCTGCTCGACGTAGGGGTAGTGGACCCGGACGTAATCGTCGTCATGCTTGAGGTGCTGTGGGTTCCAGCTATGCGCCTCAGCCTTCGCATAGAAGAGCAGCGAGTCGTTGGTGCGCCCGAAGTGACGGGCTCCCTGGCGCGCGTCGCTATGGGCGCTGGTGCGCTGCCACACGATCTCGTTGACGAAGTTGGCCGGTCCGAAGATCGCATCCAGGACGAGCTTCAGGTAGTGGCTCGCGGTCGGGTCGCAGTGGAGGAACAGCGAGCCCGTCGGTTTCAGGACGCGGTGCAGCTCCACGAGCCGCAGCGACATCCGGGAC
>JBOHSB010000465.1:0-18641 GCA_050733015.1 Gemmatimonadales bacterium
GCCCCCTTCGCTTCGCTCAGGGTGACTCACGCTCGCCCCCTCTGACCTGATTCTGTCGTTCCGCCTATAGAGCCATGTCCGGCCGGTCCGTAGATATGGACCATGGCCCTCTCCACTACCCGCAGCATCGCCGAGCTCCAGGCCGAGGCCGCGCGGCCGTCGCTGCGCCGCGCCCTCGGCCCGCTCAACCTCACCGCCCTCGGCATCGGGTCGGTGATCGGCACCGGCATCTTCGTCCTCACCGGCACGGCGGCGTCCCAGAACGCCGGGCCGGCCCTGGTCCTCTCGATGATCGTCGCGGCGGTCGCGTGCGCGCTGGCGGGACTGTGCTACGCCGAGCTCGCGTCGATGATCCCGGTCGCGGGCAGCGCCTACACCTACGCCTACGCATCGTCGGGCGAGCTCGTGGCGTGGATCATCGGCTGGGACCTGATCCTGGAATACGCCCTCAGCGCCTCGACCATCGCGGTGGGCTGGTCGGGATACTTCGTGAGCTTCATGCACGATCTCGGCGTGGCGCTGCCGCCCGAGCTCACGGCGGCCAGGGGTGCGATGGCCGTGGCCGCGGACGGCACCCTGTGTCCGGGCGTGTTCAACATTCCGGCGAGCGTGATCGTGCTGCTGGTGACCGCGCTCCTCGTCGTCGGCATCAAGCAGAGCGCCGACGCCAATACGGCGCTCGTCGTGCTCAAGGTATGCGTGCTTATCGCCTTCGTGGGACTGGGCGCGGCCTACATCAAGCCCGAGCATCTGACCCCCCTGATCCCGCCCAACACCGGCGAGTTCGGCCACTTCGGCTGGAGCGGCGTCATGCGCGGCGCGGCGGTGATGTTCTTCGCCTACGTCGGGTTCGACGCGGTATCCACCGCTGCCCAGGAGGCCAAGAATCCACAGCGCGACATGCCGATCGGCATCCTCGCGTCGCTCGCCATCTGCACCGTCATCTACATCGCCGTGGCCGTGGTGCTGATCGGCATCGTGCCCTACCAGCGGCTCAACGTGGCGGACCCGCTCGCGGTGGGCATCGACGCCACCGGGCTCACCTGGTTCAGCCCGGTGGTCAAGGTGGCCGCGCTGTTCGGACTGTTCAGTACGATGCTGGTCCAGCTCCTGGGCCAGACGCGCATCTTCTACTCGATGAGCCGGGACGGGCTGCTGCCCGAGTTCTTCGGGGCCGTGCACCCGCGGTTCCGGACGCCGTGGCTCAGCACGCTGCTCACCGGCGGGGTGGTGGCGGTGGCCGCGGGGCTGCTGCCGATCAGCGTGCTGAGCCAGCTCGTGAGCATCGGGTCACTGCTGGCCTTCGTGCTGGTGTGCATCGGCGTCCTGGTGCTCCGCCGGACCGCGCCTACGGTGGTGCGGCCGTTCCGGGTGCCCGGCGTCCCCTGGGTACCGGTGCTCGGCGCGCTCTTCTGCGTGGCCCAGATGGTCAGCCTGCCGCGCGCCACCTGGGAGCGCCTGGTCATCTGGATGGCGCTGGGCTTCGTGGTCTATTTTCTCTACAGCCGGCGACGGGCGCACGAGCGGCGGCAGGCGCGGAAGGCGCCCCTGGAAACGGCGGCATCGATCGGCGGGTGAGTGAAGTCTGCGTCGCGCTTTCTGATTGTACTTCTGGGTCTCACGCTCGGGCTGGCCGGACTGCTCGGCGTCGAGGCGCTCCGCGCCACCCGCTCCCACCGGGTGACCGCGGAGCGCGCCCTGCGCGACTACGCCACCGTGGCCGCGTGGGAGCTGGTCACCGCCAGCGACGAGCAGCTCCAGCGGGCGGCCGGTAGCGCGCTGGGCGCG
Organism: Gemmatimonadales bacterium; assembly: GCA_050733015.1. Classification (GTDB taxonomy): domain Bacteria; phylum Gemmatimonadota; class Gemmatimonadetes; order Gemmatimonadales; family GWC2-71-9; genus CAVVWJ01. Next base: position 1,789 of record JBOHSB010000465.1, read on the forward strand.
GTGGCGGGAAGCGCGGCCGCTTCGCCCTACGACTCGGTGCCCGCCGCCGCGGCGCTCGCGCCCGCGGCGGACTCCCTGCTTCCCTGTGGCGCCTCGGGCGATTCCGCCCGCTTCACCTTCGCCATCGACCTCCGGTCGGGCGCCCTCACGACCGCCGGCGCGCCGCCCACTCCGGCGCTCCGCGCATGGCTGGTGGATTCGATCGCGCGCGCAGCGCGCGCCACGGTCGCTGGGCTCGGGCGCTACGGGACGGTGTGGGCGCCGCCAACCGTCGGCGCTGGCTCGGTCGCCGTGTACGGCGTCAAGCCGGTGCGGTACAACGGCTACGCCGCCCACGACGCGCCGCTCGCAGTGTACGGGGTCCTGACCTGCCCCGCGGCGATCGGGCGGCTGGTCGCGGGCGTCGTGGCGCGGCACCCGCTGCTCCCCGCGCGGGTCGCGGGCGGCCTGCCCACGGCCAAGCTGGTCGGGCTCGCGGTCACCGATCCCGCCGGGGGCGAGCTGTTCCGCTCGGGCCCGGCCGAGGACGCCACCGCCTATGCCGGCGATCCCGCCGCGACCGCGGGCTCGATCGTGGTGCGCGCGTGGCTGCCGGCCGAAGTCGCCGGGCGCCTGGTCGTGACCGAGCCGGGCGCGCGGCTGCCGCTGCTGCTCGGGGTGTTCGCGCTCACGGCCGCGCTCACGGTGGTCGCCGCGCTCCAGTTCCGGCGCGAGCAGGAGCTGGTCCGGCTGCGGCAGGACTTCACGTCGAGCGTGTCGCACGAGCTGCGCACGCCGCTCACCCAGATCCTGCTGTTCGGCGAGACGCTCGAGCTGGGCCGGGCCGGTGGGGAGGACGCGCGGCGCGAGGCGGTGTCCGTCATCGTGCAGGAGGCGCGGCGGCTGGCGCACCTGGTGGAGAATGTGCTCCACCTGAGCCGGGCGGAGCGTCGGATGGTGCGGGTGAATCCGTTCCCGGCGCCGCTCGCGCCGCTGCTGCGGGAGATCCTCGAGCGGTTCGCGCCGCTGGCGGGAGTCGACGCGGTTCGGATCCGCACCGAGCTGGACGAGTCGCTGCTGGCCCTCGCGGATGCCGACGCGCTGCACCAGATCGTGATCAACCTGCTCGACAACGCGATCAAGTACGGGGGCCGCGGACCGGTCACCGTGCGGGCCGGGCTGCGCGACCGGTGCGCCCGGATCGAGGTTGAGGACACCGGGCAGGGCATCCCCGCGACCGAGCGGCTCCGCGTGTGGGAGCCGTTTGTGCGGCTCCGGCCGGACGCCAGCGTGCCGGGAAGCGGGATCGGCCTGGCCGTGGTCCGGGAGCTGGTGTCCGCCCACGGTGGCGCGTGCCGGGTGGAGTCCGCGCCGAGCGGCGGTGCCAGGTTCGTGCTCGAGCTGCCGGGCGCTACTCTCGTGCGGCCGAACCCGGGACGTCCGGCATCGCCGGAGGCGGCATGGCCCGTATCCTGATCGTCGAGGACAACCGGAACCTGGCCCACGGGCTCCGCACCAACCTCGAGTTCGAGGGGCATGCGGCGGACGTCGCCGAGGACGGCGCCGCCGGCCTGGCTCTGGCGCGGAACGGCACTCACGACCTGATCCTGCTCGACCTCATGCTGCCGGCCCTCGACGGGTTCCGGCTGCTCGAGACCCTGCGGCAGGAGGGCGTGGACACGCCGGTATTGGTGCTCACCGCGCGGGGCGACGAGGCCGACAAGGTGCGCGGGCTCCGGAACGGGGCCGACGACTACGTCACCAAGCCGTTCGCGCTGCGGGAGCTGCTGGCGCGGGTAGGCGCGCTGCTCCGGCGGCCGCGGGCCGCCCCGGCCCCGCTCGGCTTCGGCGCGGTGGTGGTGGACCCCGCCACGCACGGCGTCACCCGCGACGGGACCCCGGTCGCGCTCCGGCCCAAGGAGTACGAGCTGCTCCGCGCGCTGCTCCGCCGGGCCGGGCGCGTCGCCACCCGGAGCGAGCTGCTGCGCGAGGTGTGGGGGTACCAGGACTGCGTGGTCAGCCGCACGCTGGACACGCACGTCGGCGAGCTCAGGCGGAAGCTCGAGCCCGATCCCGCCCGCCCGCGCCACATCCTCACCGTCAGAAAGACCGGCTACCGTCTCGCCGCGGGCGAAGGGTAACGGAGCGCGGGCGGCGGATTCCGGGACAGGCACCACGTGCCCGCGAAGTTGAATCCTCCGCCCTGGCCATGGGATCCTCTCCTTGCGTGGGAACTTTGCAGGGAGACGTCTGGCGACCGGGCACGGGCACTGGAGCGCATCGGGCCCCGACGAGACCCCACGAGGCGCCCCTCCTCAGAACGGCATCTTGTATTCCGGCGGCGTCACCCCGTTGAGCCTGAGATACGGCACCAGCTGACCCAGCGTCCACACCGAATGCTCGAAGGAGAGCTGCGCCAGCCGCGCCGCGGGCTGGGGCGGCTGGCCGTACATCGCGACCGGCTTGCGCAGTTGTGCCGGCGAGGCGGCGCGGAGCGCGCCCAGCATGTAGCCGTAGGTCGTGTCGGCGTAGCGGCGGAGCGCCGCCTTGTCGTGCAGGTACTTCGTGCTGTCGCCCAGCGCCGGCGCGGCCTTGAGCCCGTGGAGCGCGATGGCCGCGACCTCGAGGTTGGTAGTGACGATGTGATCGAACTGCTGGGCGAAGTCGCGCACGCCGGGCGTCGGGCGGAAGCCGGTGGCGGAATCGGGCATGGCGGAGATGTAGGCGAGCACCGCGGCTCGGTTGCGCTCGAAGTCGGCCAGCAGGTCGGGTGACGCTTGAGCCCGGACGGGCGCGGCGGCCACCAGGGCCGGGAGGGCGAGGAGGGTCCAGCGCACGGGGAAGTCCTTTCTCAGCGGGGGTGGATGGCGGGCCGGGTCACGGGCAGAGGACGGCCCGCGGCGATCCTGGCCTAACGCTATCGGGGAGTCGAGCATGTCCGCCACCTGGATCACGTTGTCGCGGTTTCCATTGCTGCTCGCGAGCATGCTGGCGCTCTATCTGGGGTCGCCGACGCTGCAACTCGCGGGCGTCGGGGTGCTGCTCGTGGGCCTGCTGCTCGATACGGTGGACGGGATCGTGGCCCGCCGAACCGGCGAGGCCAGCCTGTTCGGCAGCGTGCTCGACATCGCTGCCGACCGTACGTACGAGCTGGTGCTGTGGGTGGGTTTCGCCGACCTGGGGCTGATTCCAACATGGGTTCCGTTCGTGATCCTGACGCGCACCACGCTCACGGACGCGTGCCGGAGCCTCGGTGTCGGGCAAGGCGCCGCGCCGTTCGACCAGCACCGGACGGCGCTGGGCCGGTTCGTGGTCCGGTCGTCCGCGATGCGGATCGCCTACTCGGCCGGCAAGGTGACGACGTTCTGCGGGCTGGGCCTGGTGCGGGCGCTGGACGGGTTTCCGGCCGCCTCGATGGCCGCGCGGGTCGCGGCGCCCGTGATGGCCGTGGTGGAGGTGGCGCTCTGGGCGACGGTGCTGCTCTGCCTGGTGCGGGGAGTGCCGGTGATCGTCGGCGGCGTAAGTCGACACCTGGCCGGCCTCATCCCGAGCGACGCGAGGGACCTGCTCGAGGCGGGGCCCGATGCCCGCGGAGCGGGTCCCTCGCTTCGCTCGGGGTGAGGATGTGGCAGGATCAGGACGGGCGCGGCGGCAGCGCGGCTGCCAGGTCCCGCATGGTCGCGAAGCGATCGACCGGCGCCTTGGCCAGCGCCCGTCCGATGACCCTCTCCACCGATGCCGGAACGTCCGGATTCACGGTGGTGACCGGGGCCGGCGGCGCGCGCAGGATCTTCATCACCAGGTCCGTCACGGTGCGTCCCAGGAACGGCGGGGCGCCGGTCAGCATCTCGTACAGGACGCAGCCCAGGCTGTAAACGTCGGACCGCTCGTCGATGGTGCGGTCCTCGCGGATCTGCTCCGGGCTCATGTAATGGGCCGTGCCCACGACCGTGCCGGTCTTGGTCAGCTTGGTGGAATCGGCCGCGCCGATCGCGCGGGCCAGGCCGAAGTCGGCGATCAGCGCCCGCCAGCCCGATGCCCCGCGGGACGGCTTCCCGGCGAGCAGGATGTTGTCGGGCTTCACGTCGCGGTGCAGGATGCCGCGTCCATGCGCGTAGCCCAGCGCCTCGGCGACGTCGTGCACCACCCGGAGCGCGTCGTCGAGCGGCAGCCGACGTTCCCGCTCCAGCCGCGCGTGCAGCGACTCGCCCTCGACGAACGGCATGACGTAGTAGAGCAGCGCGCCCGCGTGTCCCGAGTCGACCAGTGGCACGATGCCGGGGTGAGCGAGCGACGCGGCGATGTCCATCTCGCGGCGGAACCGCTCCGGGCCCAGCGCGGAGCCGAGCTCGGGACGCATCGCCTTGACCGCGACCGCCCGGCCGCCCGGGGCTTCACGCGCGAGATAGACCGTGGCCATGCCCCCGCGGCCCAGCTCGCCCTCGAGCACATAGCGCTCGCTCAGGGCGTCGGCCAGCGAGTTCCAGACGAGGGTGGCGCCGTCCATGGTCCGGCCACGGGAAGGAAGGTGCTAAAGGTATGCCCGCCGGAGCATCGCCGCCGCCGCCGTGTCCAACCGGTCCGCCCACCGCAGGCGATCGAACAGCTGCAGCAGGTCGCTCTCGGTCGGCCGGCGGCGGCGCACGTCGCCCAGATCGTGGACCACGCGGCCGCGGTGCATCACCAGGACGCGGTCGCCCAGCGCCACGGCCTGGCCCAGCGAGTGGGTCACCATCAGCGTCGTGAGCGCGCCGCGCGCCACCGCTCCCTGGGTAAGGCGGATGACCTGCTCCGCGCTCCGCGGATCCAGCGCCGCGGTGTGTTCGTCGAGCAGCAGGAGCGATGGCTTCACCATGGTGGCCATGAGCAGCGTCAGCGCCTGGCGCTGCCCGCCGGACAGGAGCCCGATCGGCGTGTCCAGCCGGTCCTCGAGTCCCATGCCGAGGCGCGCCACCAGTTCCCGGACGTCCCGCCGGCGCTCGCGTCCCAGCGCCCGCCGCAGGCCCCGCGGCCCGCCGCGGCCGCCCGCGAGCACCAGGTTCTCGGCGACGCTCAGGTCTGCTGCGGTGCCGGTGAACGGGTTCTGGAATACCCGACTGATCCGGCGGGCGCGCCGCTGCTCCGACCAGCCGGTCACGTCGTCGCCATCCAGGTATACCCGGCCGCCGGTGAGCCCGAGGCTGCCCGCGATGGCGTTGAGGAGGCTGGACTTGCCCGACCCGTTGGTGCCGACCACGACCGTGAAGGTGCCGCGCTCGACCGCGAGGTCGACGCCGTCGAGCGCGCGGACCTCACTCGGCGTGTCCCGGTGGAAGACGTGGGAGAGCCCCTCGAGCCGGAGTGCGGTGTCAGCCATGGGGCGCTCCTGCCGGACGCGGGCGGCGCATCCGGGCGCCCCACTGCGGCAGAATCAGCACGGCGAGCACGAAGACCGCCGTCACCAGCTTGAGGGCGTCGGCGTTGAGCCCCGCGCGGATGGCGGCGGCCACCAACAGGCGGAACACCACCGCGCCCAGCACCGCGCCCGCGATCCAGCGGCCGATCTAGCGCCGGCCGAGCAGCGTCTCGCCCACCATCAGGTTCGCGAGGCCGGTGACGATGGCGCCGACGCCCATCGTGATGTTGGCGAAGCCCTGATACTGGACGATCAGCGCGCCCGAGAGGGCAATGAGGGCGTTCGACACGCCGAGGCCGAGGATCACCATTCCCTCGACGTCGATCGCGACGGCGCGAGCCATCTGCGGATTGTTGCCGGCGGCGCGCATCGCGGTGCCCAGATCGGTGCCCAGGAACCGGGTCAGCGCGAGGGCGAAGCCCGCGGCGAGCAGGGCCATGAGCACCAGCGCCGCGATGCTGCTGGCCGGCATGTCGGTGCCGAGCAGCGTGACCGTCTCCGGCAGCCCGAATCGCCCGGCCACCCGCTGCGCCTGGGTCACCAGCGTCGGCGCCGAGGCGAGGCTCAGGCTCCCGCTGCCCATGACGAACAGGCTCACCGAGTAGAGCGCCGTGCTGGTCAGCACGCCCGCCAGGAGCGCGTTCACCTGGAACCGGGTGTGGAGGAAGCCGGTGATCCCGCCCGCGAGCGCGCCCGCCAGCACGGCCGCGGCCGTGGCCGCCAGCGGCGGGACGCCGTGCACCAGCAGCGCCGCGGCGACGGCCACGCCGATGCCGAACGAGCCGTCGGCGGTGAGGTCTACCAGGTGATAGACCCGATAGCTGAGGAACACCCCGAGCCCGAGCAGGGCGAGGATGAGGCCGATGGTCGCCGCCCCGACCACGAGGTTCACGGCGGTCAGCCGATCTGGGTGATGGGGGCGATCCAGCCCACCCCGCGGACGAAGGCACTCTCGCCCACGCCCGCCTCGCCCCGGTCGTCCCACAGGAGATGCAGCACGTCGCGCAGCTCGTGGTTGGCGAACAGTCCGCGGGCCAGGGCGCCGAGCTCCACGGTGCGCTGAGGCAGGGGATGGAAGGAGAACACGGCGGCGTGGAAGTGGCCGAACAGTCGCTCGGTCACCTCGAGCGGGAGCAGGTGGGAGGCCAGCGGCCCCTGGGGTGTCCGGGCCACGACGCCGGCGATGAGCGCGGTGGTCATCGCGTAGGTGCGCTCGGGCGCGAAGGCCAGCCAGTCGCGCACGGCGGGCACCTCGAACGGCAGCGGCGACTCGGCCGGAGACCGGAGCAGCCGCGCGCCGCACAGGCCCGCCGTCTCCGCCGCGATGACGAGTCCCGCCGCGCGGCCACCCACCGCCTCGAGGCACACCGCCAGCAGCTCGGAGAACGGCACCGAGCTCGCCTCGGGCTGGGTGTTGAACCGGACCAGGCGGCTGAAGCCGCCCTCGCAGGTGAGGCCGGAGGCGAGCGTCGCCCGCGGGGGCAGGGGGCCGTCGGCCACGAGGTAGTCGGGTACGCGGGCGCCGTCGCTGGGGAAGTACGCCACGCAGCCGGCCACCGCGAGCAGCTCACCCACGCGCTCGCGGCACTCGTTCCAGCCGCCGCCGATGGCGCCCAGTCCCAGCCCGAAGGCGTTGGCGGGCAGCTCCACCACATCGCCGCCCGCAGGGCCTGCCGCGCTGGTGGCCAGCTCGTGTGGGCGGCCGTGCAGCCGGCAGTGAAGGGCGGCCTCCGAGTCGGACGACGACATCTGGTACTGGCCGCTGGTGCCGAACTCGGAGCGAAGCTGCCAGGAGGAAAGCTGCAGGCTGGTGGGGCCGGGGTGCCCGGTCGAGTCGGTGCCGGCGTCCCAGCCGAGGATCGGGAGGGATTCCCGAACCGCCGGCGAGAGCGAGGTGAGCCGGATCTCCCCGCGGAGCATCGTGAGCTCCTGCTGCCAGCGGGCGATGACGCGGGTGGCGGCCGAGCTGATGTAGGTCACCTGGGACAGATCGAGGTGGAGCGAGCGGACGCCGTCCCGGAGCAGGTCGTCGAGGGTGTTGGAGAGGTGCTCGGCCCACTCACGGTCCAGGCGCCCATCCAGCCGGAGCAGCGCGGCTCCACCCTCACGGACTGTGTCGATCTTCATGGCGAGGAGTCGGCCCGAGGGGAGTCACCCCAGCCGGGCGCCCACGCTTACCCCAAGCCGAGCCGCTCGAGCAGCGCCCCGTAGCGCGGATCGGACCGCAGCGGCTCGGCCCAGGGCGACACCTTGAGGAACAGCAGGCCGGGCTCGCGGATCTGGAAGGCGAGCTGGAGCCGCTCGAACGCCCGGTCCTTCTCGTCCATGGCCGCGTGCACCATGGCGGCCATCAGCGCGAGGCGGCTCTCGCTCTCCAGCTTGGCCTCCAGCTCCCACATCAGGCCGCTGGCCTCCTCGCGGTTGCCGGCGGCCGCGTTGGCGTAGGCCAGCATCAGCTTCTTCACGGTCTTGAGACCAGGTTTCTCCATCTCACGCTTGATGTCGGCGATGGCGGCGTCGAAGTCCCCCTGCGCCGCCTGGACCCACCAGAGCACGAGGCGGGCGCCGACGAAATCGGCGTTCATCGCGAGCGCCTTCCGCAGCTCCTCGGCCGCCTCCGGGTAGCGGCGGGCGAAGTACAGCACCCAACCCACCGCGCGGGTCACCGGCACCGCCAGCGGGTCGAGCTGCTGGGCGCGCTTGATCTCGGCGATGGCCTCCTCGTTCCGGCCCAGCGAGACCAGGTATTCCGCGTACCACTCGTGCGCCATGACGTAGCTCGACTTGAGGTCGAGCGCACGCTTGAATTCCTTCTCCGCCCCGACCCAGTCGAGGTCACCCAGCCAGCGGGCGTAGGCCAGCGAGGTATGGGCCTCGGCCAGACTGTCATCCATCTCCAGCGCCTTGAGCGCCATTCCCTTGGCCTGCGTCAGGTATTCCGCGGGCGGCTTGGAGCTGAACCCGATGCTCAGCAGCTCGTAGGCGTCGGCCAGGCCGGCGTAGGCTACGGCGTAGGCGGGATCCCTGGCGATGGCGCTCTGGAAGTACTCAACGCCCTTGAGCACGTCGGTCTCGGCCCACTTGTTGGTGTGGAACCGGCCGAGCAGATACATATTGTAGGCGTCGACGTCGCCGGTGGCCTTCTTCTCCACCCGCTGCTTCTCCTCGGGCGACAGCGCGAGCTTGAGGGCGCCGGTGATCTGCTGCGCCACCTCGCTCTGCACCTCGAAGATGTCGGCCAGCTGGCGGTCGAAGGTGTCGCCCCAGAGATGCTTCTCGGTCTTGGGATCCACCAAGTGCACCACGATCCGGACCCGCTGGCCGGCCCGGCGAACGCTGCCCTCGAGCACGGCCCCGACGCCGAGCTCCTCGGCGATCGTGACGATCTTCTTGGCGGTCTTCTTGTACTGCATCGACGAGGTGCGCGAGATGACCTTGAGCGCGCTCACCTTGGAGAGCTGGGCAATGATGTCGTCGGTGATGCCGTCGCTGAAGTACTCGTTCTCGGGATCCGTGCTCATGTTCTCGAACGGCAGCACCGCCACCGACTTGCCGGACTCGGCCACGTCCTGGATGGCCTGCGCCGCGCCCACCGCGATGGCCACCGTGGCCGGCGGCGACAGCGCCTCGGCGAACTGGGAGGCAGTGCTGAACCGGTCGGCGGGCACCGTCGCCATCGCCTTCCGGACCGCGGCGTCCACCGCCTCCGGCACCAGCTCGCGGGTGGCCCGCGGTGAGGGCGCCGGCGAGGTGAGCCGGTTGGCGATGACGGCGGTGAGCGTGGAGCCGCGGAACGGGGCGTCCCCGGTCAGCATCTCGTACAGGACGCAGCCGAGGCTGTAGATGTCGGTGCGGCCGTCGAGGTACTGGCTGTCCTCGACCTGCTCTGGGCTCATGTAGGCCGGGGTACCGACCACGTGGCCGGTGGTGGTGTCGCCGATCCCCATGGCGCGGGCGATGCCGAAGTCGGCCACCACCGCGTGCCCCGCGTCCAGCAGGATGTTGCCCGGCTTGATGTCCCGATGGACCACGCCGGCGCCGTGCGCGTAGCTCAGGGCGTCGGCCACCTCGCGGGCGATCTGGAGCGCGTCGCCTACCGGCAATTGCCGCTCGCGCGCGATCCGCTGCTTCACCGATTCGCCCTTGACGTAGGGCATGACGTAGAAGACCAGGTCATCCATCTGGTCGGAGTCGTACAACGGCAGGATGTGGGGGTGGTGCAGCCGGGCGGCGATCTGGATTTCGCGGAGAAACCGGGCCGCGCCGACTTCGGCTGCCAGATCGGGGCGCAGCACTTTCACCGCGACCTCACGCTCGTACTTGAGGTCGCGGGCCAGGAAGACCCTGGCCATGCCGCCCTGTCCCAGTTCCCGTTCGAGCCGGTAGCGGGACGCGAGCGTCGAGCTGAGGCGCTCGAGCAGCCCAGTCACGATGCCCACCTCGGCCGGAGCGTGCTCCGGTCATGCCGGTGGAGCTACAGGAATTGCTTCCACACCTGTACTGCCGGGCGGACTCGGCAGCACCCCGCAGGATGTCACCAACGTTGAACGGCGGGGTTTCCGCCAATATAGGGGCAATCCGGTACGTCGCCAGAGCGGTGCGGGCCGCGGCCCACGCAGGGGCATTGCGGGCCGTAAGGCTCACCTACCAGCGCGGTTCAGCGTTCGGCGTCCGCCCCCGCCATGGAGCCGAGCACGAGGCCCAACGCGCCGAACGAGCCGGCGAAGGTAACGGCGCATGAGTCGACTCCGGGGTGTCGGATACCGAACCCTGGCTGGTACCCGTTTGCCCGGCCGTGACCCAGCTACCCTTTCGACATCTGCCACAGTGCCACGAGCGCGACCGCCGCGGGAACGCCGAATACGAGGAGGAAGACTGGCGCCTCGTCCACGATCGAGTAGCCGGCGCGCGCCACTCCGATCCACAAGTTGACGGCGGCGGCCACCAGCCAGAGGGGCAGGAACAGCTTGGCCCCGGCCGCGCGGCCAAACACCAGGCACAGCGCGAGCAGCACGAGGCCGCAGGTGACGACCTTCACGGTATGCAATAGGGCGCTCCGGTCATGGCACAACCAGCTGCAACTCCGGGTAGGGGTGCGTGACAAATGCTGATCATGTCATAAGCTGCACGGATCAGGGCCTCCCTGTCCATGTCTTCGACAGCGTCGAACTTTGGAGAGTTGACGGGCATTCGGGACCGGCTGAATGTGAGATGTCGAAGAACAAGGGGTCGGGATGTCGTCGCGCGAGTTCTTCCTCCATCAGGGGCAGACCTGGTTCGTGCGGACTCGAGAGTCGGTGCGCCGTGGCGAGTCGGAGACCCACGTCACCCTCGAGCTCGTGTCGGACCATGAGACACGGGTCGTGAGCTGCCGCCGGGAGGAATGGGAGGTGCGCAACCCCGACTTCGCGGACCTGCTCGCGCGCTCGGTGGCTTCGGGCGCATCGCATCACATCGCGCCGCCGCTCAGTGGGCAGGTCTCGGAGGACGTTGAGTAGATGCCGGGATGACGTTGATTTCGGAATGACATTCTGGCTCGACCCGCCCGCCACCTAACACCCCGCGGCCTCCATCGTCAGCCGGCTACCACTCGATGGAGTCCACGATGCGAATGACGCTCCCGCTCACCGTCACCCTCGCCCTGGTCGGGGCCTGCTCGACCAACCCGCCGCCGGATACGGTCTACGTGATCGACCGGCCTCCCCCTGGCCGCGTCGAGCTGGTCCCGGTTGCGCCCGGTCCCGGCTACGCCTGGGTCGCCGGTCACTGGCAGCGGGCCGGCAACGGCTGGGCCTGGGCCGGCGGGCGCTACGTGGTGCGGCCGGCGCGCTACCGGAACTGGGCGCCGGGCGCCTGGCACCACCAGCGGCACGGCTGGTACTACGTCGAGGGTCACTGGCGGTAGGAGTGCATCCAAGCGGCAGGCTACGGTTGCGGTCGCGCGGCCACCAGTGGTGAGTACCGCCGGCCGGCTTGGAACACGTAGACGATATCCCGCGTGTGCCTGATGTCCTCCAACGGATCCGCGGAGAGCACGACGAGATCGGCGGCCTTGCCCGGGGCGATGCTGCCGTGAGTGCCTTCGATGCCGATGGCCCGGGCGCCGTTGAGCGTGGCCGCCGTGATCGCTCCCATCGGACTCAGTCCCGCCCGCTCGACCAGCAGCTGCAGCTCCTCGTGGATGTTCGGCAGGGTGCCATCCTCGTCTACCCCGATGCTGTCGGTGCCGGCGGTGATCGGGACGCCGGCCTCCCACGCCTCGTGGGTGGCCGCCGCGGCCCAGGCGGCGCGCGCGCTGTCGTCGCCCATGACGAACAGGGTCGCGTCCAGCATCGTGCCGCGCCGTGCCATGAGCCGGAGCAGTGATGTCACGCGCGGATGGGTCGGCCGGATGGTCGTATCCGGACGCCCGGCCCGGGTCAGCGGCGGCACATCGGTCATGTCCTCCCAGATCAGCAGGGACGCATGCGACACGACGTCCACTCCCGCCCCCACCACTTCGCTCGGCCGAGCGGGAAACAGGGTGGCGTGCGCCCACACCTTCATGCCCTGCCGGTGGGCCTCGGCGACGAGAGGCCGCAGCACCCGGGCCGATACCGCGGCGTACACCTTGATGGCCGTGGCGCCGGTGCCCTTCGCCTCGGCGATGGCCACCGGCCAGTTGGTCGCGGCCGTGACGCTCCGGAGCCACGGCGCGGTCCCCGGGATCACGCCCCGGGTGGCGAGGCGCACCCGCGCGTCGGTGAAGAACTCGGGCCCCGCCATCAGCGCGGCGTAGTAGATGGCCGGCGACTCGATGTCGCCGGCGAGCTGGGCCCGGCTCAGGTCGGCCAGCGCGCGGCCATCGCCCGCCATGTCGCGCACTGAGGTCACCCCGCCGTGGAGCGCGTTGCGGAGCCGCTGTGCGACCGCGGCGCGGCGGTCGCCGTCGCTGGGGTCGGTGGCGAGGTGAACGTGGGTATCGATCAGCCCGGGAATGACGTAGCGGCCGGTCAGGTCGAGCAGGACGGCCTCGGGTGGTGGCGGCTTCGCGGTGGACGGAAACACCTCCGCGATGGTCCCGCCTCGGAGGACGATGGTCTGATCGGGCCTCGCCGGGGCGCCGGTGCCGTCGATGACGGTGGCGTGCGCGAGGGCGACGATGTCGCCTCCCACCAGCCGGCGCCAGCCGCCCGCGAGCGCATCGCTCCGGCGGTGGCAGGGATCCCGTACCGCCATCAGCCACAGGCTGTCCGGCGAGGAACGGGTCAGGTAACGGCCGGTGTCGGCCGGCTCGCAGCCCCGCGGCCCTGAGACGTCCACCGCCTCGAGCGTGTCCCTGCCCTGGAGCCGTCCCTGGGCCAGGGTGCCGCTCTCTTCCGACAGGCGGTAGCCGCCAGCCGGGTCGAGGGCCAGCTCGAGCGTGGCTCGGCGAAAGACGCCGGTAGCCGCGGAATCGGGTGCCGTCTGCGCGATGGCGGAGAGCGGGACGAGGAGCGCGAGTCCGATCGTCGCGATCCGGCCGGCGAGCGACCTCATCACCGGAGCCCGGAGGCCGGGGGCCTGAGGACGACGTACTCGCTCTGCACCAGCCCGGTAGCGTACTGACGGGTGGCGACGTGGCCTAAGCGGATGTCGTCCGGGAGATCGCCGAACAGCGGGATGCCGGTGCCGATAAGCACCGGCACGCGGGTGACGACCAGGCGCTCGATCAGCCCCGCGCGAAGAAACCGTTGGATGGTGATCCCGCCGTCCACGTACGCGTGCCGGAAGCCCCGTGCGGCGAGCTGGGACACGATCTCCGCCGGCTCGCCCGACATCCGCGCCACCACGGCCCCGGCGGGCGCGGGGTCGAGCGGACGGGTGCTGAGCACGAACACGGGCTTGTCGCCGTAGGGCCACGGGTCGAACCCGAGCACGGTGTCGTACGTCTTACGCCCGATGACCAGCGCGTCCACCGACGCCATGAAGGCCTCGTAGCCGTGCTCCTCGCCACCGCCGGCCGGCAGCCAGTCCAGCGCGCCGTCCGCCCGCGCGATGAAGCCGTCCACGCTGACGCCGACGAAGACGGAGGTGTTCACGGGAATACCTTGGCTCGGAACGATCCGGCTACCGACGTGACGCCCACGGTATCCGAGCCTTCCACCAGGGTTCCGTGGAGGATCACGAACCGCACGGTGCTTCCGCTTGGTGCGAACATGCGAACGACGAAGGCGGATCCCGTCTCGATGAAGATCTCCTCGGCTTCGGCCGAGCCCGAGAGCGTGCCGGACCGGACCCCGGTGGAGGCTCCATGATGCCGCGTGGCTGTGACCGGGACGTGACTCGGGCAGGGCAGGCTCACCGCTCGGTCCTGGCCTCGGCCGCGAGCCTGGTCCACTGCCAGAGGCCGTTGGTGACCGCCGGCGGCAGCCGCGCGCCGAGGGCCCGAGCCACCAGCACGATCTGACCACGATGATGGGCCTCGTGGGCCACGAAGTAGCTGAGCACGTGGCCCACATCGAGCGGGAGGTTGCGCCAGGTATAGAGCGCGCTCGCCGGGATGGTCCCGCCGGCTTCCCACCCGATGCGCAGCAGCTCGAGAATGCCTCGGCTGCTCCGCCGCAGCGCCGGCACGAGCGCCCGCCGCGTGACCCGACGGAGGTCCACCCTCGCCGGCTCCGGCACGCCCAGCTCGCTCCCCAGGGTGCGGATCCACCGGCAGCGGCTGTTGTGCAGGTGGGCCGCGATCGTGCCGACCGTTCGGCGCGGCGATCCCGGAATCGGGGCGGTCCAGAGCGCGACCGGCAGCTGCTCGATCAGGTAGATCGTCACCCGGTTGCTGGTGCGCCAGGCGTCGAGCAGCCGCGGGTCAGGTGTGCTATCGATGGGCGGGACTCCCGGTCATTGTGATGGGCCCACCCGCGTCGGCCCGCCGATCAGCTCCTGGCCGAGGGCGTCGAGGCGCTCGACCCAGAACTGCTTGAGGCGGGCCGCCGCCGCACGGTCGGGCAGCTTCTCGTGCTGCACCGCCACCTGGCTCTTCCCCCGTCCGCGGCTGGCGAACCCGACGCTCACCGACGACCGGTCCGGCCAGGTGATCCGGATCGACTTGCCGCGGGTTGCGGTGCGGATGGCGAGGTCGATATCCGGCAGCCAGCGTGCGCGCGAGCGGGCGTCGGCGAAGGCGGCGTACAGGCGGGTCAGCGGAACCGCGAAGGTCCTGCTCTTCGTGGCCTCGAACGAGCCGTCCCGGCGCTGGCCCACGGCCCGGAGGCCCTTGATGCGCTCGTAGCCGACGGTGACGGACTGCGCCCACCAGCCCGTCACCTTGTATTTCTCGCTCACGTGCTTCGCGATGTCGCGGTGGGTCCAGGTGTGCGCATCCACGTGGTCGAGCGCGCGGACCCAGCGTTCCCAGGCGCAGCCGGTGGCGGCTTTGAGCGCGGCGTCGCTCCGGCCGGCGAGCGTGGCGTAGTCGGCCGCGGTGGGGCGGGCGGTGCGGGTCGGCCGATGAGCGAGGAGGTGCGCGCGGGCGGCGGTGTAGGACTCGCCGGTCTTCCGCATGCGGCCACGGATCAGGCGCTTGAAATCCTTGTTGGCAGGCATCGTCGCGGTCCTTTGGTCAGGCCGCGGGCCACGCCCCCCAGCGACGGCACCCGCGGCATCCCAAAGGTCTCGAACGGATGGATCCGGGAGTGTGCCCCCCTTTGCCTCCCGAGGACCCGGGCTGGGGCAGGGTCGAGGAGGTTGGGCGCGGATCGTTCGCCCGTCCCCTATTGTGCATCAACAGGAAGGTCGAGGCAAGAGCTTCAGGGCGTCGTCACCGGAACGTGGATGCGCGAGAGCGCGGCCAGCGTGAGCGCCAGCCCCAGGTACATCCCCAGCGCGGCGCCGTCCGGCTCGTCCGGCGACGCGCCGAAGGCGTTCACGGCACCCGCCACCGCGAGCAGCACCAGCAGCGGCTCCGCGGTCGCGAACCAGATGACCACCAGCGCGCCCGTCGCGATCCAGCGCTCGCGACGGGTCAGCGCGCGAAACCCGCGGCCGCCGTCGAGCTGCCAGAACGGGAGCAGGTTGAACAGGTTGACCCAGGCGCCGAAATGCGCGATCGCCGCCCAGATGGCCGACCCGGTCGCCAGATAGACGGCATACGCCGTCAGCGCGGCCCCGAGTCCCCAGATCGGGCCGGCCAGGCCCACGCGGGCGTCCTCGCCGACCGTCGCAGGATGCTGGCGCAACCGGATGACCGCGCCGATCCCGGGCAGGAACATCGGCGCCGACGCCTTGATGCCGTAGCGGCGGAGGGCGGCGACGTGTCCCATCTCGTGCACGTAGATGGATCCCACCACGCCAAAGGCGAACTTCCAGCCCCACAGGGTCCAGTACACGCCGGCCGCGGCCAGCATGGACAGCAGCGTGCCCATCTTGGTCAGGCCGAGCAGCAGGAACTTCGCCTTGGTGAGCAGCAGGACGACCAGGACCTTGGCCTTCCACAGGACCAGCAGGAGGCCGCCGAGCACGGGTCCGAACCGCCTGGTGAAATCGGGCGCCGGCGGCGAGGTGCCGTCATCGGCGCTCGCCAGCGCGCCGATGCGACGCCGGATCGGCTCGACCTGCTCGGCATCCGCCGGCAGCAGCTCGAGCGCCCGGCGCCAGCCCGCCAGCGCATCGTCTCGCCGGCCCGCAGCCTCATGCGTCTCGGCCTCGGCGGCCAGGCGGGCGAGTGTTTCCGCGTGCACCAGCCGGCGGCACACGGGGCAGCGGAGGAGCGTCGTCGCCAGCTCGGTGCGGCAGCCGGCGCAGGCCGTTCCTCGAGCCGCCGGGACGCTACTCACCGCCGCCCGTACCCGCCGCCCGGCCGACGGCGTACGGGCCGGTGATGGCGAGCGGCACCCGGCGATTCATCTTCCACGCCTGGAACAGGGCGAACCCGATGATGACTAGGCCGAGGATGTTCTCGAAGCCCGCGAGGAAGGGCGCCACGGCCGCGATCGCCACCAGGGCGACCAGGCCCAGTGCGAACCTTCCGACTGTCATTTGATGGGCGCTCGAATCCACGGTTGCGGCGACCGGCCGGACCGTCACACTGTCCGTAGCCGGGCCAGACGCCGGGGCCGCTGAGGCCGGCGCCACGGCCGCCGCCGTCGAGTTGGAGCCGTGCTCCGTGGCCGACTTGAAGATGAACGGCACGTACGTGCTCACGATGGCGAGATAGGTCAGCCCAACCGCCAGGGTCTGATACGCCCATCCGCCCGCGCCATCGGATCCCTTCTGGACCGCTCGACCGACCAGCCAGCCAACCAGGATGGCGACCAGTCCGATCTCGTAGCCAGTGGCGGCGAGGATGGCGTAGTAGATGCCGGCGCCTAGCACCGCGCCGCCGAGCCCGAACGCCGTGGCCCGCAGCATCCGCGAGGCGCCGCTGCCGGCGGGCGCGCGCTCGAGCGCGCTCTTGCAGCCGGAGCACACGACGTGGCCGTTCACCTCGTAGTACGCTGCCGTGATCGGCGCCTGACAC
>JBOHSB010000466.1:0-6787 GCA_050733015.1 Gemmatimonadales bacterium
TCACTGACCAATGCCCCCGGCGAGGGCCGCCGCCAGCGCCCTGAGCGCGCGCCCGCGGTGGCTCACGCGGTCCTTTTCCTCCGCCGTCGCCTCACCGAAGCTTTTCCCGAGCTCGTCGCTGTGGAACAGCGGGTCGTATCCGAAGCCGCCGGTGCCTAGCGGCTCCTCCAGGATACGCCCGCCGGCGACGCCCTCGAACACCGCCGGCACAGCGGACGGCTCGCGCAGGAACACCAACACGCAACGGTAGCGGGCGCGCCTCCGCCCTTCCGACGCTCCCCGGAGCCGGCGCAGCAGCTCCGCGTTGTTGGCCGCGCCCACCGCATCGGGGCTGCCCTCGGCACCGGCGAAGCGCCGGGAGCGGACGCCGGGGTCGCCGCCCAGGGAGAACACCTCCAGCCCGGAGTCGTCCGCGACGGTGGGAAGGCCGCTCAGCCGCGCGAAGTGCTCCGCCTTGCGGCGGGCGTTGCCCTCGAAGGTCTCCGCGGTCTCGAGGGTGGCCTCGAGCTCGGTCTCCCACAGCCCGACCTCGTCCGGGAAGACAACGTCGAACCCCGCGGGCCCGAGGATCCGGCGAATCTCGCGCTGCTTTCCCGCACTGCGCGTGGCCACCAGCAGCTTCACCAGCCGAGCACCGTCCGTTGGGCGCGAAACAGCTCGTCGATCCCCTTCCCCGCGAGATCCAGCAGTACGTCGAGCTGGGCGCGGGAGAAGCTGTCGTGCTCGCCCGTGCCCTGGACCTCGACGAACCGGGCCGGCTCGAGCATCACGACGTTGGAATCCACGCCCGCGTCGCGGTCTTCCAGGTAGGCCAGGTCGAGCCGCTCCTCCCGGTCCACCACGCCGACCGACACGGCCGCCACCAGCCGGCCGAACGGCGACGGCACGCCGGTGCGCTCGGCCAGCCAGGCGCAGGCGTCGGCCAGGGCGACACAGCCGCCGGTGATGCTCGCGGTGCGGGTGCCGCCGTCGGCCTGCAGGACGTCGCAGTCGATGCGGATGGTGTGCTCCCCGAACGCCATGGTCTTCATCGCGGCGCGGAGCGAGCGGCCGATGAGGCGCTGGATCTCCTGGGTGCGCCCGCCGGGACCGTTCCGCTCCCGCGAGGTGCGCTCGACCGTGGCGCGCGGAAGCATGGCATACTCGGCGGTCACCCAGCCTTCGCCGCTGCCTTTCTTGAATCCGGGCACGCCGGCCTCGACCGACGCGGTGCAGTGCACCAGCGTTCCGCCCATCCGGATCAGGCACGAGCCTTCGGCATACGGGTTGGCGCGGCGCTCGAGCACGAGAGGGCGCAGCTCGTCGTTGGCGCGGCCATCAGGACGGGGCACGGAGACGCTCCACGAGGGCGGTGGTTGAGAAGCCGGGCACGACGGGAACGCGGACGACGCGGCCGCCCTGCGCCTCCACCCAGTCGGCGCCGACGATACGATCGCGGGAGTAGTCGGCGCCCTTGACGAGGACGTCGGGCGCGATGGCATGGATCAGCTCCAGCGGGGTGTCCTCGTCGAACAGCACGACGCAATCCACCGCCGCGAGGCCGGCCAGCACTCGGGCGCGCGCCTGCTCGGCCGCCACGGGTCGGGCGGGGCCTTTCGCGAGCCGCCGGGCCGAGGCGTCCGTATTGAGGCCCACGATGAGGGCGTCGCCCTCCCGGCGGGCGGATTCGAGCAGCTCGACGTGTCCGGGGTGCAGCAGGTCGAATACGCCGTTGGTGAACACGACCGGGCCGCGCTGGCGGGCGCGCCACGCGGTCGCGGCCACGCGGGTCCGGACCTTGCCGGCCGAGCCGTCCGTCATGGCGCGGGCGCCTCCGGCGCGCCGAACAGGGCCTTGAGCGCCGGCGGAGCGATGAATGTGGTGGCCATGACCATCAGCAGCACCGCGCCGAACACCTCATCGCTCAGCACGCCGGACCGGCGGCCCAGGTCGGCGAAGATGAGGCCGACCTCGCCGCGCGGGATCATGCCGACCCCGACGACCAAACGCCGCATCCGCACCCAGGGCGCGGCCCAGCCTGCCAGGATCTTGCCCCCGACGCCGATCAGGATCAGCGCGGCCGCGACCCCGAGCGTGGCTCGGGCCGCGGGCGACGTCGGGTCGAGGAGCCGCAGGTTGACCGACGCGCCCACGCTCACGAAGAACACGGGCGTGAACACCGAGGCCACCGGCCGGATCTCGTGCTCGATGGTTTCGAACTGGTTGGTCCCGGAGAGAATGAGGCCGGCCGCGAAGGCCCCGATGATGAGCGCCGAGCCCGCCAGGGCCGCCAGGGCCGACAAGCCGAGCGCGAACGCCACCGCGAAGACCAGCAGGACGTATCGAACCCGCATCCGGACCACGAGGTCGAACAGTCGCGGCACCAGAAAGCGCCCCAGCAGCACGGCGACGACGAGGAACCCGACCGCCACCGCGAGCGTGCGCGTGGCCCCGAGCACGGTCACGCCGGCACCGGCGGCGACGCCGGTGACGACGCTCAGGATGACCAGGCCGAGGACGTCGTCGATGACGGCCGCGCCGATGATGATGCGGGCTTCCTGGGTGGCCATCCGCCCCAGGTCGGACAGCACCCGCGCCGTGATGCCGACCGAGGTGGCGGTGAGCGTGGCCCCGACGAAGATCGCGGAGGCGGCGGAATGCCCCAGCGAGGCCCAGTAGACGTATCCCAGCCCGAAGGGCGCGATCACGCCCACGACAGCGACCGCGAGCGAGGCCGGGCCTACCCGGAACATCTCCCGCAGATCGGTCTCGAGCCCGATCTCGAACAGCAGCAGCAGCACGCCGAGCTCGGCCAGCACGTGGATCACCTCGCCGGCGAGGCCTTCGTGCGGCACGATCCCCAGCACGCTCCCGCCCAGCAGAACCCCGGCCACCAGCTCGCCGAGGACCGCGGGCTGGCCGACGCGCTCGGCGAGCTCACCGAGCAGCTTGGCGGCGACGAGGATGACGGCCAGGGCCAGAAAGAACCCGGCGACGTCCACCCTACAACGGCTCCTCGGCGCGCGGACGGAGCGTGAAGGTCCGCTTGAGCAGCGGGAGATCCACGCTCTCGTTGTATTCGGTGTCGATGACGACCCGGCCGTTGGCGCGCTGGATGCGGAAACGGGGGGCGTTGCCGAGGAGGGAGTCGGCCTGGGCGGTGAGGCGGCCCTGGATGACGTCATCGGTGTTCTGTCTGGCGAAGATCGCCTGCTGCCGCATGTCGTCCAGCAGCTGGTAGTACCGCCAGTAGATCCCGCCGACGTGGATGCCGTAGTAGACGGCGACAAGGAAGAGCGCCATCGAGACGAGGCAGCCGAGCGTGCTGGC
Organism: Gemmatimonadales bacterium; assembly: GCA_050733015.1. Lineage (GTDB taxonomy): Bacteria > Gemmatimonadota > Gemmatimonadetes > Gemmatimonadales > GWC2-71-9 > CAVVWJ01. The sequence continues at coordinate 3,310 of JBOHSB010000466.1, forward strand.
TCCCCGCCGACCGGAGCGAAGGCTCACCATTGCGATTGGGCTCCTTCCACGATGTTGGTCACCAGCTTGTCCAGCGCGCGGCTGCGGCCCTCAACTTCCTGGCCGGGATCGTACTCCCCTTCGAGCACGAGGCCGCTCCGCTGCCACAGCGGCTTGCCCCGCTTCTGGTCCATGATCTCGACCGAAACGGTGATCTGCACCAGGCGCTTGGTGACGTTGATCGGCTGGTTGGCACCGCCGGTGTATTGCACCGGCAGATCCGGCTCGTAGCGCACGATGGTTCCGCGCACCAGCGCGTCCGCCTGCGCCTCGGAGGCGGAGCGGAGCCCGAGCCGGCTCTGCAGGGCCTCGCGCACGCTGCTCGAGACCTCCTGCGTAAGGGTTGGCTCGGCGGTCTGGTTGTCGAAGGGGAGCAGCGCCACCGTCTTGATGGACGGCGGGAGACCGCCGCCGGCGAAGCCGTACAGGCAGCCGGCGAGACCGGCGGCCATCAATGGGAGCAGGAGGCTACGGCTTGCGGTCAGTCCAGATCTCCGGCGCAAAATCGGCCCGCGCTGTCGAGAGGAAGGTGAGATTGAGCTTGGCCGGTACGCTGGGCACGACCAGCCGGGCCGTGAGCGGCGCGCCGGCGCTGTCGAGGGTAGTCTCGGCGCGGCCGACCATCTCGCCGGCGTGGCGCACTTCGGTCACCAGCTTGACCTGCTTCCCGGCCGTCCGAACGTAGCTCACGGTGTCGGTGGCCCCGGCGTACTGCCAGGCGGTGACCGGTCCCTGACTCACCCCGCGCAACGCCTCGCCCTCCGCCGGCTGCCGCGCGATGCCGAACATGGCCCACATCAGCGGATAGTTCGGGACCAACTTCTTCACGGCGTCGGGCGGTTCGGCCCAGAGCGGCTGGTCACCGATGACGGCGGCGGCGGCGGCCCCGGATCCGAACGGTCCGGCGACATCGAACCGAAGCGAATCGGGTGGCGCGACCCGCGCGCTGCCCCGGCCGCCGGCGCTCGATCGCTCGTCCTGGAACAGCCACTTGAATCGGTGGAGTCGGTGCTCGCGTGGCAGCGTGGCGTCGACCCATTGACCCACCTGCTCTCGGCTCACCGGCGCCGCACCTGCGGGCACGACGGCGCCGGGCGCACTCTTGCACGCGGCGAGCGTCAGGGCAAGATAGGCCACGCGTACACCGCGGTCAACGAAAAAGCGTTGTGGCATCAATAGTTATAGCCGAAGAAGAAGCTCACGAACCCGGCGTCTCGTTGATTGGGGCTCAGGCTGTAGCCCACGAAGCCGTTGTTGCTGTACCGGCGCCCGACGTCGAGCCGAAGCACCGTCAGCGGTCCCAGCGCCAGGCGGAAGCTAATCCCGTAGCTGCCCAGCAGCCCACGGTCCCTGGTGGTGGAGAACACCGCCTTTCCCAGGTCGGTGAACAGCGCGCCCTGGATCTGGGGAAAATCCAGGTCGCCGAGCGGCGTACCGAGAGTCAGGTGGGTGAGCAGCGGGAAGCGGACCTCCTGATTGAACAGGAACGCCTCGGAGCCGACGATGTAGCCGAACTGCGGATAGCCGCGGAGCGCGGTGGTCCCTCCGATGTTGACCCGGCGCGGTCGGTCGCCGCCGCTGTAGAAGCCGTAGGCCCGCAGCGCCCAGGCGCTCTGCTTGCCCAGGCGGAAGTAGTGGCGCCAGTCGCCGCTCACGAGGTAGCTGTCGAAGCGGCTGTTGGAGAAGTCGCTGGACACGCCGGCGGTGAGCGAGAACCTGCCGCCGTCGATCGGTCCGCTGGCGAGCCAGAGCGCGTTGTCCCGCACGTAGCTCAGGTAGTGGGACGCGATCCAGCCCACCCGGCGGGGCTCGTCCACCGGGAGGGTGAAGTCCACCCGGTCGGAGTGCTCGAGCACCGTGGTGCCCTCGATTCGGGTGAAGCGGGTGAGCGGGTAGCGCAGGAGCCCGATGGCGCCGTAGGCCGTCTCGTCGTAGGCCACGACGTTCTCGCCCTCGAAGTTCCGGCTCTTGGTGCGGAAGGCCCCGAGGCCCCAGTTCACCCGGCGAGACTGATTCAGATACACCGCCGTGCCGCTCAGATTGGAGAAGATGCTGCCGAGCCGGCGGCCCTGATACGACGAGAGCGAGCCGAACAGCAGGTTGTCGCCCAGCATGTCGCTCGCGACGAAGAAGATGCCCTGCGCGCCGCCGTAGCCCGGGATCACCACCGCGTCGCCGGCCGCGAAGTCGAGCGTGAGCCGCTTGCGGTAGGGCTCCTTCCGGGCGGCGACGCTGGTCGTGGTATCGTCGGGCGCGGACCACGACCACTGCCCTGCCGGCGCCGGCGCCACCGCGGCGAACTGGTCGCGGCGGGCCGCGGAATCCACCGGGATGCGGTACACGTTCCAGCTGAGGTCGTGGAACCCGCCCACCAGCAGCCCACCGCTCGCCAGCGGCACCGGGTCGAACGCGCCGGTCCAGGCCGAGGTCTCACGGCGTCCGTCACCCAGCGTGTCCACCGAGAAGATGTTCAGGACGCCGTCGCGGTCGGACGCGAAGTAGATCCGGTCGTCCGCGGACCAGATGGGCGACTCGTCCACCCAGGCGCCGGTGGTGAGCTGCGAGATGGCGCGGGTGTCGAGATCCAGCAGGAACAGATTGGCGGCGCCGCCCCGCCCATCGGCGGTGCGGTCGGACGCGAAGACCAGCCGGCGGCCGTCGGCGCTGGGGCTGGGATCGAGGTCCTGGTACCGGTCGGCGGTGAGCGCCTCGAGCTCGCCGCCGGGGAGCCGGACGCGGTACAGGTCCGACACCCCGCGCTCCGACAGGCCGCTCAGCACGATGCTCCGGCCGTCGGGCATCCAGTGGGGCGAGAGCAGCGACACCAGCTCGGGGAACTGGTAGCGCCCGGCCATGCGGCGGCGCTCGATGTTCCAGACGATGAGGGCGTCGCGATCGCCGTAGCGCGCCGTGAACAGCAACAGTCCCTTTCGCGACGCGTCCATGCGGGACTCGAACGGATGGAACGACTCCAGCTCGGGCGACCGCCCGCCGGTGACGATGGCGTGCGACTTCCCGCCGCGCTCGATCGCCTTGGTGTAGATGGAGACGTACCCGCTCGCGGGCGACAGGTAGGCGATCTGCCCCGGGCTGTCGTCGCCGCCGGTGTCGGGGAGGGCCGTCGCCTTGACGCCGAGCTTGGCGATCTCGGTGCCCAGCACGCTGAGCGGGGCGAGGCTGTCCACCGACGGGTAGTACTGCCGGCGCATGGCCAGTTGGAACTCGTCGTTCAGCTGGTCGAGGGTGCGCCCGTAGACGGCCAGGATGGCCGCCTCGAAGCTCTCGTGGCGGTTGAGCTCCTTGTACATCTGCGCCACCCGCCAGTCGCCGTAAGTGTCGGCGAGCCAGCGATGGATCTGGCCGCCGATGGGATACACGATGGCGCTGGTGGTGTAGGCGAGCTGGCGGAGAGGCGGCAACCGGCCGGTGAGGGTCAGGT
>JBOHSB010000467.1:0-3606 GCA_050733015.1 Gemmatimonadales bacterium
TTTGCCATTCGCCTCGATCGATCGTAAACCTGCGGGTAGCCCATGGTAGAGCGAGGCGCGGGCGGTGTGCCTGCCGCTCCGCCCTCTCCTGTTCCCGAGCACTTCTCCGGGGGAATGAGATTGGTCACGTGGAGGTCCACGGTACCCAACGAGGTGATCGCCGCCCCAGGTGCGCCTGAGAGCGTCAGTCGGAGAGGGTCAACCGCGTCGTTCCGTATTTTCCCAACGTAGACCGTCGGCTGGTCGTCAGCCGTGGGTCCCTGCATGACGACGTCCCCGATGGAGAACTTCCAATCCTTCACGTCGGCCCGCTTTGCGCCGGTGAGGCTCAGGATCAGCCGGCAGGTGCGCTTGAGCGTCACCGTCGACAGAGTCTCCGTCGGCGCGCCCAGCGTCTGGGACGCGGCGATGAACGGCAGATGCAGCTGAGCTTGACCTTGGACCTGACGATGCGGCATTGCACCGATGACGAGAAGCATCGCACAGCGACGGACAAGCGGGGACATAGTCATCGCACGTATCTCCCTATGCTAGAGATCGTTGAGGCCGAACTCGTCAACGACGTTCTTGAGATGGATGAAGTAGGATCGGCCGCTGGCCGCGCCCAGCAGCATGCCGAGTGGGCGGATGTCGTCGTCGACCAGCAACCCGCCGCTGTCCCCTCCCAGAGTCGCGAGGTCGGTCTCGATCAGGTCCTCGATCAGCATGCCTCCGGGGGCGTCGCGGTAGCGAAAGGTCATGTGGGCCGGGTATCTGGTGACGTTGCCGTCGAGCAGGGCACCTCGTCCCGTTCGCATGCTCACCGCGGGTCCACCGGCAGGGGTGACGTCCTCGGGCTTGATGTAGCGACGTCGGCCCATGGTTCCCAGACCCGGGATGTCCCGACTCGGCACGCCATCCTCGAGGATGGCCACTGCCGCGTCGACACTGCCGCCGCGACGGCCGGCCACGACCAGCCCGGTGACCGCGTCGGCGTCGAACGGAGGGAGAGCCAGAAGCTCGAGGTCATCGGCCGAGAAGACGAAGGTCTTGTCCTCGGTGCCGGTAAAATTCGATCCTGGCAGGCGCAGAAATACATGACAGGCCCCGCATACTACCGGGCCGCCGTCGGTGCCGACGAGCTTGGCGGTCCAACCCAGCGTTCCCGAGTTTGCGGGGGTGCGCAGATTCCCGACGATCTCGCCGGGAGGCACCGGCGTCGATCCCTGGTGGACGCGGCCTGGCCGGGACGGCACCAGGTCCAGCGGAACCAGCATGGTCTTGCCCTTGAGCTGCACGCGCAGGCGCCGCGGTATCCGGCGGTGGCGGGGAACCAAGCTGAGTCGTCGGCGCTTGAGTCCGGGCTCCACAAACACCGTGATGACCGGTTCGTCCTCGATGCGGCCCTTACGACGGCGGTACCCGACCGCCACGCCCACCACCCCTGGGATCCTCAGTAGAGTGCGCGCGCGTCGGTCCAATACCGCGGCCACAGCAGTCACGGTGGTTGCCACGACTGCTTGGCGTCTCCGGGTTCCGGCTCGCTTCTTCCCAGGCTTCGCGACCAGGATGCACCCCCGATGGTCCGGCTACGTGCCCGCAGGGCGCTGCTCGGACGGCCGGGCCAGGGCGCCGACCAGGCGTCCGACGCGCGGAGCCGCTCCTCCGTGGGTAATGGGTTCGGGACGATGTCCAATCCTCCGCCGGGGGTCGCGCCGCGCTAGGCCTGTTTTGCGACACGGAGGGCCGCTTTTGCGACAACCCGCCGTCCGAGCCTGCGACGCGCCCGAACCCCTTGAGAGACAATCAATGCCGACGCCCACCAGGCTCGGTGAGCCGCGCTCCGTGTCGCAAAACGGCCCCTCGATGTCGCGTTTCGGGCCTAGCGCCCGCCGGGCGCACCGGCAAATGATTGACATTGCGCTCAACACACCTGGAAATCGTAGCCCCCGGCGCGGAGGATCCGCGCGGCCGGGCCCCTTCGGGTCTCGGTCGAGCCGGGAAGGACACGGGTCGCCCCGAATGGCGCAGCGCACGGCAGCCCTTGGCTTTACCACCCTGGCGGTGGTCGCGTTCGCGGCCACGGCCCTGCCGGGCACCGGGCCATGATCACCGTCCTGATCGCCTCGGATGTCCGGCTGTACCGCGAGGGGCTGGCCGAGAGCCTGAAGCGGCACCCGAGCCTCGACGTGATCGGGACCGCGCTCCGGCCCGACGACGCGCTGCGCCAGGCGGTCGAGCTCGGCCCGAGCATGGTGCTCGTCGACCACGCGATGGCGGACAGCCTGCGCACCGTCCGCCTGATCGCCGAGGCTCGGCCCGACGTGCTCACGATCGTCCTCGGCGTGCTCGAGAGCGACGAGCAGGTCATCGCCTGCGCCGAGGCGGGCGCCGCGGGATACGTGACGCGCGAGGCGTCGCTCCAGGAGCTGGTCGGGACCATCGAGAGCGCCGCCCGCGGCGAGCTTCGGTGCTCGGCGCGCATCGCGGCCACGCTGCTCCGGCAGGTGACTCGGGGAGCCGCGCGCTGGCACGACACGCCCGAGCGGTCCCGGCTGACGTCGCGGGAGCTCGAGATCGTGCGCCTCATCGAGCAAGGCTTGTCCAACAAGGAGATCGCCACCCGGCTGGGCATCCAGCTGGCCACCGTCAAGAATCACGTCCACAACCTGCTCGACAAGCTTCGCGTCCGGCACCGGACCGAAGCGGCCGCTCGGCTGCGCGGCGCCGGCGCCCGCGCGGGCACGTCGCGCTCCTCGCGCGAGTAGATCTTCGCCGGGCGCGATCTAGATCCAGCCTGAGTCCCTTTTGAATCCCACGATCCATTTCGCGGATCGTGACGCCTCCCAAGATTCGAGCGTCCTTCCAGCATCCAGAGTGTGGCCGTCCGTGCAGCCGATCCGAATCCTGCTTGGCAGGATGCCGCGGATGCTCCACGACATCCTCCACGACGCGATCACGAGTCAGACCGACCTCGCCGTGATCGATCAGGCCGGCGAGGACGAGGCGCTGTTCGCGACCCTGGGCCGGACCGATCCGGACGTGGTGGTGCTGGAGCTGAAGGAGCGCGGCAGCCAGCAGGAGATCGCCGAGCTGCTGCGGCGGCACCCTCGGGCCACCGTGCTCGGGGTCTCGCCCGACGGGCGTGAGGCCATGCTGTACGCCTTGCGGCCCAACGTGGATTTCCTGTACGACACCTCGCCGCGCGGGCTGCTCGACGCGGTACGGGCCGCGTTGAACGCGGCCCCGATGGCGGGGTGAGCGCGGCCGGCGGGCCGCGGGTCCGACTTCCAGGAACGGTGAGGTGGCCATGCCGGTCAGCGTGAGTTACCCGGGTGTGTACGTCGAAGAGATCCCCAGTGGGGTCCGGACCATCGTCGGCGTCCCGACCGCGATCACCGCGTTTCTCGGGCGCGCGGCACGAGGCCCGGTGGACGAGCCGATCGTGGTGAACGGATTCGGAGACTACGAGCGGACCTTCGGGCCGCTCAATCCGTCGTACCCGATGGGCTACGCCGTGAAGGACTTCTTCAGCAACGGCGGTGGGCAGGGCCTCGTGGTGCGGTTGTACAAGGCAGCCGCCAACGGGGGCGGGGGAGGAGGCGGTGGTGGAGGAGGCGGTGGCGG
>JBOHSB010000468.1:0-13891 GCA_050733015.1 Gemmatimonadales bacterium
TCCATCGACTCCGCCGGGTTCATGTCGTTCAACACGCGACGCAGCACGCAGATGCGGCGGTGCTCCTCGGGGTCGAGCAGCATCTCTTCGCGGCGCGTGCCGCTGCGGTTGATGTCGATCGCCGGCCAGATGCGCTTGTCGACCAGCTTGCGGTCGAGCACGACTTCCAAGTTGCCGGTGCCCTTGAATTCCTCGAAAATCACCTCGTCCATCTTGCTGCCGGTTTCGACCAGGGCGGTGGCGATGATCGTCAGCGAGCCTCCTTCTTCGACCTTGCGGGCCGAGCCGAAGAAGCGCTTGGGACGCTGCAAGGCATTGGCGTCGACGCCGCCCGAGAGGATCTTGCCCGAGTGCGGCACGACCACGTTGTGCGCCCGGGCCAGGCGGGTGATGGAGTAGAGCAGGATGACCACGTCCCGGCCGTGCTCCACCAGGCGCTTGGACTTCTCGATCACCATGTCGGCCACCTGGACGTGGCGGTCGGCCGGCTCGTCGAAGGTGGAAGAGATGACCTCCGCCTTGACGTTCTCCTCCATGTCGGTCACTTCCTCGGGCCGCTCGTCGATCAGCAGCACGATGAGGACGATCTCCGGATGGTTCTCACTGATCGCGTTGGCCAGCTTCTGCATCAGGATGGTCTTGCCGGCCTTGGGCGGGGCCACGATCAGGGCCCGCTGCCCCTTGCCCAGCGGGGAGAGCAGGTCCACCACCCGCATGCTCAAATCGCCGTTCTTGCGCTCCAGGCGGATGCGCGCGTCCGGGTAACGCGGCCGCAGGTTGTCAAACGCGATCCGGTGCTTGGTCTTCTCCGGCTCCTCGAAATTGACCTGCTCGACCTTGAGCAGGGCGAGGTAGCGCTCCCCCTCCTTGGGTGGGCGGACCTGCCCCATGACGGTGTCGCCGGTCCGCAGGTCGAACCGCTTGATCTGACTGGGGGAGACGTAGATGTCGTCGGGACCGTACAGGTAGTTCCAGTCCTGACTGCGGAGAAAACCGTACCCCTCGGGCAGAATCTCCAGCACGCCCTCGCCCCGGATGACCGTGTCGGAGTCGAGGAGCGACTGCTCGATGCGGAAGATGAGGTCCTGCTTCCGGAGGCCGGAGTAGTTGGAAATGTTCAACTGCTCGGCCAGCGTGTGTAGCTCCGCGACCGATTTCTGCTTCAGCTCAGCGATATCCACGGACGAGACTCCAGAGGGAGGGGGCCGGCCGGCGATGCGGCGGGCGGTGGGATGAAATGCACGTATGAACCTTGTTCAGGCTGGACGATGGTCTAGGTGACGTAGGAGCGATGTATGAAAGGCCCCGGGAGCGGAGCTGGCGGTGCACGAGGTGTGACGGGGAGTTTCCTGCCGACCCAAGAAGCACCTCAACTTAGAATGCCCCGTGAAGTCAGTCAAGAGGGGGGTCCCGCATTGCATAACTTGCAGTCCCGTACGATCTTTGACACCACCGCACCCCAACCGGAGGCACCGCGATGACGGCTCAGCCCTACCGGTCCGGCCCGATTGCCGTCCGGGACCCCGTCGTCCACGAACTTCCCCCCCTCCACCTATCCGACCAACTCATCGCCATCCACCTGACCGTGCGCCGCGACGACGACGGGGCTTGGCGCGCCCGGCTCCGCTTCATCGACCCGGAGCTGGTCGCCCACGAAACCGCGGAAATCTTCTGCGGCGGATCGGAGCCGGAGCTGTGGGAGTCGGTCCGAAGCCTTCCCGAACATCACCTGCGGGCGCTGTACCTGTCGCTGGTCTAGCTCACATATGTCGGACGCCGACCGGCTGAGCAAGCTCCGGCACGATCTGTCCAACCCGCTTTCGGCCCTGCTGGCCGAAACCCAGCTGCTGCTGCTCAACGAGCCCCAGCTCGACGCCGGTACGGTGACCAGCCTCAAGGAGATCGAGGCGCTGGCGATCCGGATGCGGACGATGCTGCGCGAAATCTGAGCCCGCTGACCAGGTAGGCGACCAACAGCCCCAGACTGGCAGCGCTCGCGGCGAAGCGAAGAGGGACGCTGTAGCCTCCCGCCGAGATGAACCCCTCGATCATCCCCGCCACCACGAGCAGGACCGCGGTCGCTCCCACCATCCGCACCGCCACCCGTCCGCTGATGACCAACGCGTCGCCCCGGGTCAGTGTTCCCGGCGCCACGATCGAGCGGCCCAGGAGGAACCCCGCCGCGCCGGCCACCCAAATGGCGAACAACTCCAGGGCTCCGTGGCCAAGGATGAACGTCAGCAGGTAGTCCAGCAGGCCTACGTTGGCGAAGTGGCCGGCAAACGCCCCGATGGCGAGGCCGTTGTAGGCCAGCAGCACCAGCGACCCCACGCCCAGGAAGACGCCGCCCGCGAAGCAGGCAATGGCCACCCGCACGTTGTTGGTGATGATGCCGGAGGCCATGAGGGCGCGATCCTCCGGCGCCACCTCTACGTAGCCGTGGCCGGCGGCCTTTCGGGCCCGTCCGGCTTCCGCCCGGCGGAGCATCACGTCGGGCAGCAGCTCGACGGCGAGGGCCGGGCGCTCGTGCAGCACCATGAAGCCAGCCGCTGCCGGAACAATGAAGGTCAGAAACGCGACCAGGACGTACCGCCGCGCCTCGATGACCGCCGCGGGGCACTCGCGCGCCAGGGCGACCCACAGCCGTCCCCAGGTGCCGCGCTCATCCCGGTAGAGCGCATTGTGGCCGGCCGCCGCCAGTCGCTCCAGGCGACCCTGGACGGCCGGGTCGGCCCGGTAGGTTCGGGCGCGGGCCAGGTCCGACGCGACTTCGCGGTAGCGGGCGGCGAAATCGGGCAGCTCGTGCGAGGCGAAGCTGTCGAGGCCGTCGCGCGCGGCCCGCTCGGCCAGGCGCTCGAACTGGTCCCAGCGCGCCCGCTTCTGGGCGGCGAACCGGGTACCGGCACCCGCTGCACCGCGGGCGGACAGGCTGCCTTGCCGCCGGGCCAGCTCCGCCCCGTGGAGCGCGAGCAGGTGGGCGAGGTCGCTCTGCCCCGAGGCGGCCGGGTACTCGGACAGGCGGGCCGCCAGCCCGCGCGCGAGCCGGACCCGCGCGGCTGGCTCGAGCTGTGCCTGGCGCGCCGCGAACTGTGACAGCAGGCGAAACTCCTCGTCATCCAGCTCCGGAATCGAGGGCGGCTCCTCGACACCGGCGGCGGTGAGGGCCGCCTGCGCCTCGTGCGGACGATCCCGGGCGACGATGGTGCCCGCCACCAGGTCGCCCAGGCGCTTGGCGCGGGGATGAAACGCGACCAGCAGCAGGCCGATGAGATAGGGCGGGGGCAGGGCATCGGCGATCCGAAGCAGGTTCCGCACCGCGGCGGCGCCGAAGCTCACCGCATGGCCGGTGTCCATCACAACGCGGATGCCCGCGATCCGCTTGCCGGGCGTCTGGCCCCGCCGGAGGCCCTCGAACAGGATGAAGTAGCCGTTCCAGACGACGAAGCCGGCCAGCACCAGGATCACCGATCCCAGCCGTCCGATCGTGACGCCGTAGCCGGACAGGATCGCGAGCACGATGAGCAGGGCCAGCCCCGATCCGAGGAGAATCAGCATGTCGAGCACGGCCGCGAGCGCGCGACTGCCGATGCCGGCGATCTCGAGATCGAGCACGACGTGCTCGGGGGTCTCGATCTCCAGATGCTGGCGATAGTCGGGCGGCGCCGTCGGCAGGGCGGACATGCAGCGATTGTAATATCTTTTCGGCCATGACGCCTCCCATCCTGCGCCCCCTCAGCGTGGGCGAGATCCTCGACACGTCGTTTTCGCTGTACCGCCGGCACTTCGCCGCGCTGGCCACGGTCTCGCTGATCTGCACCGGCCTGCCGCTGGTCCTGCGGCTGTTCGTGGAGGCCGCGGGTGGACTGTTTACCCACATTCCGCTGGCGCTGGTGTATCTGCTGAGCCTGGTGGTCCTCAGCCTGGTGGCCACGGGGGCCACGGTGTTCATCGTGTCGGAGAGCTACCTGGGCCGCCCGCTTTCGGCCCGGGAGGCGCTCATGCGGGCGACCCCGTACATGGGCCGGATCCTCGTCGCCTCGCTGCTGATGGCGCTGGCGGTCGGTCTGGGTTTCATGCTGATGGTGATCCCCGGCATCATCCTCGGCACCGGGCTGGCCCTGGCGATTCCGGCGGTCGTGCTCGAGCCCGGCCGGAGCGCCAGCGGCGCCCTGTCCCGCTCCTGGGAGCTGACCCGCGGGTCGCGCTGGCGGATCTTCGGCCTGGGCATCGTCCTCTTCGTCCTGCTCTACATCCCGGTGGTGGCGATCAGCGGCCTGGTGGCGGTTTTCCTGCCGCGCGGCGCGGGAGCCAGCTTCGCCGCGTCCTCCACCTCGACCATCGTCGCGCTGGCCGTCGGCGGCGTGGTCCAGCTGTTCATCTACCCGCTGTTCTACTGTGTGCTCACGGTGACCTACTACGACCTGCGGGTGCGCAAGGAAGGGTTCGACCTGGAGCTGCTGGCGTCGTCGCTGCAGACGGCCTGAGGCGGTGAGCTCCGTGGCCGCCCCCGGCGACCCGACGACCGCCGCGCTCCGCGCGGTGCTCGACAGCGTCTTCGCCGCCCCCGCCTACCGCTGGGCCGAGGAGCCGCCCCTGCTGCGGATGCTCCGCGAGTGGTGGCGCCAGCTCACCGGCTGGCTCGAGGGCCTCAGAGTCGGGAATCCCGCCGCCTTCCGCCTGTTCGTCTTCGCGCTGCTCATCCTGCTGGTGCTGGTGCTGGCCCACGGCGCGTGGGTCGTGTGGCGCACGGTGCGCGGCGCCGCCGCCGCCGACGGGGGCGAGCCGGCGCCCACCGAGCGCGAGGTCCGGGACGCGGCGTGGTACTTCCGCGCGGCCGACCGGGCCGCAGGGGCAGGCCGGACCGCGGAGGCGTTCCAGCTCGCGTTCGTCGGCCTGGCTCTCACACTGGACGGACAGGGCCTGCTTCGGTATCACACCAGCAAGACGCCGGCGGAGTGTGTGCGCGAGGCGCGACTCGCCGGCGAAGACCGCGAGCGGCTCCGCGCCCTGGTGCGCGCGCTCTACGCCCACGTCTTCGGGGGGCGCCCGTTCGGCCCCGACGACTACCGCCGCTGGCGGGAGGACATCGCCCGGCCCTGGCATGCGCCAGCGCACTGAGCTGGCGCTCGGCGCCGGGGTGGTGTTCGTTCTCGCCGTGACCGCGGGACTGGTCGGCGTGCAGCGGGCGCAGCTGTCCGACATCGATCCCCGACGCTCGACCTTCCTGGCCGGACCGTCGGGGGCGCGGGGGTTCGCGGAGGCGCTGGGAAAGCTGGGCGTTCGGGTCGAGGCGTTTCGCCGGCCGACGGGGGCACACGACACCGTCGCCACACCGGGGACTCTCACCGCCTTTCTCGATCCGACGAGGGCCCTCAATCCCCACGAGGGCCCGGTCGTGGCCGGTCTCCGGACCGATCTCCTGGTGGCCGGGCTCGGGGCCGGCGCCGCGTTTCGGTGCCTGGGGTGGGACGTGATCGCGCGCCGCTACGACTCGCTCGCCGTGGCGCCCCCGCCGGGCGCGGAGGCCCGACGCTTTCCCCGGCCGCGCGCGGTGCTCGTCCAGCGCGACTCCCCGGTGGCGGTGGACTCGGCCGACGCCGAGGACGGCGCCCCGGTGCGGTGCACGGCGCCGACGGCGAGCGCGGTGGACACGCTGCTCCGCACCACCGATGGCCTGCCCATCGCGGTGCGGCTCGCGCTCAGTGACGGGCGCACCGCCACCCTGGTCGCGGACGGCCGCCTGTTCGCCAATCGCGCCCTGCGCCAGACCGCGGCCGGTCCGTTCGTCCTCGGGCTGGTGGTGCCGCGCTACGACCGGGTGATCGTGGACGAGTACCACCACGGCTACGACGCCTCCCGAAGCCTCAGCGGCGCGACCATCGCATGGACCTTTGGGTCGCCCTGGGGGTGGGCCATCCTGCAGCTCGCGGGGGTGGGGCTCGTCGCGCTCCTCGCGGCCGGCGTCCGCTTCGGACCGATCCGGTCGGGTATCGAGCGGCGGCGCCGCTCGCCGCTGGAGCACGTGCGCGCCCTGGCCACCGCGCTGGCCGCCGCCCGGGGCCACGACGTGGCGGTCCGCCTGATCGTACAGGGACTGCGCCGCCGGCTCTCCGCCACGGGGCGAACCGCGCCGGGCGCGGTGGGGCCGTGGCTCGACGGCCTGGCGCCGGCGGTCCGAAGTCCGGCCGGACGCACGGCGCTCGAGACGCTGCAATCCGTCAGCCACCGGTCCGCCAGCGCCGAGGACGTGCTGCGCGCGGCTGACGCCGTCGAAACATTGTGGGAGGAGCTCACGCCGACATGATCGCCGAACCGACCCCGCTCCAGCCCGACGAGGCCACCGCCAGCGCCGCCGCGGCCGGGCGGCTGGTGGACGCGCTGGGAAGCGTCGTGCTGGGACAGCCGGCCGCGGTGCGCGAGACGGTCGCCGCCCTGCTGGCGCGCGGCCACGTGCTCCTGGAAGGCGTGCCGGGGACCGCGAAGACGCTGCTCGTGCGCACGCTCGCGCTGGCGCTCGGACTCGAGTTCCGCCGGATTCAGTTCACGCCCGACCTCATGCCGTCCGACATCACCGGCGTGAGCCTGCTGACGGCGCCGGGAGAGTTCACCTTCCGGGCGGGACCGATCTTCGGAGACCTGGTGCTGGGCGACGAGATCAACCGCGCGCCCGCCAAGACCCAGGCCGCGCTGCTCGAGGCGATGCAGGAGCGCCGGGTGACCGTGGACGGCACGTCGCACGAGCTGCCGGAGAGCTTCACCGTCTTCGCCACCCAGAATCCCATCGAGTTCGAGGGGACCTATCCGCTGCCCGAGGCCGAGCTGGACCGGTTCGTGGTGAAGGTGCTGGTGGGCTACCCGGAGGAGCGGGTGGAGCAGGGCATCCTCGAGCGGGTGCTGGGCGGGTTCGAGGCGGACACGCCATCGAGCTACGGGGTCGCGCGGGTGGTGGAGGCGTCCGGCCTGGCGAGCCTGCGCGATGCCACGCGGCGGGTGCGGGTGGAGCCCAGCCTGGTCGCCTATATCACCGCGATCGTCCGCGCGACCCGGACCTCGCCGGTCCTCACGCTCGGCGCCTCACCCCGCGGCAGCGTGGCCCTGCTCAAGATGGCCCAGGCCGCCGCGCTGCTCGACGGCCGCCCGTACGCGGTGCCGGATGACGTGAAGGAGCTCGCGCCGGCCGTGCTGCGGCACCGGGTGTCGGTCGCGCCCGAGCTCGAGCTCGAGGGCATCACCGCCGACACCGCGCTCCGCGGCATCATCGAAAAGGTGGAGGCGCCACGGTGACGCCGATCCCGACGCGCCGCTGGCTCGTTGGGGCCGCCGTGCTGGCCGCGGTGGCGCCGCTGGCGCTGCTCCGGCCCTGGGCCGCGGGTCTGCTGCCCGCGCTCGACCTCGTGTGGGTGGCGGCCCTGCTCACGGACTGGATGGGGACGCCGTCGCCGCGCACGCTCGGGGTGGTGCGCGAGGCGTCGGCGGCGTTCGGCGTGGGTCGCGCGGCGGTGGTGCGCTACCGCTGGCGCCACCCTGCCCGTCGGCGGCTCACCCTCGAGGTGCGCGAGCAGCTGCCGGATCCGCTCGGCGGAGCGGTCACGCCGACCCGTCGGCTCGAGGTGCCGCCGGGCGACGGGCTCGACGAGCGCCTCGAGCTGGTGCCGGTCCGCCGCGGCGCCGGCACCGGCGGCGCCCTGGCCGTCCGCGCGCTGGGGGGCCTCGGGCTCGCGTGGCGCCAGGGTACGATCAGGCTGCCCTGGTCGGCGACGGTCTATCCCACCGTGCCCGATACACCGCTCCGCGCGCTGCCGCTCCAGGTGGCCCGCCGGCGCGAGGCGGGGCTCCGCACCATCCGACGGCCGGGCGAGGGGCGCCTGTTCGAGGGACTGCGGGAATGGGTGCCCGGGGACGAGACCCGGGTGATCGACTGGAAGGCCACCGCCCGCCGCGGGAAACCGATCGCGCGGCAGTACGAAGACGAGCGGCGGCAGCAGGTGCTCCTGGTGATCGATGCCGGCCGGATGCTCACCGCCGAGGTCAACGGGGTGCCCCGGCTGGAAGCGGTGATCTCGGCGGCGCTCCAGCTCGCGCGAGCGGCGGTCGAGCACGACGACAACGTCGGACTCATGGTGTTCGCCGACGTGGTGCAGCGTTACGTCGCCCCGGCGCGGGGACGGCGCGGGCTCCGCGCCGTGCTGGAGGGGCTGGCGCACACCGAAGGCCGCCTAGCCGAGTCCGACTACCCCGCGGCCTTCCGCTATCTGGCCGCCCGGAACCGAAAGCGCGCGCTGACGGTCCTGTTCACCGACGTCATCGACCGGACCGCGAGCGACGCGCTCGTGGCTCACGCCGCCACGCTCCGGCCGCGGCATCTCCCGCTGGCCGTGACGCTGCGCGATCCCGCCATCGAGGCGCTGGCCCTCCGCCGTCCGGAGAGCGCGACGGCCGCCTTCGAGCGGGCGGCGGCGGAGGAGCTGCTGGGGGCTCGCGAAGCGGCGCTGGCGGAGATGCGGGGGCGCGGTGTCATGGTCCTTGACGTGCCGCCGGCCGCCGCCGGCGAGGCGGTGGTGGCGCGGTATCACGGGTTGAAGCGGAGGGGGCTGCTATAGGCGGCGGGAGGTCGTAAGCCGTAAGCCATAGGCTGGGTCGTGCATCGGGGGAGACTTTCGCCTATGACCTACGACTTACGACCTCCGGTGAGACAGGGCACAGCGCCGTAGCGCTCGGCCCCTAATGTAATCGGTATGGCCAACGGCAGCTGGTTCGCTCGGTTCGCGAAGGCGACGGCTCGAGCCTCGGGAAACGCCGTCACGTTTGGCCTCGCCGTTCTGGTGATCCTCGTTTGGGCCGCCACCGGTCCCCTGTTTCACTTCAGCGATACCTGGCAGCTCGTGATCAACACGGGCACCACGATCGTGACTTTCCTGATGGTCTTCCTCATCCAGAACACCCAGAACCGCGACAGCGTCGCGATGCAGATCAAGCTCGACGAGCTGCTGCGGGCCCTGAAAGGTGCGGAAACCGCCATGGCCGATCTGGAGGACCTGACGGAGACCGAGCTCGACGCGTTCAAGAAGCACTATGCCGAGCTGGCGGCCGCGGCACGGGCCAAGATGCGAGGCGAGGGATGGCTGCCGTTCGCCGAGCACTCGGACGCCACGCCACGGAAGAAGCCGGCCCGGGACGCCACAGAGGCGAGCACCGACTAAGCCGACAGCGGAAGGCCGGCCGGGTCGGGGAACGCGGCGACGAAGGCCTCGACCGCCCCCGGATCGAGCTGGGTCCCCGCCACGCGGCGAAGCTCGTCCACGGCCGCGTCCGGGGGACGCGAATCGCGGTACGGGCGCTCCGTGGTCATGGCGTCGAAGGCGTCCGCCACCGCGACGATGCGCGCCTCGATCGGGATCTTCTCGCCCCTCAGGCCGTCCGGGAATCCCCGTCCGTCGAGCCGCTCGTGGTGCGACCGAACGATCCGCAGCACGTCGGGCGATTCCTGCGCCAGGGGCGACAGCATCCGTTCGCCGAGGGCCGGGTGCTCGGTGATCTGGCGGAACTCTTCCGCCGTGAGCAGTCCCGGCTTGTGCAGGACCGACTCGCGGGTCCCGATCTTCCCGATGTCGTGCAGCTCTCCGCCGAGCCGGATGCCGTCCAGGCTCTGTCCGACGAAGCCCAGCTGGTCCGCGGTCCCCACGGCATACTGGCTGACCCGGATCGAGTGGCCGAGGGTATAGGGGTCCTTAGCCTCGAGCGCGCGGGCGAGCATCTGGACGCCTTGCAGGAACAGCTCCTGGATCCGCTGCGCCTGCTCCCTGACCTGGCGCTCCAGGTTCTCCTGGTAGAACCGGTTCTGCAACACCAGCGCGCGCTTCTCGAGGACCCGGGAGACACGCGCCTGAAGCTCGCTCACCGAGATCGGCTTGAGCAGGAAGTCGGCCGCGCCCATGTGCAGGCAATCCACGGCCGTCGTGGTCTCGCCCATGCCGGTGAGCATGATGACCGACGTGTCGGGGTACTGCCGGCGCACCGCGTCCAGCAATCCGATCCCGTCGAGCTCGGGCATGCGCATGTCCGAGATCACGAGCGGCGCCTCGCCGATGCGCTCGAGCACCCCGAGGGCCTCGCGGCCGCTGGCGGCCTCGAAGCAGGTGAACCCCTGTGCCTGCAGCATCCGGACGAGCGACCGGCGTACGGTAGGCTCGTCGTCGACGATCAGACAGTTGGCGGAGCCCGCCGTGACAGGCGGCGCGACCGGGACAGCCGACATGTGTGTTGGTCAGTCCGAAGTGGGAGGATGGATGCCACGAACATCCATTCGCTTACACACTATACGGGTGCCCCGGGAATGTCCATCGGGGCCGCTGCCGCCCGCGTCCCGCGGCGTATACATTCTTAGGCGTCACGCGACGAGGAGGCTGGATGGCCGGCGTTCAAGCCCGTCTGCGGTCCGAACATCAGCGCAAATATCCCGATCTCAGCGCCTCCGTCTGGTACGAGGTCGCGCCGATCTTTCCCGGTGTCACGCAGCGGATGGTCAATATGGCCGGCGAGCGCCTGTGTCGGCTGGCCACCCCGCGGGGCTTCCTGATCCTCCGGGCCGACCACCTCGAATTCCGGCCGGTGCCGAGGGGCAGCGCGAAAGCCGAGGCGGGGTCCTCCGCCTAGCTGCCGGCGGCCGCCGAGGCGCGCGGCACCGCGTCGAGCAGCTCGCGCACCTTCCTGGCCAGGCCGTCCGGCGTAAACGGTTTCTGCTGAAACGGCGCGCCCGGCTCCATCAGCCCGCGCTGGATGACGTCCTCACCGGTATACCCTGAGATGAACAGCACCGGCAGTGACGGCCGCAGCGTCGCCAGCCGGCGCGCCAGCTCGCGCCCGCCCATCTCCGGCATGACCACGTCAGAGATGACCAGGTCCACTCCCGCGGCTTGCTGCTCGAGCTGGCGGAGGGCGTCCACCCCCTGGCGGGCCTCGATCACCCGGTACCCGCGCTCCTGCAGGCTCCGGCTGGCGAGGGTGCGGACCAGGTCTTCATCCTCGACGATGAGGATGGTCTCGGCCCCGCCGCGCGCGACCGGGGAGCGGTCGGCCGGGAGGGGGGGCGCGTGGGCGGCGCCGACCCGGGGCAGGTAGATCTTGAACGTGGTGCCGAGGCCGGGCTCGCTGTACACCCACACGAATCCCTCGCTCTGCTTGACGATGCCGTAGACCGTGGACAGGCCGAGCCCGGTCCCCTGGCCGACCGGCTTGGTGGTGTAGAAGGGCTCGAAGATACGGGCCTGGACGTCGCGCGCCATCCCCACGCCGGTGTCGCTGACGCTGAGCTGCACGTACTCGCCCCGCGGGAGCGCGACGCCGTCGTGACGCTGGACGTAGGCCTCGTCCAGCGCCACCGCGCCGGTGGCGATGGTGACCCGGCCCCGGTCCGGCATGGCGTCGCGGGCGTTGAGCATCAGGTTCACCAGCACCTGCTCGAGCTGGCCCCGGTCGGCGCGGATCTCGCCCGCGCCGGCGTCGAGGGCCAGGTCGACCTGGTGGTCCTCGCCCAGCACCCGGCGGAGCATCTTCTCCAGGTCGCGAACCACCACGTTCACGGGCAGCTTCTCGGGGCGGAGGAACTGCTGGCGGGTGAAGGCCAGCAGCTGACGGGTCACGTCGGCCGCTCGGGTGCCCGCCTTGATGATCTCGGTCACCTCGGCGCGCCGCGGGTCGGTGGGATCCAGGCTCCGCATCAGGAACTCGCTGAAGCCGATCACGCCGGTCATCATGTTGTTCACTTCGTGGGCCACCCCGCCCGCCAGCCGCCCGGCCGCCTGCATCCGCTCCGCCCGACGAAGCTGGTCCTCGACGCGCTTCCGCTCGGTCACGTCGCGATAGATGCCCCGGACCCGCGGCGGGCCGCCGTCGCTCGCGGTGCAGCTGATGTTCCCTTCGAGGGTCAGCGGGACTCCGGCGGCGGTGAGGAGCACCAGGTCCACGTGCCCCATCGTCTCCCCGGCCTTGGCGCGGTCCACCACCTCCTGGTACCGCTCGCGGCTCTCCGGATGCACCAGGTCGGGGAAGCGGCCGGCGGCCAGGCTCTCGTCGGTCGAGCCCATGGCGTCGTGCCAGGCGGGATTGACGTACAGGAAAGCGCCGTCGAGCGTGGTGGTGCACACCAGATCGCTGGCGTTGTCGAACAGGTCGCGGTAACGGGCCTCGCTGTCGCGCAGGGCCTGCTCGGCCTGCTTCCGCTCGCTCACGTCGCGGGCGTTGAGGCACACGCCGATGACCGCTCCGCGCTCGTCTACCACCGGTGCGTGGGTCGTCTCGTACCAGCGCTCGGTCCCGTCCCGCTCCTGCAGGCATCGCTCGGCGCTCGGGGCCTCGCCCTCCAGGGCCAGGTGGAAGGCGTCCCCGGCGTCGGGGATGAAGCTGTGGATGCGGTCGCCTTCCCGGAGGCGCCGCCCGGTGATCCGCTCCGACCAGTCCTCGGCGGTGGGGTTGAGCGCCTGGATGATCCCGTCCCGGTCCACCAGCACGAACGCCTGCAGGCTGGTGTTGAAGATCGCCCGGAGGTTGGCCTCCGACCGGCGCAGGGCCTCCTCCGCGCGCGCCTTCTCCGAGCGGGACTGCACCCGAGCCAGCGCCGCCTCGATAGCGGGGCCGATGCGGGCCAGGTTGCTCTTGAGGAGGTAGTCAGTGGCGCCGGCCTTCATGCAGCCGACCGCGGTCTCTTCGTTCACCGACCCGGTCACGATCAGGAAGGGAACCGCCGGCGCCCGCTCGCGCGCCAGACGGAGCGCGGCCATGCCGTCGAATCGGGGGAGGGTGTAGTCGGAGAGGATCAGGTCCGGCTGAAACCGGTCGAGCGCGTCGAGGAAGGCGTCCCGGGTGTCCACGCAGCGCGCCTCGAAGGGGATGCGGGCGCGCTCGAGCTCGTACTCGACAAGCTCGGCGTCCATGGGGACGTCCTCGAGGATCAGCACGCGCAGGGGTTCGGCCGGCATGGGAGGTTTCCGATTACCCAGGTTTCCGCCGGTTGGACGGGGCGTCGGTCTGTCTCTGCGCTGACCAGGGGTGATTCACAACACAAGCTGAGGCGCACCATGGAGGTAGGCTGTGATGGGGCTCACAGTCGTCCGACTTAAGACTTGGTAGTGTCAGTCGTCCCTTCCCGATTCCGACCAGCAGTTGCCGGAGAGCCCCATGCCGAACGCACCGACGACCGCCAACGGTCGATCTGCGAAGCGCTCGCCCGCCGGACGTTCCACCGACCCCGATACCCTCGACCTCGAACAACTGCTCAGCGTCCTCACGGCCGTCCGGAAGGGCGACTTCTCGGCCAGAATGTCCGTGGCCAAGACCGGGCTGGCGGGCAAGATCGCCGACACGCTGAACGAGATCGCCGAACTCAATCAGGGGATGGCGAAGGAGTTCGAGCGGGTCAGCCTCGCGGTCGGCAAGGAAGGCCGGATCACCCAGCGCGCGGCCCTGGCCGGGGCCGGCGGCTCGTGGGCGGCCTCGGTGAGTTCGGTCAACACGCTCATCGGCGACCTGGTCCAGCCCACCAGCGAGGTGGCGCGCGTGATCGGGGCGGTGGCCAAAGGGGATCTGTCTCAGACCATGGCGCTCGACATCGAGGGCCGGCCGCTCATGGGCGAGTTCCTCCGGATCGGCAAGACCGTGAACTCGATGGTGGACCAGCTCAGCTCGTTCGCCTCGGAAGTGACGCGCGTGGCGCGCGAAGTCGGTACGGAAGGCAAGCTCGGCGGCCAGGCGGAGGTAAAGGGCGTCGCCGGCACGTGGCGGGACCTCACGCAGTCGGTAAACTCCATGGCGTCGAACCTGACCAACCAGGTGCGCAACATCGCGACTGTGACCACGGCCGTGGCCAAGGGCGACCTCTCCACCAAGATCACGGTGG
>JBOHSB010000469.1:0-2042 GCA_050733015.1 Gemmatimonadales bacterium
CGGTTACCCGCTGGCCGTACCTGACCCGTTCGGTCGGTATCGCGTCGGCGGTCTCGGTGTCCAGCACCGTGATCAGGTCAGGGACCGAGGCGAGCACCCGGCCGCGCTCGAGGGCGACGAGGTTCTCGTTCTGCAGCTCCAGCCTGACCAGCTTGCCGGTGTCCGCGCCCAAGCCCTCGATGATCACCGAGCCGCGGACGAACCCCTTGGTGGTACGTCGCTCGACGTCAATGATCTTGCCCGTGACCAGCCGGAACGCGCCGATCTCGGCGACGAGCGCGGCCACCGGATCGGACTGCGCGGCCCCGAGTGCCTCGCCGATCCTGATCGCGAGGGAGATCGAGTTCCTGATGGTGCCGTCATGGGCCTGCGCGACCGTCAGCGTGTACTCGGTGGACGCCGCGTTGCCGCCGAACTCGACCGCGGCGGCCCGCTCCAGCCGTTCCATCCAGTGGCCGGAGATGGTACGGAAGGCGATCAGGTTACCCCGCTCCTCGGTCATCACCGCCGGGCTCGGGGAGATTCCGGCCAGGTGCATGGCGACCTGGGGCACCTCGGGGAAGGCCCGGCCCATGCCGTCGGCGTCCAGCACCGGCAGGCCCATGCGGGCCGCCCAGGAGATGGGGACGAGACCGTTGGAGCCGCCGATCTCGGCTGGCATCAGCGCCGCGACCTTGCGGCCGGTCATGAACTCCAGGTTCTCGCGGAGCCGATCGCCTTCGGTCCCGCCGAGGATCTTCTCGATGCTCACCGTGGGCGCGCCGATCATCCCGCACGGCATGACGAGCTCGTCGTCC
Organism: Gemmatimonadales bacterium; assembly: GCA_050733015.1. Taxonomy (GTDB): domain Bacteria; phylum Gemmatimonadota; class Gemmatimonadetes; order Gemmatimonadales; family GWC2-71-9; genus CAVVWJ01. Next base: position 798 of record JBOHSB010000469.1, read on the forward strand.
GGCAGTTCTTCCAGGTCAACCAGGGCGACCGGGCCATAGTCCTCGGTGGCCTGCAGCGCCTGCATCATGCCGATGTACGGGTCGCCACCGCCGCCCGCACCGAGCACCGCGCAGCCCCGTGCCAGCGCACGGAGCGAGGGAGCGTCAAGCAGACGTTTCATGATCCGGGGCAGTGGTGGTAGTAAGGCGGATGAGGCAGAGCCAGCTTCGCGGTTAAGCGCAATGATTCCTGAAGCGTGACCCGGATAGTAGCATCCGGCGCGAGTTTTCGGCGCGCGCGATCTCCTCACGCAGATCCTCCGGGCTCAGCGCGCGGACCACCCGCGGCGGGCTGGAGCGGGGCACGCGCGCGTAGTAGTGCCCGGCGACGCCCCGCCAGACGTACCACTGCGGGAACTCGGACGCGTAGGCACGCCACTCCGGCATCGCCGCTGTCTGGTCCTCCGTGTCCGGTCCGGCTACGGTCTCGCGCTCCATCGCTGCCCCTCGGAAAGCACCTCGATTTGCGCCGTGAGCCGCGGCCACGTCGCGTGCGGAAGCTGGAATGCACAGCCATGCTCGCAGCCCCGGAAGCGGAAGGTAATAGGCAGATTGCACCGCGATGGCCAGCGATATGTGCGATCAGCATAGGGTTAGCCTTGCCATGACTTCCGTAGACGAAATCCTCGCGGGCTCACCGCTCTCCGGACTGCGGCGGATCAGCCGCGCTGGCGGGGACCGCAAGGTCACCGCGGTCCGCCTGGCCGAGCGATTCGCTGAGCTCGACGACGCCCCGGCCGACGGCTTCGTGGTGCTGTCCCGGGTGGCCTCAGCGGAGATCACCGGCTACCGCCTGGACATGGCCCTGCGCTGGGCGGCGATCAACGGGGTGGCCGCCGTCGCGGCGTTCGCCGCCGAAGAGTGGCGACCCGCGGTCACGGCGCTGGACATCGCCGGCCCCGCCGAGATCGCCCTCGTCTCGATCCCTTCCGACGCCGACCTGGTCGCCCTGGCCCGGGCGATCTTCGGCGAGATCGGCGGCGGTGCCGCGCAGGCGCTCGCCCGCGCGCAGCAGGGCCTGGAGGCGATGCAGCGCGCCGAGACGGCCGGCGCCAGCCCCGAGGAACTGGTCCAGGTCGCAAGCTGGGCGCTGGGCACCCCGGTGGTCTTGTGCGACGATCCGCCCGCGGCGGGGGTGAGCATGCCGGTGCTCACCGAGGAGACGCCGGCATTATACTTTAACTAAAAGTAAGCGGGCGGTGAAGT
>JBOHSB010000470.1:0-13827 GCA_050733015.1 Gemmatimonadales bacterium
GGCGCCAATCCCATCACTGACGCTCCGTACGCCAGCCCGAGGCAGAGCACGATCGCCGTGCTGAGCAGGACACCCTGTCCGCGGAGCCATGACGCGGCGCGGAACAGACGCGGGACGATGACAACTCCGAGGCCGATCGCACCGGCCAGGAACGCGGCGGCCTTGAGGAAGACGAGCAGGGTGCCCAGGTACGAGACGCCCCGTCCCGAATCCGCCGCAGCCAGCAGGCTGGTCATCACTCCCAGCACCACGAGTCCCAGGACGTCGTCGAGTACGGCCGCGCCGAGGATGATGCGCGCCTCGGGGGCAGCGGCGTGCCCGAGGTCTTTGAGCACCCGGGCGGTGATGCCGACGCTGGTCGCCGTGAGGGCCGCGCCAATGAAGGCGTGGACGTAGGCGCTGTGATGAGGCAGAAACCACGCGGCGACACCCCAGCCGAGCAGCCAGGGCGTGACGACGCCCAGGACCGCGACGGCGAGCGCCCGCGGGCCGACCCGCATCATGTCGCGGACGGTGGCCTCGAGGCCGACCTCGAACAGCAACAGGATGACACCGAGGCGGGCAAGGATGTCGATGGTGCCGTCGGTGGCCAGGGCGTGGAGGTAGGGGACTCCCAGCAGGCCGGCGTTGCCGAGCAGCACACCGGTCAGGAGCTCACCCAGCACCGCGGGCTGACCGGCGCGCTCGGCGAGGTCGCCTCCGAGGCGGGCCGACGCGAGCACGATGGCGAGCGCCGGTAGCACCGCGCTCAGCGGATCCGGGGGAGCGGTAATGACTGCGGGTATCGGCACGGGTGCCTCGCACGGCGGGGAGGAGACGAAGCCGCCTGTTAACAGTGTTCAGCAAATATTGCACAGTTCTAGAGCCAATATGGCACAATCACAGTAGAAACTGTCACGATCTGCCATAAATTCTGCAGTCTTTGCTGAAATTGCTTGACAGTTGATCATCCGTCCAGTAGGTTGACTTCAGCCCAGCACGTTCACGCACCCGGTGGGAGAAGCACCCCGATGCCCCACGCCCGCGGCCTCATCTGTCTTGCCGAGCGAAACCAGCACGCCCACCGCCGTCGAACGCCCGGCCCGGAGCTGCCTCACACGCAACTCTCCGTACCCCGCGTTCGACGCCCGACGCGGGGTCTCTGTTTTCCGGCGTCAACCTCCACCACGGGACCCTTCATGTCGCGACGCACGACCCTGATCCTGGCCCTGACCGCCGGCGTCTTGAGTCCGGGACTTCTTCTCGCCCAGTCGGCCGAGCCCGGTACGGCCGATTCACTGGCCAACGCCGCCGCCGCCGGCGCCGCCGCCAATACCGTCGCGATCAATTTCGTCTGGACCCTCGTGGCGGGGTTCCTAGTCATGTTCATGCAGGCCGGCTTCGCTCTGGTCGAGACCGGCTTCACCCGGGCCAAGAACGCCAGCCACACCATGACCATGAACTTCATGGTGTACGCCATCGGCATGCTGGCCTACTGGGCGGTCGGCTTCGCCCTGCAGGCCGGCGGCGTGGGTGCCCTCGGAACCCTGGGCGGCTACGATAAGCTCGCCAACGAGTTCACCATCTCGCTGGGCGGAAAGGACTTCGGGTTGTTCGGCACCACCGGGTTCTTTCTGACCGGTGTGGCCTACACCGCGCCGGTCTTCGCCTACTTCCTGTTCCAGATGGTGTTCATGGATACCGCGGCGACGATTCCGACCGGTGCCCTGTGTGAGCGATGGAAGTGGGCGTCGTTCGTGGTGTTCAGCCTGTTCGTCGGGGGCCTGATCTATCCGATCTACGGCAACTGGGTCTGGGGCGGCGGCTGGCTCTCGACGCTGGGCAAGAACTTCGGTCTGGGGCACGGCCACGTGGACTTCGCGGGCAGCTCGGTGGTCCACATGACCGGCGGCGTCATGGCGCTGTTCACCGCCAAGCTGCTGGGCCCCCGGCGCGGCAAATACGGCCCCGGCGGGAGCGTCAATGTCATTCCGGGGCACAACATCCCCATGGCGCTCCTGGGCACCTTCATCCTCGCTTTCGGCTGGTTCGGGTTCAACGCCGGCTCCACGCTTGCCGGCAGCGACCTGCAAATCGGCGTCATCGCGACCAACACCATGCTCGCGAGCGCCGGCGGCGCATTCTCGGCCATGGTCTACATGTGGCTCCGCTACGGTAAGCCCGATCCGTCCATGCTGGCAAACGGCATGCTGGCCGGCCTGGTCGCTATCACCGCGCCGTGTGCGTTCGTAACCGCGCCGGCCGCCGTGCTGATCGGCGCCATCGCCGGCGTCCTGGTGGTGTTCTCGGTGTACTTCTTCGAGCAGACCGCCAAGATCGACGATCCCGTGGGCGCCATCTCGGTCCACGGCGTAAACGGCTTCTGGGGCATCATCTCCCTCGGCCTCTTCGCCAACGGCACCTACGGCGCGGGGCTCAACGGCGTGGACGGCAACGTCACCGGCCTGTTCTACGGTGACGGCGGCCAGCTCGTGGCCCAGCTGATCGGCGGCCTCACCAACTTCGTCGCGGTGGGCGCGCTGACCCTCGTCGCCTGGTCGATCACAGGCGCGCTGGTGCGCGGACACCGGGTGTCACCCGAGTCCGAGGAACTCGGTCTCGACTTGCCTGAGATGGGCGCGCTGGCCTATCCCGACGCGGCGGACGTCGCGACCGCCGTGGTCCTCCACGGCGTGGGGACCGAAGAACGCAAGGCGGCCGCATGAGACCCATCGAACCCCTTTACGGATGAGGCGCCACGATGAAGCTCATTACCACGGTGATCCGGCCGGAGCGCTTGCCCCAGGTCAAAGCCGCGTTGTTCCGCGCCGGCGTCACCGGTATCACCATCAGCCGGGTGAGCGGCCACGGCGGTGAGCGCGAGTTGCTGGAGCGCTATCGCGGGGCGAGCGTGGTGCTGGAGTTTCGGGAAAAAGTGGAGATCAAGATGGCGGTCTCCGAGCCCTTCGTGGATCCCACCATCGAGGCGATCCTCTCCTCGGCGCGCACCAACCAGGTGGGAGATGGAAAGATCTTCGTCCAGCCGCTGGAGCGGGTGATCCGCATCCGGACCGGGGAAGAGGATACCGCAGCGCTCACGCCGGTCACCGCCGACGAGGTGCAGCGCCAAGCACTCCACGCCGCCGGAGTCTGATTCACCGAAGTCCTCCGCGTCCCGCCACGGCACATGGTGGATGGGACGCCGGAGGGCGGCGGGTCACCGCCGCGTCTCCTGCCGCACTCTCGCCTTTCCCGGCTATCTACCCGCGCTGCTGGAGGCGGCTGGCGCGATCACTTCCACCCGGGCTATGCGGTCGCCCTCGAGGATATGCTCGGCTGCTTCCTGGCCGCTGTCGATCCGGCCGAAGACGGTGTACTCGTGGTCCAGCAGCGGGTTGTCGACCAGGTTGATGAACCATTGCCCGTCGCCGGTGTCGCGGCCGCGGGCGGAGATGCCGAGGGTACCGCGGGCGTGGATGCGGAGCGTGAGCTCGTCGCGCATGAAGGCGTCGTCGCCCACGTACTCGTTGGCGTCGGGACCGCCGCCCTGGATGACGAAGTTGGGCTCGACCCGCTGGAAGATCTTGCTGTCGTACCAGCCGCTTCGGACCAGCCGGAGGACGCGCGCTACCGTGGCGGGGGCTTCGCGCGGGAACAGGAGCACGGTGAACGTGCCGCCGCCGCTCGACGCGGCCATCGTGACGCGGAGTCGGACGCCGTCCTGGAGGTACACGGCGGCGAGCGCCTCGGTTCGAATCGGGAGCGGGACGGGGTGGGGGTCCACCGCGGCGTGCTGCCAACCGGACAAAGTGGTGGCCGCGAGCGCCGCGATGGTGGTGTCGTAGTCGGCGAGATAGGGCTCGAGCCGCGCGGCGTCGGCGGCCGAGCCCAGCTCACCGATTCGCGTGAGCATGGAGACGCGGGGGTCCCGGGCATTCTCGCTCCGGCGGCGGCTCAGCCGGTCGAACGCGGCGAACAGGCTGTCGACCACGCCTGGTGGGGACGCGCCCTTGAGTGCTTCCGCGGCGGCGAGCGCGACCTGGTGGCCGCTAGAGGCAAGTCCCCGGAGGTAGAGGCTGTCCGCTTCGTGGCCCGCGGTGGCCGCGAGCCCGGCGATCGCCGCCTCCTCCACGTTGCGATCGCGATCCCGCGCCAGCCGGTACAGCCGCGGCCGGTTTCCCGCGGCCGCGGCTGCGCGCGCGGCGTATACCCTCACCTCGGGGCGCGCCGCTTCCGCGAATCTCCGCAGCCGGCCGCCGAGGCCGGTCGTGTCGAGCCGAGCGAGCGCGAGCAGGGCGTGGGCGCCCATCTGCCAGCGGTGGTCGGCCGGCGCGGGCGCGTGCCGCCCACCCCCGACCAGCCCCCGCAAGACCGCGACCGCACCGGCAGTATCCGCGCAGCCACTGCCCAGCGAGTCCACCGCCGTGAGCGCGACGTAGAGCTCGCGATCGCGCGTGAGCGCGAGCAGCGGCCGGCAATCGGGCGGGCCGTCACCCAGCCGCGCGGCCGCCGCGACCTCGGTCCGGACGATGGTGCTCGGATCGTTCAGCGCGCCAGCGATCAGCCGGTGCCTGAGCGGGGCCGAGAGCGGGCCGGCGCCGCGGAGCGCCATGCGGCGGGTTTCGTCGTCCCGGTCGCGCATGGCGCGGACCGCCGTGGCGCTGTCGAGCCCACCGGCGGTGGCGAGGGTAAGCAGGGCGAGCCGGCGCACCACCGTGTCCGGCGCCGCCGTCACGCCCCGTAGGAGCACGACGCTCGAGTCGGCGAGGTTGCCGGTGGCCCGGCGAGCCCGCGCCAGGGTATAGAGCCCGTGGACAAGCCCCGCCGACGGGCCTGCCGCGAACCGCGCACGAATCGCCGCCTCGGCCGTCCGCGCCACGGCGGTGTCCGGCAACGGCAGACGCCCCAGTGACTGGCCCAGCGCAGCCGCCACCGACGAGTCACTCTCGTGCAACAAGGCACCGGCCAGCACCCCGGCCGCCTCGCGAGTGCCGAGCGTCGTGTTGTCCGACGCCGCTTCGCCCCGCTTGACGCGCCGGAGCGACTGCGCGATGGCGTTGGCCGCCTCCGCCCGCACGGCAGGGACGGAGTCGCGGAGCGTAGCGAGCAGCACGCGGCCCAGCTCCGGCCGTTGGAATCGCCCGAGCCCACGCACCGCCAGGCGGCGCAAGAGCGCATCGCCGCCGCGCAGGGCGCCGAGGAGCGGCGCCAATCCGTCCGGCCCCGTGCCCCGAGCGTCCTCGGCGGCGAGCAGGCGCTGCAAGGCCGCGGTATCGACGGCAACCGTGCCGGGTGCCTGCGCAATCGAGTCTTGCGGCCACCACATCACGAGGAAGCAGAGGCCGGCCAGCAGTCCGCGGGTGAGCATGAGAGGTCCGGGTGTCGGGTCGCGAGCCACTACGGGCGAGCCGCGGCGCGGGTTACGGCGAGATGCTCAGGAGCGCCGACCAGCTTGTAAAACGCGGCCGCCCGCCTCTATGGTTAGGCATGCAGACACGCACTCTAGGCACCCAGGGTCTCGCCGTCTCCGCCCTCGGCCTCGGCTGCATGGGCATGAGCCAGTCCTACGGCAGCTTCGACGACACGGAATCGATCGCGACCATCCACCGCGCCCTCGAGCTGGGCGTGACCTTGTTCGACACGGCCGAGGTCTACGGCCCGTTCACCAACGAGCAGCTGCTGGGCCGCGCGCTCGAGGGACGGCGCGACCGCGCCTTCATCGCGACCAAGTTCGGCTGGGAGATCGGCTCGAAGGGCCGCGGCGGCCTCGACAGCCGGCCGGCCCACATCCGCGGGGTGGTCGAGGCCTCGCTCGGTCGGCTCCGCACCGACCGCATCGACCTGCTGTACCAGCACCGGGTGGACCCGCAGGTGCCCATCGAGGACGTCGTGGGCACGATGGCCGACCTGGTCCGCCAGGGGAAGGTCCGCCACCTGGGGCTGAGCGAGGCCGGGGCGGAGACCATCCGCCGCGCCCATGCCGTGCACCCGATCTCGGCGCTCCAGAGCGAATACTCGCTGTGGGAGCGGAACCTAGAGAGCGAGATCATCCCGCTGCTCCGCGAGCTCGGCATCGGCCTGGTGCCGTTCAGCCCGCTCGGCCGCGGCTTCCTGAGCGGCACGGCGCGGCGCGCGGAGGAGTATCCCGAGGGCGACTTCCGCCGGGGCGACCCGCGCTTCCAGGGGGCCAACTTCGACGCCAACATGCGGGCCGCGGCCGTGGTGGGCGAGATCGGCGCCGAGTTGGGCGCCACGCCCAGTCAGGTGGCGATCGCCTGGGTGCTCCAGCAAGGCGACGACGTGGTGCCGATCCCCGGCACCAAGCGCCGGCGGTACCTGGAAGAGAACGTCGCCGCGGCGGAGCTCAGGCTCGACTCACGGCAGATGGCGCGGCTGGACCAGCTGCTGCCGGCGGTCGCGGGGCCGCGGTACAACGAGGAGCTGATGAGCTACGTGGATCGGTAGCGTTCCTCATCCCGAGCGAAGCGAGGGATCGTGCCTACTGATGGCTCGAGCCATTCGCCGGCAAGGTCCCTCGCTTCGCTCGGGATGAAGGCCCCGCACGACGCCCTGCCCCTCAGTCCACCTCGATCTCCCCCTCGCTCACCAGCACGCTCGTCCCCGCCACTCGCGCCTCGACCACCTCGCCGTCCCGCTTTTCCGCCGACACCTCGAGGACGCTCGGCCGACCCATCTCGACGCCCTGCGCGATCCGCCAGCGGAAGCTGCCGCTGGGCGCCGGGTCGTAGCCGGCGAGCAGCGCGCCCAGCGCGCAGTTGGCGCTGCCGGTGGCGGGGTCTTCCGGCACCCCGTCCAGCGGCGCGAACATGCGGGCGCGAATGTCGAAGTCGTCACCCGTGCGAACGTAGAGATGCACGTCGGGTGTCATGCCGTCCCCCGCCAGCGCCTCGACGCCCTCGAGCCTCACGCGCGCGCGCTCGAGCGCCGCCCGGTCGCGCAGCTCGGCGAACAGGAACCGGAGGCCCACCGAGGCCGCCTGCGGCGGGTGCGTGCGGGTCACGACGTCGTCCGGCGAGAGTGACACGGCTCGAGCCAGGATTTCGGGGCTGATGCTCCGCCCCAGCGTGAGCCGCTCGGGCGCCCGGAGTTCGCACCGAATGTGGCCATCGCGCCGCTCGACGGTGATCGGCACCAGGCCCGCTTTCTCCTCGAAGGTGATGTGCGCCGGCTGCTCAAGCGATCCCAGTTCACCCATGGTCGCCAGCACGAACGCGGTGCCGACGTTCGGGTGCCCGGCGAACGGCACCTCGGTGGCCGGGGTGAAGATCCGGACCCGCCGGGTATGCCCCTGCTCGGGCGGCAGCACGAATGAAGTCTCGGCGAAGTTGAACTCGCGGGCGATCTGCTGCATCCGCCGGTCCGACAGGCCCGTGGCCGCCGGCAGGACCGCGAGCTGGTTCCCGCCGAAGCGGGTGGCCGTGAACACGTCGCAGATGAAGTAGCGGTAGCGCATGGCGTTCCTCAGGAGGCTTCGTCTAGCAGGAACCGGCGCACGAACGCGACGGTGCCGTAGAACAGGTAGTCCACGTTGGGCTTCTTGCGGAAGCCGTGGCCCTCGTCCTTCGCCAGGAGATACCAGACCGGCGTGCCGTGCCGCTTGACCATGCGCACCATCTGCTCCGATTCGGTGCGCGGCACCCGGGGATCGTTGGCGCCCTGCACCACGAACAGCGGCCGGGTGATCGAATCGGTCTGGTTGACCGGCGCGATCTTCTCGAAGAAGGCCCGCATCGCCGGGTCCCGCTCGTCACCGTACTCGACGCGGCGGAGATCCCGCCGGTAGCTCTCCGTGTTGGTCAGGAAGGTGATGAAGTTGGAGATCCCTACGATGTCGAGCGCGCAGCGGATTCGCTTGTCGTACATCGTGGCAACGGCGAGGGTCATGTACCCGCCATAGCTCCCACCAGTCACCATCACGCGCGATGCATCCAGATCGGGCTGCCTGGCGATCCAGTCGAGCAGCGCGCCGATGTCGCGCACCGAGTCCAGCCGGCGGGGGCCGTTGTCCAGCTTGGTGAACGACTTCCCGTATCCGGTCGAGCCCCGCACGTTGGGCTCGATCAGGGCCACGCCGAGCTCGGCCATGAGGTAGGTCTGCCGCCCCTGGAAGCCGGGCCGCGCCTGGCTCTCGGGGCCGCCGTGGATGTCCACGATCACCGGCCGCTTCCCGGCGAACCTCGCCGGTGGCCGGTAGTAGAAGCCGGTGATCTCGCGCCCGTCGAAACTCTTCCACCGGATCAGCTCGGGCTCGGGCAGCGCCGAGGCGTCGAGGCCCCCGGTTTCGCTCTCGGTCCACCGGGTGAGTGCGGCGCGCGCCGGGTCGAGCACGTACACGTCTCCAGGCGACTGGACCGTCGAGAGCGTGAAACCGAGCAGGCCCAGCGCGTGGTGCCAGCGGAGCCCGCCGATCACCCCGACCGGCACGTCCGGCACCTCGCGGTACGCCCCGGTGCGGGTGCTCAGCAGGTAGAGCCGGGACCGTCCGTCGGCGTTCACCGTGAACGCGATCGTGCGCCCGTCGGGCGACGGCTCGAACTCGTCCACGTCGTGGGCAATCGCCGAGGTAAGCGGGGTGAGCCGCCGCGAGGCGAGATCCAGCCGGGCCAGCCGAAGGAACTCCGAGCCCTGGTCGGTGGTGACGTAGAGCGCGCGTCCGTCGGCGCTGTAGCGGGCATCCCCGTAGGCGACGGTGTCGGGCGCGTCGCGGGGCACCAACGCCGTCGTGCCGCCGCCTGCCGCGTCCACCTGCCAGAGGTACGAGCTGTTGACGGAGATTTCTTCGATCGCGGTCAGGTGGCGGTCGTCGGGAGACCAGTCGGCTACGCTCCAGCCGCCGCCCTGGACCTCGAGCAGCAGTCGGTCCGAGGTCGTGTCCGCCGGATTCATGACGTAGAGGTCGCGGTCGGCGCCGTTCCGTCGGGTGGACCCGTAGGCGATCCGGTCGCCGGCGCGCGACCAGCGGATGCCGCCGTTCTGGGAGCGGTCACCCCGGGTGAGACGGACCGAGCGGTGCATCGCCACGTCGTACCGGTAGATCTGGCCGAACTCGTTCCCGCCCACGTCCTTGGTGAACAGGAAGTAGGCGCCCGCCCGCGGCTCCCAGCTCGCGAAGGTGACCGGCTCATCGAAGAAGGTGAGCTGGGTGCGGGCCCCCCCCGGTATGCGGACCCGATGGATCTGCGGCGTGCTGGCGAAGCGGGTGGCGATGAGCATCTCTCGCCGCGCCGGGTGCCAGTCGGCCAGGCCGGCGGAGCGATACTCAGTGTAAGGGCGGACCTGCTCGACCAGCCCCTTCGGGATCGGCGGTAGGCCAACGGCGACCAGGGTCTCGGGGAGCGGGATGGTATCGGCTTGCTGGGCGGTGACGGCAGCGGCGACCGCGGGCAGGGCGACCAAGGCGAGCAGGAGCGAGGTCCGGACGGCGGGCATGCGGGACTCGAATGTAGATGGCCTGCTCAATGTAGGCGGGAGGCAGGCGGGGCGCTGCAGGTCCCGGGGGCCTTCATCCCGAGCGAAGCGAGGGACCTTCTCACCTGGGGTTCGATCGCCGCGGAGAAGGTCCCTCGCTTCGCTCGGGATGACGCGAGCCCCTACGGAAAGATCCCCAGCTGCTCGTAGCTCAGCGCCACCTTGTCGATCGCCACGATCATCGCGGCGGTGCGCATGTCCACCGCGCCCTTCCGCTCCTTCCACTCCTGCCGGATCGGGTGATACGCGGCGATCATGGTCTCCTCGAGCCCCGAGTTGACCAGGTCCTCCTCGCTGGCGCCGTGGGTCACCTTCTCGACCTGGTCGCTGGTGAACTTCCGGCCGGTGACCCCCTCGACCGCGTCGAGCAGGCGGCCGTACGCGCCCTGCTCGAACCGCTTCTGCATCCGGCCGAACCGCACGTGGCCCAGGTTCTTGACCCACTCGAAGTAGGAGACGGTGACGCCGCCGGCGTTGATGTAGGCGTCGGGCACGACCAGGATGCCGCGCTGGGTCAAGATCTCGTCGGCCTCGATGGTGGTGGGGCCGTTGGCAGCCTCGACCACGATTTTGGCCTTGACCCGCGGGGCGTTCTCGGCGGTGATCTGGCGCTCGAGCGCGGCGGGGATGAGGATGTCGCAGTCGAGCTCGAGCGCGTCCTCCCGGCGCGGGAGGTCGGTCCCGCCGGCGAAGCCCATCAGCCTGCCGGTGGCCCGCCGGTGCGCCATGACCTGCTCGAGGTCGAGCCCCTTCGGGTTGGCGATCGCCCCCTCGGTCTCGGCGAGTCCCACCAGGATCGCCCCGCCCTCGGTGAAGTACTTGGCGGCGTAGTACCCCACGTTGCCGAGACCCTGGATCACCACCCGCTTGCCCGCGATGCCGGGCGTGAGGCCGAGGGCCTTCATGTCCTCGGCGACGCCGCAGAGCTCGCGGGTCCCGAAGAACACGCCGCGGCCGGTGGCCTCGGTGCGGCCGCGGATGCCGCCGGCGCTGACCGGCTTGGCGGTCACGCAGCCGAGCGCGTCGAGCTCCCCGGGACGGAGCTGGGTGTAGGTGTCGGCGATCCAGGCCATCTCCCGGCTCCCGGTCCCCACATCCGGTGCCGGTACGTCGAGGCCGGGGCCCATGAAGTTCTTGCGCACCAGCTCGAACACGTAGCGCCGGGTGATCCGCTCCAGCTCGCCCACCGAGTAGGTCTTGGGGTTGATCCGGATGCCTCCCTTGGCGCCGCCGAACGGGACGTCCACCAGGGCGCACTTGTAGGTCATCAGCGCGGCCAGCGCCTGGACCTCGTCGGCGTCGACCGCCAGCGCGTAACGGATGCCCCCCTTGCAGGGGAGCTTGTGGTGGCTGTGCTCGGCCCGCCAGGCGTGAATCACCTCGATGGTGCCGTCGTCCCGCTTGATGGGAAAGCTGGTGTACAGGAGGTTCTTGCAGCCCTTGATGTTGGCGAGGATCGTCGGCTGGTGGTGGGTGAACCCGGCCGCGCGATCGAAGGCCTGGTTGACCTGGGCGAGAAAGCTGGTGCCCACGGACATGGGCGGCTCCTGTGGCGGCCGGGAAAAGGAGGGAGGTGCGCTGATTCTTAGCGCGGGAAGGGGCGATGCGCCAGAGCGGAACGCGCCCTGCCGACGCGGCCCCCGCGTCGGCGCCCGGAGGATACTATTTTCCAGGCTCTATGCCGACCCCGACCCCGACTCCCCCGTCCGTATGACCCCCGAGATCCGAACCACCTGCCTGGCGCTCGCCGCCGCGGTCATCGCAGCGTGCGGCTCGTCCCATCACGACGCGGCCGCCGCGCCGACGCCCAAGCCGCCCGCCAACGCGGCCGAGCTCACCGCCCTCGCCAAGGCCCGGGCGGACAGCGCGCGGCTGCCTTCGACGGAGGCCGACGCCCGGTTCATGACCGGCATGATCGGCCACCATGCCCAGGCCATCGTCATGGCCGGCTGGGCCCCGAGCCACGGCGCCAGCCCGTCGATCCAGACGCTGTGCGCGCGCATCATCAACGCCCAGCGGGACGAGATCGCCACCATGCAGCGCTGGCTGGGCGACCGCGGCCTCCCGGTGCCGGAGCCGAGCCCGGGGCCAATGAAGATGAGCGTGAACGGCATGGAGCACGAGATGCTGATGCCGGGCATGCTGACCGAGGACCAGATGCACCAGCTGGACCAGGCGCGCGGCCCGGAGTTCGACCGCCTGTTCCTCACCTTCATGATCCAGCACCACAAGGGCGCCGTGACCATGGTGAAGGACCTGTTCGGGTCGTACGGCGCCGCGCAGGACGAGACCGTGTTCAAGTTCGCCAACGACGTCAGCGTGGATCAGTCCACCGAGATCGCCCGCATGGAGAAGATGCTCGCCGCGCTCTCGCCCCCCAGCCCCTCGTGACCCGCAAGGAACCCGTCATGGCTCTCGCGTCGCTCCGTTCCGCCATCCTCGTTCTCGGCCTCGCGGGCGCGGCGGGATGCGCCCACTCCACCTCGAGCGGCGGCAACATGTCGCCGACGCCGCCGAGCCCGGATCCGCGCATCGGACTCAAGGCCGGCCAGTTCGACGCGGGCGAGGCGAGCTGGAACCTCAGGGTGCTGTCGCAGACGCCGCCGCCGAAGGAGTTCGTCGGCGAGACGAACTCCGACCTCAGCTTCACCGGGAAATACGTGATTCAGGGCAACTACCACGGCTACCAGTTCTGGGACATCTCCAACCCGGCCAAGCCCCGGCTGGAGGAGGCGTACGTCTGCCCGGCCTCCCAGAGCGACGTGTCGGTCTACAAGAACCTGCTGTTCGTCTCGGGTGAGGGACTCTCGGGCCGGCTCGACTGCGGCACGGAGGGCGTGCCCGACACCGTCAGCAAGGAAAGACTTCGGGGGCTTCGGATCTTCGATATCAGCGACATCGCGCACCCGAAGAACGTGGGCAACGTGCAGACCTGCCGCGGCTCGCATACGCATTCGCTGCTGGTGGACCCCAAGGACGCTGACAACGTGTACGTGTACATCTCGGGCTCCTCCAGCGTCCGATCGCCGAGTGAGCTGGCTGGGTGCGTCGGTGCGCTGCCCTCAGTGGACTCGAGCTCGGCGCTGTTCCGGATCGAAGTCATCAAGGTGCCGCTGGCGCATCCGGATCAGGCCGCCATCGTGAGCTCGCCCCGGATCTTCAACGATCTCACGGCGGCGCCCGAGCACGGTGAGACCAAGGAGGATCTGGCCGCCCTCGAGAAGGCCCAGGCCACCGGCGCCTTCGTCATGTCGTTCATGGGAATGCACGAAATCCTGAGCCCGGAAGAGGGCGACACGCTGGTTGCCGAGACCATGCGGGACCGGGGCCGCTCGGGTGCGCCGACGGCCGAGGATACGGCGGCCGCGCGGGCGGCGCTGTCGGAAGACATGGCCAAGATGATGGGACCCGTGTCGCCCAACGCCGGGCCGACCCAGTGCCATGACATCACTCTGTACCCTGCCATCGGCCTGGCCGGCGGCGCCTGCGAAGGCTACGGGCTGCTGCTCGACATCAGCGATCCGGTTCACCCCAAGCGGATCGCGGCCGTCTCCGATTCCAACTTCTCCTACTGGCACTCGGCGACCTTCAACAACGACGGGACGAAAGTGATCTTCACCGACGAGTGGGGCGGCGGCACGCGTCCTCGCTGCCGGGCGACCGATCCGCTCAACTGGGGCGGCGACGCCATCTTCGACATCGTCGATCGCAAGCTGAAGTTCGAGAGCTACTACAAGATGCCGGCGCCGCAGACCGAGCAGGAGAACTGCGTGGCGCACAACGGCTCGCTGATTCCGGTGCCAGGGCGCGACATCATGGTGCAGGCCTGGTATCAGGGCGGCATCTCGGTGTTCGACTTCACCGATTCGGCGAAGCCGGTCGAGATCGCGTTCTTCGATCGCGGGCCGATCGACGCGAAGCAGCTGATCACCGGCGGGTTCTGGTCGGCGTACTGGTACAACGGTCACATCTACGGATCGGAGATCGCGCGCGGCATGGATGTCTTCTCGCTGAAGCCGAGCGAGTATCTGTCGCAGAACGAGATCGACGCCGCGAGCCTCGTGCGCTCGGGCGAGTTCAATCCGCAGGAGCAGGAAAAAATTTCGTGGCCGGCCGGCGCGGTCGTGGCGCGCGCGTATCTCGATCAGCTCAATCGAAGTCGCGGCATCACGGCCGAGCGTGCGCGGGCGGTGAAGAGCGCGATCGATCGCATGGACGGCTTGCGGAGCGCGAAGGACAAGACGGCGGCGCTCGGCCAGCTCGACGCCGTCACGGCGCAGCTCGAGACCGATGCCGCGGCCGCCAGCGGCCACGACGCGGCGCGGCTGCGCGCGCTCGCGGAGACGATCAAGAGCGCGA
>JBOHSB010000471.1:0-1695 GCA_050733015.1 Gemmatimonadales bacterium
CTCGAGCTCCGACCCGACGTGGCCGTGCTCGACATCTCGATGCCAGGCGTTTCCGGCCTCCAGACCGCCGCCGAGCTGCGCCGGCGCCTGCCGGACACCCGCATCCTGGTGCTGAGCATGCACGACAACACCGAGTACGTGCTTGAGAGCCTCCGGGCCGGCGTGCACGGATACCTGCTCAAGGACAGCGCGGCGGCCGAGCTCGGCGGCGCGATCCGCGCGGTGTGCCGGGGCGAGTCGTTCTTCAGCCCGCCGGTCGCGCGGCAGCTCGGGGCGGTGGTCCGCGGCGAGATCGCTCGCGGGCCCGCCGGCGCGCTCGCGCAGCTCACGGCCCGCGAGCGGCAGGTGCTCGTCGGCGTAGCCCGCGGGCAGACCAACAAGGAGATCGCGCAGGAGCTCGGGATCAGCCACCGCACCGTCGAGAGCCACAGGGAGAGCCTGATGCGGAAGCTCGAGGTGTACACCGTGGCCGGGCTGACCAAGATCGCGCTGGAGGAAGGGTTGGTCCCCTAGGTCGCCGGCTCCGGCCCGCGACTATATTGCCGCCATGGCTACCATCAAGACCGGCATCGTCATGATGAACCTCGGCGGGCCGGCCAGCCTCGACCAGGTCGAGCCGTTCCTGCTCGAGCTGTTCGCCGATCGCGAGATCATCCAGCTCCCCTTCCAGCGTTGGCTGGGGCCGTTCCTCGCCCGGCGCCGCGCCCCCAAGGTGCGCGGGCTGTACGACAAGATCGGCGGGGGGTCACCCATTCTCCGCTATACCCGCGCCCAAGGCGAGGGCATGGTGGCCCGCCTTGACCGCCTGTCGCCCGGGACGGCCCCGCACGGGTTCTACGTCGCCTTCCGCTACGTCCAGCCCAAGAGTGACGACGCGCTCCGCGCGATGGCCAGGGACGGAGTCACGCGGGCAGTCGCCTTCACCCAATACCCGCAGTTCTCCTGCAGCACCACGGGCTCGAGCCTGAACGAGCTCTGGCGGGCGGCTGACCGGACGGGGCTCCGCGATGCCTTCGATTGGAGCATCATCGACCGGTGGCCGGTGCACGATGGGTTCGTGGCCGCCATGGCGGAAACGGTCAGCGAGGGGTTGGAGCAGTTCGACCCGGCGGAGCGTGACAAGGTCCTTCTCCTGTTCAGCGCCCACTCCCTTCCGCTCGACGTGATCGACCGGGGTGACGCCTACCCCCAGGAGATTGGCGCGAGCGTCCAGGCCGTGGTGGAGCGGCTGCGCCGACCCAACCCGTATCTCTTGGCCTACCAGTCTGAGGTGGGGCCGGTCCGGTGGCTCGGGCCACACACCGAGAAGGTGCTCAGGCAGCTGGGCGCGCGGGGACACACGCACCTGCTGGTCGTGCCGATCGCCTTCACCAGCGACCACATCGAGACGCTCTCCGAACTCGACCGCGACTATGGCGAAGTGGCGCATCAGGCGGGCATCACCCATTACCGGCGGACTCCCGCGCTGAACGACCGGCCCGGGTTCGTCGACGCGCTGGCCGACATCGTCCGCGAGCATCTCACCTCCGGCCAGCCCTATGGGCCGCTCTACCGCACACGCTGCCCGGGCTGCGAGAACCCGCAGTGCCGCCAGATCCGGAATCCCGTCGCCGAGGCGGCGAGTGCCGCGGATCGGAGCCCGGTGACCCTGAGGGCCTGAGCCGCTCGCCGCCGGATACGCCGAAGGGGGCATGC
>JBOHSB010000472.1:0-10224 GCA_050733015.1 Gemmatimonadales bacterium
CGTTCACGCTGACCGTGACCCGTGACGGCGGCCGGGTCACCCGGCTCGCGGCCGACGGCGCCGGCGCGGGTCACGGAGTGGGCATGTGCCAGTGGGGAGCCGTCGGCCGCTCCCGCGCCGGGCAGGATCACGAGCGCATCCTCGCCGCGTACTACCCGGGCGCGGTACTGGAGCGTCTCTACTGATGGAGGACCGCGCATGACGGCCAGTCGGAGCACGAGCGAGCGGCTGAGGGTCGGCATCATCGGTGGCGGGGCGATCGCCCAGGTGGCGCACCTGCCGACGCTCAAGAAGCTCAAGTCGGTCGAAGTCCAGGCGATCTGCGACACCGACCTGCCCAAGGCGCGCGCGCTGGCCGACCGGTTCGGCGTTCCCGATGCCCTCGACGACATCGAGGACGTGCTGCGGACGCCGGGGCTCCAGGCGGTCGTGCTCTGCTCCCCGAACCATCTGCACGAGTCGCACATCCTGGCGGCACTCTCGGCCAATCTCCACGTCCTAGTGGAGAAGCCGCTCGCGATGTCGGCCGCCAGCGTCCAGCGCATCATCCGCGCGGCGGAGAAGCGCGACCGCGTCGTCATGGTCGGGATGAACCACCGCTACCGTCCGGACGTGCAGATCGTCCGCAGCTTCGTGCAGAGCGGCGAACTGGGGCGCGTCGAGAGTGTGCGCGGCAGCTGGCACGTCTTCCGCCCGAGCCGCAATCAGCTCGGCTGGCGCCAGCGGCGCGACCAGGCCGGCGGGGGGGCCATGCTCGACCTGGGCCTGTCCATTCTGGACCTGGGCCTGTGGCTCGGCGGCATGGCGGCGCCCGTCCGCGTGAGCGCCGCGCTGGACGTGGCCGGCAAGGAGCGCGCAGTGGAACAGAGCGGCAGCGCCTTCGTGGTGTGCGAGAACGGCATGTCCCTGTTCGTCGACGTCACGTGGCACCACCTCGGCGAGGGCGAGCGTTTCGGTGTGGGTGTGCGCGGCAGCAAGGGCACCGCGGCGATCAATCCCCTCACCGTTTGGAAGGAGCTGCACGGCATGGCGATGGATGTCTCGCCGACCGGCTCGGTCAGCCGGGAGAACGCCTTCATGGCGTCCTACCGGGCCGAGTGGGCGCATTTCGAGGCCGCGATCGGAGGCGAGGCCAAGGTGGCGTCGCTCCAGGAGCACCTGGTGCTCCATCGGATCATCGACGCGGTCTACAAGTCGGCAGACGACGGGAGGGACGTGACGCTGTGAGGACGCCGGTGGCGGCGTCCGCGGCTGGGTGGGGAGCGTGGGCCGTGGGGAAGCGGACCCTCTGCCTGGCTGGTCTGCTCGCGGCCACCGTGGCCGCCTCGAGCTCGGCACAGCAAACTCCCCCGGCGCCCCGATCGGCACCCGCTCCGCCGTCTCGGGAGCTGCAGGTGTTCCTGATGACGTTCGGCCCGGGCCGCCAAGTCTGGGAGCGCTTCGGCCACAACGCGATCTGGATTCACGATCCGGCGGACAGCACCGATCTGGCGTACAACTACGGGCTGTTCGACTTCCATCAGCAGAATTTTCTGGTGCGGTTCGCCCGCGGCCAGATGTGGTACTGGATGGCGGGCTTCCCCGCAGCCGCCTACGTCGCGCAGTACGAGCGGGACAACCGCTCGATCTGGATCCAGGAGCTCGAGCTGCCGCCGAGGGCCAAGGTGCAGCTGCAGGAGTTCCTCCGCTGGAACGCCGAGCCCGAGCACCGGTACTACCACTACGACTACTACCGGGACAATTGCTCGACCCGGGTCCGGGACGCCATCGATCGGGTCCTCAACGGCGCCATCCGCCGCCAGACCGACACAGTACCCGCCGGCACTACCTACCGGTTCCACACCCAGCGGCTCACCGCCAACGACCCTCTCATCTTCACTGCACTGCTGGCTGCCCTGGGCCCCGGGGTGGATCGAACCATCACGGCGTGGGACGAGATGTTTCTGCCGCTCAAGATGCGGAGCTGGGTGCGGACCGTGTCCGTACCCGGGCCCGACGGCCGCTCGCTCCCGCTGGTGCGCTCCGAGCGCACGATCTTCGAGTCCTCCGCTCTGCCACCTCCGGACGCGCCCCCGAACTGGTTGCCCCGGTACCTTCTGCTCGGCCTGGCGATCGCTGGCGGCGTCGTGCTCCTCGCGCGACGCGCGCGCACTTCCGCCGTCGCACGGTTCGGGTTTCTGGCCTGGACGGGATGTTGGCTGGTGGTGACCGGACTGGCGGGGTTGATCCTGGCGGGCCTCTGGGGCCTGACGGATCACGTGATGGCCTATCGAAACGAGAACCTGCTTCAGCTCGATCCGCTGGCGCTCGCGCTGCTCCCGGCCGCGTTCGCGGCGGTCCGCGGTGCGGGAACTCCACCGTGGGGCTGGCGCCTCGCCCAGGCGGTGGCGGCGCTGTCGCTGCTGGGACTGGCGCTCAAGCTGTTGCCCGGATTCGACCAGGTGAACGGGCCCATCATCGCGCTGGCAGTGCCGGTCCAGCTTGGCGTCGCTTCCGCGCTTACCAGGCTGGCTGCCCGCAGTTCGAGTGACTAGCCGGCTCGGACCCGCTGGAGCCCGTCGCGCGCCTCGTCGCAGTCGGGGGCCGCCGTCAGGGCCCGCTGATACGCCTCCGCTGCCTTGGTGCGATCGCCCTGGTTCTCGAACAGGAGCCCGCGGCTGAACTCAGTGAGTGCCTCCGTGGGGACGGCCCGGCGCCTCGCGGCGAGGTCGGGCGGGAACGGAGCGAGTCCGACTGCCTCGACGATGCGATCGGCCACGACCTGGAGGATCGCCGCGAGCTGGGCGCGATCCTGCAGCTTGGGGTCGTCGTTGGAAACCACCTTGAGGATGCGGCCGCTCTGGGCGTCCACGACCCGAGCGTTGATGCGGAACTTGCCGTAGAAGTCGGCGAAGCTGCCCGTGATCGCATAGCGCGCGCCGGCCGCCTTGGCGACCTCGGTCGCCGAGGCCGCGTCGACGCGATGCGCGGCCCCGAGCTTCTGCTGGTCGAGTGTCTGCCGCAGCCGGCCACGCTCCACCACGCGGGCCGTGGGATGGGCCGCGAGCGTCGCTTCGAGGATCCCGGGTATGCCCACCTCCAGAGCTTCGAACGCTTCCTTGTCCTGGCCGTAGGAGCCGGTGTTCTCGAAGGGCAACACCGCGATCACGGGCCGGGCGTCCTGCGCCGTCAGCGGCACGGCCGAGGTCGCGATCGCACCCAGAGCCATCCACGGAATCGTCCGTCTCATCTCGCCCCCTCTCACAGCGAAAAGCCGCCACCCTCCTGCGCCGCCTCCACCACCAGCTTCGGGGCCACGCGGCGAGCGTGCTCGCGGGCGTCCGACACGAGCTGGTCCATCATCGTATCGTCATTCTCCGGCTCATGGTGAAACAGGATCAGCCGGGCGCACTCGGACTGGGCCGCGAGGTCGACCGCCTGGCGCGGGGTGGAGTGTCCCCAGCCGGCGCGTTGCTGAATGAACTGATCCGAGTACATCGCATCGTGAATCAGCGTGTCGGTCCCCGCAAGAAATTGCACCAGGCGCTCCCGCCAATCAGGAGACACAGGATACGTGCCACCGGCGCCAAGCTCGTTATCGGTCACATAGGCGACGTCCCGGCCGCCCCGGAGGGGTTGGAGCCGGTATCCGAAGGTCGTCCCCGGATGGCGGAGACGGAAGGCGCGGACCCGGAAATCGGCAAGCGGAAACTCGCCTTCCTCGATGTCTCGGACTTCGATCCTGGCGGCCAGGGCCTCGAGCGGGATGGGGAAGACCAGCGGGTCCATCTGGCGGCGCAGGATCTCCTCCAGCGGCACGTCGCCCTGCGCCGCTCCGAACACGCAGAAGCGGTTGCCGGCGGCGCTGAGCGGCTTGAAGAACGGGAGGCCCTGGATGTGGTCCCAGTGGGTGTGCGACAGCAGCAGATCCGCGGCGATGGTCACACCGCGCCGCGACATGAGCTCGTGCCCAAGCGGGCGAAGCCCGCTCCCGGCGTCGAGAATGACGAGACGGCCGTCGGCCCCGGTGATGCTCAGGCAGGCGGTGTTGCCGCCGTAGCGGATCGTGTGCGGACCCGGAGTCGGGATCGACCCACGGGTGCCCCAGAAGGTCAGTCGGTGCGGCACACCAACCGCCGAATGGCGAAGCGAAGCATACTCCAAGCTCGCCCGCCGGGGCCGTCGCGAGCGGCGGTTTCAGTCACAGCGGAGCGGTGACTGCCTTCACGTCCGCCGGGCAGCCAGCATCAGCGAGCGACGGTCGCGCAGCGTGATCTCCTTCCGGGTCACCTGGATGATGCCCCGCTCGACCAGGTTGCGCATCGTCCGCGACACCGTCTCCCGGCTGGAGCCGATCATCTGGGCGATGGTGTGGTGGGTCAGCTTGCGGGTGATCCGGTCGCCCCCCTCATCGTCCGCCATGCGGAGCAGCAGGTGGGCCACCCGGCCGTTCACATCGAGCAGCACCAGGCTCCCGATTTTCTCGTCGGCGCGCCGCAGCCGGCGGGAGATCTCGCGCAGCAGCGAGATGGCCACCTCGGGAGAACTCCGGAGCCGGGCGTAGAAGTCTTCGCGGCGGAGCACGAGCAGGCCGGAATCCTCCATCGCGATGACGTGGGCGGAGCGGGGCTCGTCGTCGATCACGGCCATCTCACCGAAAAAGCTGCCCTCGCCCAGGACGGACAGAATTACTTCTCGGCCGTCCTCCGCGATGATGACGACCTTGACCT
This sequence comes from Gemmatimonadales bacterium, assembly GCA_050733015.1. GTDB lineage: Bacteria > Gemmatimonadota > Gemmatimonadetes > Gemmatimonadales > GWC2-71-9 > CAVVWJ01. Next base: position 4,710 of record JBOHSB010000472.1, read on the forward strand.
GACCGGCCGCCACCAGATAGAGGGCATCGCCGGGGTCGTCCTCGAACACAATGACGCTGCCTTTGGGATAACTTCGCTCGCGCGTCAGCTCGGCGAACGCCGCCAGATCACTCTCTCCCAGGCCGGCAAAGAGCGGGACTTTCCGCAGGACTTCGATCGGGGACAGCGCCACTCGGGCCTCCGTGAAACCGGAAGTAGTTGGCGGTACTATACTTGCGGTCGGTAGGCGTGTCAATCTGGGAGCGATAGGGCGATAGGACGATAGGGCGATGGGGCGATAGGGCGATGGGGCGATAGGACGATAGGGCGATGGGACGACAGGCGACACGACGGGCGGTAGGGCGCCGACGACCGAGCTTAGGGCAGGCGGGATCTTCTCAGCTGGCCAGGCTGTTCGCAGCGTTGGGGAATTAGTGGCGAAGCGCGCAATGGTTGCTCCACCAATGGTCGGTCCGCCTTATCGCCTTATCGCCCTATCGGCGGATCGCCCCACTTCCCTTAACCCTGCATCCCAGCTAGCTTTACTGGCTTAGCCTCAACCCGAGGGAGTTGGACTGTGAAGCCCGATCTGCACCCGAGCTATAAGAAGCTCACGGCCGTCTGCGCCTGCGGCAACTCGTTCGAGACCCGCTCGACCGCCGCGTCCATTCACGTGGAAGTCTGCGCGCAGTGCCACCCCTACTTCACCGGCAAGCAGCGGCTGGTGGATACCGCCGGTCGGGTGGACCGGTTCCGCCGGAAGTACCAGACCGAGTCGGCCGCCGCGACCAAGGCGTAAGGCATGGAGGCTCGGCTCCGCCAGGCGCTGCAGCGGGCGGAGGAGGTCGAGCGGTTGCTCGCCGACCCGGCCGTGGCGAAGGACCCGGCTCAGCTACAGTCGCTTGGCCGGGAGCACGCGCGCCTCACCCCGGTGGTCCGGTTGGCCGACCGTCTGACCCGACTGGAAAGCGAATTGGAACAGGCTCGGGAGCTCGCCGGTGAGGCGGATCCCGAGCTTGCTGCGTTGGCCCGGGCCGATCTTGCCCGCATCCCGCCGGAGATCGCCCCCCTCGCCGCCCAGCTGCACGAGCTGCTGGTCCCGCGGGACCCGCATGACGATCGCGACGCCATCATGGAAATCCGGGCAGGCACCGGCGGCGACGAAGCCGCGTTGTTCGCCGCCGATCTCTACCGTATGTATCAGCGCTACTCCGAGCGGCACGGGCTCCGCTGGGAGCCGATGTCGCTGAGCGACGGCACCCTCGGTGGCATCAAGGAAGCCATCGTGGCGGTCCGGGGCCCCGAGGCGTACGGCCTGCTGCGGCGCGAGTCCGGGGTGCATCGGGTCCAGCGCGTCCCGGCCACCGAGACGCAGGGCCGCATTCACACCTCCGCGGCGACGGTCGCCGTGTTGCCCGAGGCCGAAGAGGTCGACATCAAGATCGAGGACAAGGACCTCAAGATCGACGTGTTCCGCTCGTCGGGCCCCGGTGGGCAGAGCGTCAACACCACCGACAGCGCCGTGCGGATCACCCACCTCCTGACCGGCGTCGTCGTGAGCCAGCAGGATCAGAAGTCTCAGCTGCAGAACAAGCTCAAGGCGATGGAGGTGCTTCGGGCGCGCCTGCTGGATCGCATGATCGCCGAGCAGGAGGCGGCGCGGGCCCGCGATCGCCGCGCGATGGTGGGCACCGGTGACCGGTCCGCCAAGATCCGCACCTACAACTTCCCTCAGAGCCGGGTGACCGACCACCGGATCAACGTCTCGGTCCACAACCTGGCCGACGTGATCGACGGCGATCTCGACCATCTGATCGAAGCGCTCCGGATGGCGAGCAGGCAGGAGCAGGATGGCGGCTGAGCTTGGCGTCACCGGTCGCACGCTGATCGCCGAGGCCGCCGCACGGCTGAGTCGCGCGGGAGTGGGCGACGCGCGGCGCGAGGCGCTCCGGATCTGGACCGGACTCGAGGGCGGCTCGGCGGCGGCCATGCTGGTCGACCAAGGCGCACCTATCGCCTCGGACCGGATCTCGGCGTACCTCGCCGCCGTCGACCGCCGTACCGCCGGCGAGCCACTGGCGCATGTCACCGGATGGGCCGGGTTCCGCCACCTGGTGCTGCATTCCGATCGCCGGGCTCTCATTCCTCGCCCCGAGACCGAGGGGCTGGTCGAGCTCGTCCTGGTTCGCGTCAGGGGCGGCTGCGTGGCAGACGTCGGGACCGGAACCGGCTGCATCGCTCTCAGCCTCGCGACCGAAGGCGCGCTGGCCCACGTCGTGGGCATCGACATCTCACCGGATGCGCTCGCGCTGGCCGAGGAAAACCGGCGAGCCACCGGTGCCCGCGTGACTTTCGTGCGCGGCGATCTGACCGACGCCCTCGGCCCTCGGTGCCTCGACGCGCTGGTCTCAAATCCCCCCTATCTTACGGCTGGGGAATACGCCGCCCTGGATCCGTCGGTGCGGAACTGGGAGCCGGAGCTGGCGCTCTCGGCGGGGACGGACGGGCTCGAGGCCCTCGGGCGGTTGCTCGATGACGGGCTCCGCGTGCTGCGCCCGGGCGGATGGCTGGCACTGGAGATCGACGTGGCCCGCGCGGCCCGCTGCGCCGCGTGGGCCGGCGCGTCGGGATATGCCGACGTCGCGATTCACACGGACCTTTTCGGCCGCGAGCGGTACCTGCTCGCGCGCAGGAGCGATGCCCAGTGATCTGGGACAAGGCGCAGGATCTCGGCAGGCTCATCGGGCAGTCGGCGGAGTACCAGGCCCTCCGTCGTGCGGAGACGTCGCTGCGGGATGACAAGGAAACCGTCGCCAAATTGGACCAGATCCAGACGCTGGCACGCCAGGTCGACCAGATAGTCTCCGGCGGCCAGATGCCCGACCAGGCCACCGCCGAGTCCTACGAGACCGCCGTGCGGGACCTCGAGATGAGCCCGGTAGGCCAGGCCTACGTTGTTGCCCGCTCGAATTTCGAGAAGTTGATGGCCAAGGTGAATCAGCAGATCAGCGAGGGGATGGAGAAGGGGGTGTCCAGCAGCATCATCACGCTGGGATGAGCCGCCCCGGCCTCTTCGTGGTCCTCGAGGGGCCTGAAGGCTCGGGCAAGTCCACCCTCGCGGCGCCGCTGGCCGAGCGGATGCGCGCCGCTGGCGTGGACCCGCTCGTAGTCCGCGAGCCGGGCGGCACGCGGGCCGGCGAGATCGCCCGGCAGGCAGTGCTCGATCCTGACCACCCGGTCGGTCCGGTTGCGGAGCTGTTTCTCTATCTCGCGGCGCGGGCCGAGCTGGTGGCGACGGTGATCGCGCCGGCGTTGTCGGCCGGGCGGGTGGTGCTGTCCGACCGGTTCACCATGTCGACCGAGGCCTACCAGATGGTCGGCCGAGGGCTGCCGGCCGATGTCGTGGTCCCGGCCAATCGCGCGGCGGCCGGCGGGCTCAGGCCTGACCTGACGCTGATCCTCGATCTGACCCCGGAGGTGGGGCGGGCTCGGCAGGTCGCGTCCGGCAAACGGCTCGACCGGCTGGACGCCGAGAGCCTCGACTTCCACCGGCGGGTGCTCGAGTACTACCGGTCCGTCCGGGGTGAGGGCGTGCGCCACCTCGACGGCACCCTGCCGCCGGACCGCCTCTTGCAGGAGGCCTGGGAAGCAGTACTGGCTGCCGACCCGGAACGCTTCGGTGCCACGGCAGGTTAGCTTTATTTTGATGAACCAAGGCGCCAGGGTACCGATGAGGGACGGCGGCCACAGGGCGTGGCGTCCCCATCCCTGGCGTTTCACTGTGACCTGAGCGGGTTGAGCGGGATTGGCAGGCATTCCGCGGGACCGGAGGCAAGGTATGAAGCAGCGTTGGGGGCTGATCGTGGTGGTGGCGACGATCTCGTTCATGAGCGGGGGCTGGCTGCTCCAGCGCGGCGTCGCCAGCGGCGGGAACGTCTATCAGCAGGCTCGCCTGTTCGACGACGTCCTCGGCCACGTGAGCGCGTATTACGTAGACTCGATCGGCGAGACCGACCTGTACGACCGGGCCACGCGCGGGATGCTCGAGCAGCTCAAGGACCCCTACTCGGTCCTGCTCACGGGCGACGACTACAAGGCGCTTACCGAGCAGACCTCCGGCAACTACGCCGGCCTCGGCATCCAGATCGACGTGCGCGACGGTTGGATCACCGTCGTGGCGCCGTTGCCCGACACACCGGCGGAGCGCGCGGGCGTGTCCACCGGTGACCAGATCATCGAAGTGGACGGCCGCTCGACCGAAGGCTGGAAGAACGACGAGGCGGTGAAGGCGCTCCGGGGCGAGGCCGGCTCCAAGGTCACCATCTCGGTGCGCCGCTCCGGCGTCTCCGACCTCATCAAGTACAGCCTGGTCCGGGCCCAGATCCACATCCGATCGGTCCCGCCGGGCACCATGTTCGATGGCGGCGTCGGCTACATCTCGCTCAATCCCGTGGCGGAGACGTCGGCGGACGAGCTGCAGTCCGAGATCACGGCGATGAAGTCGAAGGGCATGAAGTCTCTCATCCTCGATCTCCGCCTCAATCCGGGCGGCTTGCTGGATCAGGGCGTGAAGGTGGCGGACCTGTTCCTCGATCAGAAGCAGGAAATCGTGGCGACCCGCGGCCGCGCGCGGGGCTCCACCAAGGAATTCTACGACGAGGCGAAGCAGGCGTGGCCGGGGCTGCCGATCGTGGTGCTGGTCAACGATGGCACCGCCAGCGCCGCGGAGATCATCGCCGGCGCGCTGCAGGACCATGACCGCGCCGTCGTCGTCGGCACGCCGACGTTCGGCAAGGGGCTGGTCCAGACCTTGTTTCCTTTGGGCGACGGTGTGGCGCTCAAGCTGACCACCGCGCGGTGGTACACGCCCAGCGGCCGCACCATCCAGCGCACGGCCAAGAACGAGGAAGACCAGGCCGTGCAGGCGGCCGTCGAGGCCGGCGACACCGTGCCCGGCGCCCCCGATAAGGAGCACACCGACTCGGCCATCCGCACCCGTCCCATCTTCCATACCGACGGGGGCCGCGTGGTCCGGGGCGGCGGCGGCATCGTGCCCGACCTCGTCATTCGGCCGGACACTCTATCGGGTGGCGAGAAGGATTTCGCCAAGGCGCTCGGCAACCATCTGCCCGAGTACCGTGACGTGCTCACCAGCTTTGCCCTCGAGGCCAAGAAGAGCGGCTCGATCAAGTCCGAGTCCTTCACGGTGACCCCCGAGATGCGGCAGCAGGTGTACCAGCGGCTGCGCGCCAAGGGCATCGACCTGACGCCGCAAGTCTACGATGGAGCCGGCGGTCTCATTACCGATCAGCTCGGGTACGAGATGGCCCGGTACGTGTTCGGCCGGCCCGCCGAGTTCCGCCGGCGCGCCCAGGACGACAAGCAGCTTCAGACCGCCATGGGCCTGCTCAGGAAGGCCGGCACGCCTCGCGAGCTCATGAGCCTGGCCACCTCGAATCGGGCGGCGGTGCCGGGGCCGAACTGACGGCCTCACGCGATGACAGGAGTCACCCTGAGCGAAGCGAAGGGGGCATGC
>JBOHSB010000473.1:0-4845 GCA_050733015.1 Gemmatimonadales bacterium
TACTCCCACTTGTCCGGCATCGAGATGATGTCGCGGTTGTACACGTGGGGCCAGTCGGCGTTGCGCCCGTCCTTGCGTCCGGCCGGCGGCTCCGGCTGGCTGGGGTCGCCCGCGAGCCAGTCCGGCATCACGTAGTGGTAGAACTGCTTGCTCCACAGGAGTCCGGCATAGCCCTGCCGGAGGACCCGCCGTTCCTCGGCCGTGGCCCGTTCGGGAGTGCGTTCGGCGTAGAACTCATCCGCCTCGGCTATCCGGTCTCGGAACACCCGCTCGAACCCTTCTCCGAATGACGCGCTCGGCCTCCCCGTCGCCTGCCGCAGCCGGAGCCGCACGACCCGCTCCCCGCCGGCGGGGACGGTGAGGACGTAGTGGAATGCCGCCTTGGTCCCTTCGCCGGCGGGATTCACGGCCGAGCCGTCGCCTTCGACGATCGCCCGATGGAAGGCGTCCTTTACGTACGCCTGCGGATTGGGTGCTCCGAAGAGCCGGCCGAGGTTGGTCTCGTTGTCGGTGAAGAGCTGCCCGGCGGGAGGACCCGCCTGCGGCGCGTCGGCATCCAGGGTGTAGCGCCCCAGTCCCATATGTTCTGCGACCAGGCCGGCCGGGCCGCTGCGCCGGATGGCGGGCTTGGGCCAGTAGCCTTCCCCCGCGCGTCCCCAGCTCCAGGTGTTCCTGAACCAGAGCGTCGGCAGGAGATGCACCGTCGCGGCCTCGGGTCCACGATTGGCCACCGTGACGCGGATCAGGATGTCGTCGGTATCGGCCTTGGCGTACTCGGCGAAGACGTCGAAGTACCGCTGATCGTCGAACACACCAGTGTCGGCCAGCTCGAACTCGGGCTCCGCCTTGCTCCGCTCGCGGTTGGTCCGGACCAGGCGCTCGTAGGGAAACTCGGCCTGGGGGTATTTGTAGAGCGCTTTGAAGTAGGAGTGGGTCGGGGTGGAGTCGAGATAGAAGTAGGCCTCCTTCACGTCCTCGCCATGGTTCCCCTCCGGGCCGGTGAGGCCGAACAGCCGCTCCTTGAGGATGGGATCGCGCCCGTTCCACAGCGCCAGGGCGAAGCAGAGACGCCCCTGCCGGTCGGTGATGCCGAGCAAACCATCCTCACCCCAGCGGTAGGCCCGGCTCCGCGCCTGGTCGTGGGAGAAGTACTCCCACACGTTGCCGTCCGCCGAGTAGTCCTCTCGCACCGTGCCCCACTGGCGCTCGGCCAGGTAGGGGCCCCACCGCTTCCAGTTCCGCTCGCGACGCGTGTCCTCCGCGAGACGCTCGACTTCCGCTCCGGCCACGAGGTGCCTCCCGACGCGACGCTAGCTCGCATCTCAATCTATTGGTCTGGGGTATGCTGCCCGATACAACGCCATGGATTCGGAAAGGGTTCCATCCCGCCCGGGCCCTCGCTCATCCCGCCGCCTCCTCGGCGAGCCGCAGCCGGATTCTGGCCACCAGGTCACCCGGCAGCCTGATCCGCCGGAGGCGGTACCGCACCTCCCGGATCAGACTGATCTCGAAGCGGTACCGGCCGGCGCAGCGAAGGCACTCCTCGATGTGCTGCTCGACCATGTGCAGGTCGCTCGGGGAGAGCTCGCGATCGATGTAATCGTCCAGCCGCAGGAGGATCGCTTCGCACGCCGCCGGTGTCTCGCTGTCGTTCACGCTGCCTGCTTTCAGCCCCGCGGGTGACCTGACTGGACGATAGTCCGCTGGGGGCAAGAACGTGGCGCCGGGTCGGGGGGTTCCATGCTCGGCTCGCGGAGGGTGTCGCCCGTCGGCCGCGCACCGGGTGGAACTATCCGCGGGACGCCTGCATTAGAGGGCGTGTCACCGCCGATCGATTCCCTCCAGCAGAGGAGCCACCCATGAAAGTTCGAGGATCCTGCCTGGTCGTCCTGGCGCTCTGGGCCGTAGCCGGCCGGGCCCAGGCACAGACCACCGTCACCAAGAAGACGCTCACGCTGGAGGGCGCCAAGGTGATTGCCGCCGCGGCCGTCGCCGAGGCGACGAAGGGCCATGAAGGCGCCTCGATCGCCGTGGTGGATGATGGCGGCAATCTGATGTACCTCGAGCGGCTGCAGCCCACCTTCCCGATGGGCGCGACGATCTCTACCGAGAAGGCGCGCACCGCGGCGCTCTTCCAGAAGCCGACCAAGATCCTGGAGGACGCGATCGTAGGCGGCCGCACGCCCCTGCTGAATGCCTGGTCGGCGCCACTCAACGGCGGCGAGCCGATCGTGGTGGACGGCCAGGTGGTCGGCGCGGTGGGCGTGAGCGGGGCCTCGAGTGCCGCCCGGGACGCGGCGATCGCCATCGCCGGCGCGGCCGCGGTCGGCACCGCGACCAGCGCGAGCCGGTGAAGGGGATCGCGATGAGACCCTGGAGCGTTGCCGCGGTGGCGGCCCTGGTTGCCTCGCCCTTCGGCACGGCGCGCGCGCAGTCGGGCGACGCGGACGTCAGATATCTCGGGCACGATGCGGTGGCGGCCGCCTTCGCCAAGGGCACGCCGATGATCGAGGTGCGTGACTACAAGATCCACGCGAGCCGGCGCGAAGGCCCCGGCATGGTCGAGGTCCATACCCGCGACACCGACATTGCCTATGTCCTGCAGGGGTCCGCGACGCTGGTGACCGGCGGCGCGGCCGTCGGCCTCAAGGAGATCGGCGCCGAGGAGCTGCGCGGCAGCGCCATCGAGGGCGGGGAGACTCGCCAGCTCGATCCGGGTGACGTCGTGGTGATCCCTAACGGGACGCCCCACTGGTTCAAGGAAGTGAAGGCCCCCTTCCTCTATTACGTGGTCAAGGTGCGGCAGGCGGAGCGGGTCACCACCGCGGGGGCGATGTGATGCGGCGGCCTGCCCCGGCGCTCACGGGGGTGGCGTTTGCCCTCCTCGCGTGGCCCGCGCTCGCGGCGGCGCAGGCCACGGTGGACCTGCCGGTCGTCCTCCCGGCGGCGGTGGTGGATCTCCGCACCGCCGAGGGCGCCGCGCTGGTCCAGGCGCGGTGGCGCTATAGCGACGTCAAGGTGATCGAGACCGACCACCACGCCGCCGGGCCCGATCTCCGGGCCTCGGGCTCGCCCAATCGGACCAATGACATCAGCCCCCACGCGGAAGCGGTGGACTTCGACGACTCCGCCTGGGAGACGATCGAGCCCGAAGCCCTCGAGACCCGCCGGTCGAACGGGCGGCTCGCCTTCAACTGGTACCGCACGAAGATCACGCTGCCGCGGACCGTGGGAGGCTTCGACGTCACAGGCGCGACCGTGGTCTTCGAGCTGGTGGTGGACGACTACGCCGAGGTCTGGGTGGACGGAAAGCTGCCGCTCGTGCTGGGTCAGACCGGGGGCCAGCTGATCAAGGGCTTCAACGCGCCCAACCGCGTCGTGCTGACACGCGACGCTCGGCCCGGGCAGCAGATCCAGGTCGCCGTCTTCGGGATCAACGGGCCCATCTCCAGACCGCCGGAGAATTTCATCTGGGTCCGCTCGGCGACGCTCGATCTCTACCGTCCGGGCCAGGTCGGCGCGACGGCGACCGCGCCGGCGAAGGTGGTCCGGCTCGACCCCGCGCTCGACCGCATCCTCCCCCGGGGCGCCACCATCGAGAAGCTCGCGGGCGGGTTCCAGTTCATCGAGGGGCCGGTGTGGCACCCCGACGGCTACCTGCTGTTCAGCGATCCCAACGCCAACACGATCTACCGCTGGACGCCGGACGGCTCGGTCTCGGTCTTCCGCACCCACAGCGGCTACACCGGCGTCGACATCGGGGAGTACCACCAGCCCGGCTCCAACGGGCTCACCTTGGACCGGAAAGGCCTGCTCACGATCAACGAGCATGGCAACAGGCGGGTGACCCGTTTGGAGCGGACTGGAAAGATCACGGTGCTCGCCGATCGGTACGACGGGAAGCGGCTCAACAGTCCCAACGACCTGGTGTACCGCTCCGACGGCACGCTCTACTTCACCGATCCGCCGTTCGGGCTGCCCAAGGCGTTCGACGATCCGAGGAAGGAGCTGGGGTACAGCGGGGTCTACATGGTGAAGGACAGCCAGGTGACGCTGCTGACGAAGGAGCTGAGCGGACCGAACGGCATCGCCTTCTCGCCGGACGAGCGCTACCTGTACGTCGACAACTGGGACCTCAAGCGCAAGGTACTGATGCGCTACGAGGTGAACCCCGACGGCTCCATCGCCGGAGGCCGGGTGTTTCACGATTTTACCGGCGACCCGGAGCCGGTCGCGCTCGACGGCATCAAGGTGGACGAGCAGGGGAACGTGTACGTCTCGGCGCCCGGCGGCGTGTGGATTCTCTCGCCGGCCGGGAAGCCGCTCGGCCGCATCGTGCCGCCGGAGCACGACGCCAACTTCACCTTCGGCGACCCGGACGGAAAGTCGCTCTTCCTGACCGCGAGCACCGGCCTCTACCGGCTGCGGGTGAACGTGCCTGGGATTCGACCGGGTGTCGTGCGGCAGGAGGCGTCGCGATGAGTCGGACCCAACCCGCGGGATGGTCACCGACGCAAAGGATGACACGATGAGTGCGCAGGGTGAAGTGAGGGTGCGGGTGCGGTCGCAGTTTGCCGCGCTGTATCCGGAGCTGGCTACGGGCGGGTGGGTGTCGGCCCGCGAATTTGCCCAGGTGATAGTCGCCCGGGCGAGCCAGGCCCGGCGTCAGAGCCTCCATCGGAGGACGCTGGATCTGCGGCACTTTGAAGTCCGCGGCGCGCTGGACAATGCCCGTGCTCGGCGGCCATTCCGGGAGCCTGCCTCCCATCGCGATGAGCCGATCGCGATGGGCCGATCGCGATGAACCAACCGCGATGAACCAATCACCGCCGACGGTCGCGACCG
>JBOHSB010000474.1:0-18050 GCA_050733015.1 Gemmatimonadales bacterium
GCCAACTACCCGTTCACGACGATCGAGCCAAACGTCGCCGTCGTGCCCGTCGAGGATCAGCGCATCCAGCAAGTGGCCGACACTGTCCGGGCCTCGAAGATCGTCTGGGACACGATCGCCTTCCACGACATCGCCGGACTCGTCGCCGGCGCCCACCTGGGGGAGGGCCTGGGCAACCAGTTCCTGGCCAACATCCGCGAAGTGGACGCCATCGTGCACGTGGTCCGGTGCTTCGAGGACGCCGACGTGCAGCACGTCATGGGGCCGGTGGACCCGGTGCGGGACCGGGAGGTCATCAACATCGAGCTCGGCCTGGCCGACCTGGCGAGCGTGGAGAAGCGACTGGACAAGACCGCCCGCACCGCCAGGTCCGGCGATGCGCAGGCCCGGCTCGAGCAACGGCTGCTCGAGTCGGTGCGGGATGCGTTGGCAGCCGGCCGCCCGGCCCGCGTGGTGTCGCCCAGCGAGGAGGAAGCGCCGGCGTATCGCAGCTTCAATTTGCTGACGGCGAAGCCGGTGCTCTATGCCGCTAACGTGGCCGAGCACGAGATCGCCGCGGGGAACGCGCACGTGGACGCGCTCCGCTCGGTCCTCGTGCGCGACGCCGAGGTGGCCGAGATCGTGCCGTTCTCGGCCAAGGTCGAGGCGGAGCTCGCCGAGCTGGACCCGGCCGATCGCGCGGACTTTCTCGAGTCCCTGGGACTGACCGAGTCGGGGCTCGATCGCCTGGCGCACGCGGCCTACTCGTTGCTCGGCCTCCAGAGCTATTTCACGGCCGGCGAGAAGGAGGTCCGAGCGTGGACCATCCATCGCGGCGACAAGGCGCCGGCGGCCGCGGGCGTCATCCATTCGGATTTCGAGAAGGGCTTCATTCGCGCCGAGACCGTCGCCTATGACGACTTCGTCCGCGTCGGTGGCTGGAAGGTCGCGCGCGAGCAGGGCTTGGCCCGCGCCGAAGGCAGGGAGTACGTGGTGCGGGACGGCGACGTGATGCTGTTCCGCTTCAGCAGCTGAGGCCGCACCGACACCTCCGGCTTGCTGACCTGCTCCGCCGTCCGCGCCGCGGCGCCGCCCCCGAGGCTACCGTCGCGCGACCATCACGCCTATACTTCGCGGCTCACAAGCCATCCTCCTCGGCGCCCACACCGGCCCGGGGCGACTCAGACCGAAGGAAGGTGTCATGACCCGTCAGTACGAGGTGGTCTATATCTTCGACAGTGCGCTCGAAGAGGCCGCCATCAACGAGCGCCTCGCGCGCTTCCACGCTCTCATCCTGCAGTCGGGCGCCGAACCTCCCCAGGTGAATCACTGGGGCAAGCGGACGCTGGCCTATCCCATCAAGAAGCACGAGACCGGCTACTACGTCGTCGCCAAGTTCGACGCCGATGGCGGTGCCCTGCCCGAGTTCGAGCGCGCCATCAAGCTCGACGAGGGGGTGCTGCGGTTCCTCGTGGTCGTAAACGAGGGCGCGCAGCCCGTGCCGGTGACCGCGGGCAAGAGCGACGAGGAGGATGACGAATGAGGCGGCCGCAGAAGACCTGCGCCATCTGCGAGAGCGGCGTGCGGGTCGTGGACTTCAAGGACGAGCGCACCCTGTCCCGGTTCCTGACCGAGCGCGGGAAGATCCTCCCGAGCCGGCTGTCCGGCACCTGCGCCCGGCACCAGCGCCAGCTCAGCACCGCGATCAAGCGCGCGCGCCAGCTGGCCCTGCTGCCCTACATCAAGGGCTTCACCGGCTGAGCCCGGGTCGCCCGCCGGGTTTAGGTGCGTTCCTCGCGCTGGCCGGTTACCTCCTGCTCGCCCCGCCGGTCTTCGTGTTCGGGCCGCTCGCCGGCCTGCTGCTGGTTTCGCGCCCGGGCACGGCCCGCGAGTGGCTGTGGCTCCTCGTGGGTGGCGCCTGGTCGGCGCTCTGGCTGCAGCAGATCGGCGGTGTAGGGGCGCAGGTCACCCGCGCCGCCGCGGTGCTGCTGTGCGGCAGCTTCCTCGCGCTTACGCTGTGGCAGCCGTCGAACGCGGTCGGGCGCGCACTGGGAGCCACGGCGACCGCCGGCGCGGCCCTGGGGCTGTGGATGTGGCGGCTCGGCATCGGCTGGTCCCGCCTGGTCAGCGGGGTGAACCAGGAGCTTTCCCAGTATGAGACGGTCGTGCGGGATCAGTGGCGGAGCGCCGGGGCGCCGCAGGAGCTGATCGATCAGGCCGGCGCGCTGGTCCACTCGGTGTCGCAGGTGTATCCCGGGCTGCTGGCCCTCGCGAGCATCGCAGGACTGCGTCTGGCCTGGTCCTGGTATCACCGCCTCGCCGTCCACCCGCTCGGCGCGCCACCGGCCCCGTTCCGCAGCTTCAGGTTCAGCGACCAGCTGGTCTGGGGCTGCGTGGTCGCGGTGGCGCTCGCCCTGGTGCCGCTGCCGGAGCCCTGGCGGCTGGCAGGCGCGAATCTGCTCCTGGTGCTGGGCGTGCTCTACGCGGCGCGGGGACTCGCCGTGGTGCTGACCCAGGCCGGTGGCGTGGCCGGACCGGTCGCGGCGGTGCTGGGCTTCATCGCGGTGTTCCTGCTGCCGTTCGTCGTCGGCGGGCTCACGCTCCTCGGGCTCGCGGACACTTGGCTAGATTTCCGGCGTCGCCTGTCGACGCCGTCCACCGGAGGGTTCGATCGATGATGGAAGTGATCCTGCGCGAGGATGTGAAGGCGCTCGGGAAGGCCGGCGAGATGGTGCGGGTCAAGCCCGGTTACGCCCGCAACTACCTCCTGCCGCACGGCCTGGCGTTCGAGGCCACCGAGGGGAACAAGAAGCGGATCGCGGCCGAGACCCGCGCGCGCGGTGTCCGGAATCAGGCGGAGCACGCCGAGGCCGAGCGCGCGGCCGCGGAACTGAGCGGGGTCACCGTGACCCTCACCGGCAAGGCCGGCGAGGAGGGCAAGCTGTTCGGGTCGATCACCGCTCAGGACATCGCCGAGGCGCTGGCCGCCCAGGGCCACCCGGTCGATCGCCGCCGGATCGAGCTCGAGCATCCGATCAAGACGCTCGGCAGCCACACCGTGGGGGTGCGGGTGCATCCCGAGGTTCACGCGGAGGTCCGTGTCTCGGTCGTCGCGGAGTAGTCCGCTCCCGATGAGCGTCGGGATCGCCTATGTCGACGGACCCCGCCTGGCCCGCTCCCTCTTCGCCGCCGCGGACTGGGTGGCGGCCGGCCGGGAGGAGATCAACCGGATCAACGTCTTCCCGGTCCCCGACGGCGACACCGGCACCAACTTCAGCCTGACCCTTCGCGCCGTCGCCGACGCCCTCCGGGCGCTCGGCGACGCCTCGCTTCCGGACACCGCCCGCACGATGGCCCGGGGGGCCGTGCTGGGCGCCCGGGGCAACTCCGGCATGATGCTCGCGCACTTCCTGCTGGGCTTCGCCGAATGGCTGGGCGATCGCCCGACGGCGACCACCCGCGACGTCGCCGCGGCCGTGCGGGAAGGTGCCGACCGGCTGTACGCCTCGCTCGACGATCCGCGGGAGGGCACCATCCTCACGGTGGCGCGCGACGCCGCCGCTGCCGCGGAACGCGCCGCCGCGGAGACCGAGGACGTCGGGGAGTTCATGCGGCGAGTCCTCGCCGAGGGCGAGGCCGCGCTCGCGCGCACGCCCGACCAGATGCTCGCGCTCAAGGAAGCGGGCGTGGTGGATGCCGGGGGCAAGGGGTTCGTCCGCATGCTCGAGGGCGTGGTCCGCTGCATCGAGGGCGATCCCATCCTGCCGGTCGCGACGACCAGCGCATCGGGCGAGGCAGCGGTAGTGGTACCGGCAGCGGATTTCGAGGTCGCCGCCGAGCGCGACTTCCAATTCTGCACCGAGCTCCTGGTCCGCGGCGAGCAGCTGCCAGCCGCCAACGAAGTCCGCGCCGCCCTGCATACGTTCGGCGGCTCGGTGGTCGTCGCGGTCATGGCGGACATCCTCAAGATCCATGTGCACACCGACACCCCGGAGGCCGTCTTTACGTATGCGGCGCGCTGGGGACGGCTGGAGACCACCAAGGCGGACGACATGCGGGCGCAGCATCGGCGGCTGGCCCACGCGGACCGCCGGCCGGTCGCGGTCGTCACCGACAGCTCGGCGGATCTCGCGGACAGCGTGCTCGACCGGCACCACATCACCGTGGTGCCGCTGCAGGTGGTCTTCGGGAACGAGACGTTCCGGGATCGGATCGACCTCAAGCCCGAGGAGTTCTACCGCCGGCTGGGCGCCGCCAGGGACCTCCCCACGACCTCGCAGCCGGCGCCGGCCGATTTCGTTCGCGTGCTCCGCGACGCGCGCGCCGAAGCGGATGAAGTCGTCGGGGTGCTGCTCTCGGGCACGCTGTCGGGCACGCTGACCTCGGCGCAGGCGGCCGTGCGTGCCGCCGGGATCTCGAGCGTTCATCTGGTGGACAGCCACTCGGCATCGCTCGGCGTGGGCATGCTGGCGCTCCGGGGGGCCGAGCTGGCCGAGTCGGGGTGGGCGGGCCGTGACATCGCCCGCGAGCTCGAGCGGGTGCGCGGCCAGTCGGGGATGCTGCTGACGGTCGATCGGTACGACAATCTCCTGCGCTCGGGACGGGTGTCGCGGGGCAAGGCATGGATCGCGGGGATGCTCGACGTGAAGCCCATTCTGTCCCTGGACGGGGACGGACGTGTCATCCCGATCGACCGGGTGAGGGGACGCGAGCAGCTGGTGCCGCGGGTGCTGGCCCTGCTCGAGAAACGCCTGACGCCGAGGCCGGCGGTGGTCCGCTTCGGCGTGGTGCACACCGGAGCCGAGGAGACCGCCCAGCGCGTGCAGGCGGCCCTGGTCGCGGCCTACCAGCCGCGCGACTGTTTCGTGACCTTGGCCACCGGCGTCCTCGGCACCCATGTCGGTGCCGGCGCCTGGGCCATCTTCTATCAGGTCGAGGACGGTAGCCCCGCGCGGCTCGACGGGACGAAGGCGGAGACACAAGGATCGACGCGCCTGCAGGCAGGAGGCCGCCGGTGACGCCCCGCATTCCGGAGGCGTTGCGCTTGGCGCTGGCTGCGATCACGGACCTGAAAGGCAGTCAGCTGGTGGTACTCGACTTGCGGGGACTCACCGACGCCACCGATTTCTTCGTCATCGCGTCGGGAACCTCGGACGCCCACGTCCGCGGCATCGCCGAGTCGGTGATGGAGAAGCTCGACCGCAAGGGACATCACACCCACCACGTCGAGGGCCTGACCAGCGGCCGGTGGGTGCTGCTCGACTTCGTGGATTTCGTGGTCCACCTGTTCCACCCCGAGACCCGCTCGTTCTACCAGCTCGAGCGCCTCTGGGACGACGCACCGGAGCTGTTGATCAGCTCCACCTAGCCGAGGTCGCCATGCTCCGACGCATCGTCCGGGTCCTGCTCCTCGCGCTCGTGGGCGCGCCCGGCGTTCTCTCCGCCCAGTACTTCGGCCGGAACAAGGTCCAGTACACCAATTTCGATTTCAAGGTCATCCAGACCGAGCATTTCGACGTGTACTACTACGACCGCGAGCGCACGGCCGCGCTCGACGCGGCGCGCATCGCCGAACGGTCGTACGCCCGGCTCTCGAAGGTGCTGAACCACGAGTTCCGCGAGCGCAAGCCGATCATTCTGTACGCCTCGCAGTCGGACTTCATGCAGACCAACGCCACCGAGGTCAGCGGGGAGGGCACCGGCGGCGTGACCGACTTCGCGCGGAACCGCGCGGTCATGCCGTTCACCGGAGCCTACAGTGACTTCGAGCACGTCCTCACCCACGAGATGGCGCACCAGTTCCAGTACGACATCTGGTCGCGCGGGCGGGCCGGCGCCGGCATCAACACCCTGATCGCGATCGCGCCCCCGCTCTGGTTCGCGGAGGGCATGGCCGAGTATCTCTCGCTCGGGCCGATCAACGCCGAGACGGGGATGTGGCTGCGGGACGCGTCGCTCGAGGGGAAGCTCCCGACCATCGAGCAGATGACCGCCGACCCGTACGAGTACTTCCCCTATCGGTTCGGCCACGCCCTGTGGTCGTACATCGGCGAGCGGTGGGGCGACGAGGCCGTGGGCGCCATCCTCAAGGCCACGCTGTCGGGCGGGGTCGAGCCGGCGTTCCGGCGGACCATCGGGCTCAGCCTCGAGCAGCTTTCCGACCAGTGGCGAGACGCGGTGCAGAAGCGCTACCTGCCCGAGATCGGCGCCCGTGCCAAGGCGCGCGCGGTGGCCGACGAGCTGCTCAACAAGAAGCGCTCCCAGGGCACCCTGCACCTGGCCCCCGCCCTCTCGCCCGACGGCTCGCAGGTGGCCTACTTCAGCGAGAAGAACTTCTATTTCGTGGACCTGTACCTCGCCAACGGCCAGACGGGCGAGGTCAAGCGGCGGATCCTCAAGTCCGGCGTGAGCAGCAACTACGAGACCTACCGCTTCATCAACTCGCAGGCCAACTGGTCGCCCGACGGCAAGTACCTGGCGTTCGCGGCCAAACGGGGGCCCCGCGACGACATCGTGATCGTCGACGTGGCGCGGAACAAGCAGGTCGGCCGGATCCAGCTCAAGCTGAGCGGCGTGACCACGCCGTCCTGGAGCCCGGACGGCAAGCAGCTGGTGTTCACCGGCTACGACGGCGGCATCAGCGACCTGTTCACCGTCAATCGCGACGGATCCAATCTCCAGCGGCTGACCTCGGACAAGTACGGCGACCTGCATCCCGTGTGGTCGCCGGACGGGAAGACGATCGCGTTCGCCACCGATCGGGGCCCGCGGACCGACTTCAAGACCCTCAGGTACAGCAATTTCCGGATCGCGCTGTACGACCTGGCCACCGGGCAGGTGAAGGTGCTCGACCACATGGACGCCGGGAAGAACGTGAGCCCCCAGTGGGCGCCCGACGGGCGGTCGATCGCGTTCGTGTCCGACCGGAGCGGCGTGAGCGACATCTATCTCTACGATCTGGCTGAAGGGCAGATCTACCAGATCACCGACTTCTACACCGGCGTCCAGGGCATCACCCCGCTCTCGCCCGTGCTCTCCTGGGCGCGCGAGGCGGATCGGCTGGCGTTCGTCTACTACGAGGACCAGAAGTACGACGTCTATACCATCAACAACCCGCGGGCACTCAAGCGGTCGCCCTACGTGCAGCCCGCAGTGGACAGCGTCGCTATCCTGGCGCGCGTGGCCACGCCGCCGCTCGACACCACGCGCTCGCTGCAGGTGCGCGAGGAGGTGCGGTCGCAAGTTGGCGAGGGCGGCTCGATCTATCGGACCCAGCAGGGCTTTCGGAGCTCGGGCGACCTGGCTCGGACCGGCGATACCACGCAGCTCTCGCAGCCGGTGTCCATCAGCGCCCTGATGGATTCGGCCAACTTCAGCCTCCCGGATACCAGCGAGTTCACCCTCAAGGACTATCGGGTGCACTTCTCGCCCGATTACATCGCACGTCCGAGCATCGGGTACGCGCGCGACAATTTCGGCCGCGGGTTCTTCGGCGGCTCCGCGATCTCGCTGAGCGACATCCTCGGCAATCATCAGCTGGTCTTCGCCGGGTACGTCAACGGCCGGATCAGCGAGGCCCAGGTCCTGGCGGCGTACGCCAACCTGAGCAAGCGGGTCAACTGGGCGGTCGGGCTGGGCCAGGATCCCTACTACTTCCTGGAGCCCAGCGACATCGAGCCGGACCCGGAGAATCCGGGCGGCAACATCTTCGTCACCAACGTCCGGCGACTCGTGGTCCGGTCGGTGTTCGGCCAGGCGTACTACCCGCTCAGCCGCTTCCAGCGGTTGGAGGCGAGCATGCGGTTCGCCAACGTGAGCGACGCGCTGCTCCGGATCAACGAGCCGTACGATCCGAACTCGGGCTTCGCGACCGCGGATCCGTTCCTCGAGACCATCGACCTGTCCAGCGTCAATTACGCCCAGCCGTCGGCGGCGCTGGTGTTCGACAACTCCCTGAACGGGTACGTGGGGCCGTTCTACGGCCGTCGGTACCGGCTGGAATTCGCCCAGACCATGGGCGATTGGAAGTTCTCCCAGGTGACGGCGGACTACCGGCGCTACGATCAGATCATCGGGCCGATCGTGCTCGCCACCCGCGCACTGTACTTCGGGCGGATCGGGCAGTCCGCGGACCAGTTCAAGGTGTTCGCCGGGAGCACGGACCTGATCCGCGGCAACACCTCGGGCTCGTACCGGCGGAACGAGTGCCTCAACGCCAACGACACGAGCACCGAGACGGGCTGCGCCGCCCTCGACCGGCTGGTGGGCACGCAGATCGGCGTCGGCAGCGTGGAGCTGCGATTCCCCATCCTCAACCCGTCGTTCGGCCTGCCCGCGGCGTTCCCGCCGATCGAGGGTGCCCTGTTCTACGACATCGGCCTGGCGTGGGACGAGCGGAGCACCATCAAGTGGAATCGGGAGAGCGGAGACGATCCGACCCGGGTGCGGACCCCACTCCAGACCCTGGGCGCATCGGTGCGGGTCAACCTGTTCGGCTTCGCCGTGGCGCGCCTGGACTATTCGGTCCCGCAGGAGCGACGCGCGGTGAAGGGGCTCTGGACCTTCAGTCTCGGCCCGACATTCTAGAGGACGGAAGGACGGTCGGACGGTCGGACGGTAGGACCAGCGGGATGGTCGGACAGACGGGGCTGACGGAGGGGCAGTCGGTGAGGGGCAGTCGGACGGCAACCAAGGGGAACCCACCAGCTCACCGTTGGGCCTCCTGTCTAACCGTCCGAGCGTCCGGCCGTCCTTCTCGTTCCGTCTTGTCTCCCCCCCGTCTATCTTTCGGCCGTGCCTTCCTGCCGTTTCGCGCTCGGTGCGGCGCTGCTGCTCGTGGCCTGCGGTCGTGAGCCCGAGCACCTGTCGCTGGCCAAGTTGCCCGCCTCCACGCGGGCCCCGGCGGCGTCCTCGCTGCTCCGGTTCACCGGTGAGGGCGGGGCCGCGAGGTTATACCGGGTTCCCACCCTCGATCCATCGACCTGGAAGGCGGAGGACCCCCTGCCGCCGGTGCAGCGGATCGTGGGCGCGGACCCCGAGCAGGGGCTGGTCTTCTCGCTCGACCGGAAGCGCAATCTCGTCACCCTCGATCTCGAGACCCGGCGGGTCCGCACCTACCTCGAGCAGGTGCGCTCGGCCACGATGGGGCCTGACGGCGCGCTCTACGCCGTCGATACCGCCAGCACGGTGACCCAGATGGTGCGCCGCGCGCCGGTCCGGTTCCGGTCGAAGCTGCAGGGGTCGCCGCAGGAGCTCTACGCCACGATGACCGGCGCGCTGCTCGCCCGGGTCGGGGAGAAGGCGCCGGTGCTCGAGGTGCTGGGCTCGGACCAGGCGCCCGTGAGCACCACGCTCCCGTCGGAGCAGTTCGCGCCGACCTTCTACGGCGACCTGATCGCGGTAGCCACCGACACCGCGGTCATCATGTACCCGACCCAGGGCAAGAACGCGCCCAAGTCCATCCGGTTGTCGGGGCACCCTCGAGCCGTCGTCTTCTCGCCTTCCGGGCACCGGCTGTATGTGGCGCAACAGGACGACGAGCTGATCGTGCTCGACCGCTACAGCGGCGAGCGTCTCGAGTCGATCGACCTGCCGGGCGCGGCCAAGGCGCTCCGCAACGACCGGTTCGGGCAGTGGCTGCTGGTTCGGCCCGAGTCGGGCGACTCGGTGTGGGTGATCGACGTCGGTCGGTGGCGTCTGGCCGGGACCGTGGCCACGAAGTGGGCGGCCGACCTGCCGGCCGTCGCCTCCCCCAATACCCTGGTGATCCGGCGTGACCAGGACCTCGTCGGCCTCGACCTTGGGGCCAAGGGCTTTCCCGAGACCGGCCGGGTGGAAGGCGGGGCCGCCGACGAGTGGCTGCCCATCGCCTGGCGGCCCGCGCGCGACGCCGAGGCGGAAGTGACGTCCGACTCCACCGCCCTGGCCGGCGCCGACAGCGGAAAGGCGGCCGCGGCGGTGTACCTGCAGGTGAGCAGCTCGCAGAACCCGGCCTGGGCCAACGAGCTCGCCGACAAGCTGCGCGCCGCCGGCCTCCCCGCCTCGGTGCTCGCCCCCAGTAAGAGCGACGAGGCCCACCGGGTGGTGCTCGGCCCCTACGCGACTCGCGAGCAGGCGGAGTCGACCGGCCGGAAGATCGGCATGCCGTCGTTCATCGTGTCGGGCCAGGACGCGCCGGACCACTGATCGCGACGCGCCGCCCCCTCGGCGCACCCAACCCCATCGCAGGATGCCCGCATGAAGCTCACCCGGCTGGAGCTCTCCGGCTTCAAGTCGTTCGCGGATACGGTCAACCTGACGTTCGAGCAGGGCGTCACCGCCATCGTGGGCCCCAACGGATGCGGCAAGTCCAACGTGTCCGACGCGGTCCGCTGGGTCCTGGGCGAGCAATCGGCGCGACTGCTCCGCGGCGGCAAGATGGAGGACGTGATCTTTCAAGGGTCCACCGCCCGGCGGCCGGTGAACGTCACCGAAGTCTCCCTCTACCTCGACAACGCCGACGGCGACCTGCCCATCGCCTACCGTGAGGTGGTGGTCACGCGACGCCTGTCGCGCTCGGGCCAGAGCGACTACCTCCTCAACGGCTCGCCGGTGCGTCTCAGGGACATCCAGGACCTGCTCCGGGGCACCGGGCTCGGCAGCGACGCGGGCGTCGTCATCGAGGCCAAGATGATCGACCTGCTGCTCTCCGACCGGGCGGAGGAGCGGCGGTCGCTGTTCGAGGAGGCCGCCGGCATCGGGCTGTACCGGGACCGGAAGCACAGCACCGAGCGGCGCCTCGAGGAAACCGCGACTGACCTCCAACGGGTGGAAGACCTGATCGCCGAAGTGCAGTCGCAGATCCGGAGCCTGGCGCGTCAGCGGGGCAAGGCCGAGCGGCACGCCAGGCTCACCGAGGAGAAATTCGCCGTCCAGGTGACGCTCGCGCGCCGGCTGCTCGAGCGCCTGAGCGAGGAGGCCGCGGGGATGGAGACGCGATACGGCGAGCTCAGCCGCCTCCTCCCCACTGCGCGCCAGCGCCTGAGCGACGGCGAGCACCAGCGCGAGGAGGCGGCCCGAACCCGCGCCGCCGCGGAATCGCAGCGCACGGAGATCGAACGCCGGCTCGGCGCCGTCCGGGTCGAGCTCGGCCGGATCGACGGCGACCTCGCCCTGGCGGCCGAGCGGCTGGCCAACGCGGGCGTCCGCCGCCAGCGGGCGCAGGAGGAGCGCACCCACATGGAGATCCGCGCCCAGGTCGCCCTGGGCGAGCGGGACGCGGCCGCCTCCGACCGGGACGCCGCGGCCATCGAGCACGATCGGATCCGCGGCGAGCTCGCCGGCCGGGCCGAGGCCGAGGAGAACGTGCGCCGTCGGCTCGGCGAGGCGCGGGCCCAGGTGCGCCAGTGGGAGCAGGAGCTCCAGACGCTTGCCCAGACGCTGCGATCGCTGGAAGGCGAGCGCGCGGCCCTCGAAGGCGAGCTCGCGTCGCTCCGCGAGCGCGCGGAAGGAGCCGCCGCCCACCGTGCCGGCCTGCAGACCGAGCTGGGCGACGCCGAGCGGCGCCGGGATCACGCCGTGGAGCGGGCCGGATTCCTGAGCCACGAGGCCAAGCGCGCCGCGGCCGACGCGGAGCGCGCGCGCCACCTAGTCGCGGAGGCCCGGGAACAGGAGGCCATGCACCGCGCGGAGCGCCGCCGGGCCGACGAAGGTCTCGCGCAGACCACGGCGCGCCGGCATGCGCTGGAAGGGCTCGAACGCGACCGGGTCGGCCTCGCGCCTGCCGCCGCGGCGCTACTGGCGGCCCGTGACCGCTTCGACGGCGGCGTGCTCGGACCGCTCAGCGACTTCGTCAGCACCGGCCGGGACGACGCCGAGCTGGCCGAGCGCCTGCTCGGCGACTGGATGCACGCCGTGCTCGTGCGCGATCGCGAGGCGGTCGAGGCCATCCAGAGCTGGCACGCCGAGCATCAGCCGGGCTCGCTGGTGCTCCTGCCGCTCGACTCGGGGCCAAGCACGGGGGCCGACGCACAGCCGTTCGACGACCGCCTGCAGGCCGAGGGTCCCGCCGCCGGCTGGGTGCGTGCCGCCCTGGCCGGCTCCGAGGTGCTGGACGCCACCGGCCGCGTGCTCCGCCGGGCCAGCGGCGCGATCTTCCTGTCGGGCGCCGCCGCGCCGTCGGGCCCGCTCCGGCGGCGTGCGGAGTTGGCAACCCTGCTCCAGGACGTGGCGCGCGGCGAGGCCGCGGTCGCGGCCGCCGAGAGCGCGCTCGAGGCCACGGCGGCGCGGCTGCTGGACCGGGAACAGGGGCTGGCAGCGGCCACCTCGGCGGCGGAGCAGGCCCGCGAAGCGGAGCGCCAAGGGGCCGCGACCCGCGAGGACGCCATCCGCGTCGCCGGCAACCTGGCGCGCGAGATGACGGAGTCCGAGGCCCAGCTGGCCCGCGTGACCGAACGGCTGTCCAGGGCCGAGCAGCGCCTGGCCGAAATTGACGCCGCGCTGACCGATGGCGACCTGGCGCGCGGGCGGCTCGACGAGGCGCTCGGCGGCGGACGCGGTCGCCAGGCCGAGCTCGAGGCCGAGCAGGAGGCGGCTCGCGAGCAGCGGGTGCACTGGCAGGTGCAGGAGGCGCACGTCGCCGGGGGCCTCCGCTCGGCCGAGGAGCGGCTGCAGCGCGCCGCGACCATGCGGGACGAGGCCGAGCACGCCGTCCGGACGCTGACCGGTGAGCTGACCCAGCTCGAGGCCGATACGGTCGCCCTGGCGGCCCAGCAGGCGGAGTGGCGGGAGTCACGGGCGGAGCGCGAGCTCGCCCTGCACGAGCTCGAAGCCGCCAGTGCCGACGCCGACCGCGCGCTTGCCGCAGCCGAGGAGGGCCTGCTCTCGGCCGAGCGCGAGGTGAACGTGACCCGCCAGACGCTCGACGCGGCGAGCGAGGAGAGCCACACGCTGCAAGTGCGTCTCACCGAGACGGCCGGCACCCGGCGCAGCATCGTCGAGCGGGTGGAAGCGGAATGGCGCCGGTCCTACGAGCAGCTCGTGGAGCAGGCGCCGTCGCTCGAGCTCGACCTCGAGACGCTCGAGGCCGAGGCGGCGCGCATCCTCGGCGCGCTCGAGGCCATCGGGCCGGTCAATCCGCTCGCGGTCGAGGAGCATGCCGAAGAGGTCAAGCGCCTGGAGTTCCTGACGACCCAGCGCGACGACCTGGTCGGCGCACGGCAGGCGCTCATCCAGGCCATCCGGGAGATCGACGGGACCGCCCGCGCCATGTTCGTCGAAACGTTCACCGCCGTGCAGGCCAACTTCACGCGGGTGTTCCAGACCCTGTTCGGGGGCGGCGAGTGCGAGCTGCGCCTGGCTACCCCGGACGACCCGCTCGAGAGCGAGATCGATATCCACGCGGCCCCGCGGGGCAAGCGGACCCAGCGCATCCACCTGCTGTCGTCCGGCGAACGCACCCTCGTCGCCGTGAGCCTGCTGTTCAGCATCTATCTGACCAAGCCCAGCCCCTTCTGTCTCATGGACGAGGTGGACGCCCCGCTGGATGACGCCAACGTGGGACGGTTCACCCGGCTGCTGGACGAGTTCAAGGCCGACACCCAATTTCTCGTGATCACCCACAATCCCCGGACCATGCAGGCGGCCGACGCCGTGTACGGCGTCACCATGCAGGAGCCGGGCGTCTCGACCATCGTGGGCGTGCGGCTAGGTGAGGCGGAGCACGTCGCGTAGGCGACGGATGGGCGTGGTGCGGGAGTTGCGGTGGGGGCCCGCAGGGTCGGCCTACCCTGAGCGAGGAGTCGGATGCTGGTCGTGATGCGCCACGGCGCCGCCGAGGACGAGATCCAGCGTGTCGTCGAGACCATCGAGGAGATGGGCTATCAGGCCCGGCCCATGCCCGGGAAGCAGCGGACCACCGTGGGGCTGGTCGGCAACGACGGCCGCGTGGATGGGTCGCGGCTGGCCGCGCTGCCCGGCGTGCAGGAAATCATCCACGTCACCCAGCCGTACAAGCAGGTGAGCCGCGAGTGGCAGCCGGAGTCCACCGTCGTCCGGCTGCCCGGAGGGCTGTCGGTCGGCGGCGACGAGGTGGTGGTGATGGCGGGCCCCTGCTCCGTCGAGAGCGAGCGCCAGATCCTCGCGGCGGCCCGTGCCGTGCGCGAGGCAGGCGCCACGGTCCTCCGTGCCGGCGCCTACAAGCCGCGGAGCTCGCCGTACGCCTTCCAGGGTCTGGGCCGCGCCGGGCTCGACCTGCTGGCCAAGGCCCGCGAGGAGACCGGCCTGCTCATCGTCACCGAGGCGATGGACGCCGAGGGGCTCGATCAGGTAGTGGAAGTGGCCGACATCGTCCAGCTCGGCGCGCGCAACATGCAGAACTACTCGCTGCTCAAGCACGCCGGTCGGTGCGGGAAGCCCGTCCTGCTCAAGCGGGGGCTGTCGGCCACCATCCAGGAGCTGCTGCTTTCGGCCGAGTACCTGCTCGCCGAAGGCAACCGGCAGGTGATCCTGTGCGAGCGCGGCATCCGCAGCTTCGATCAGGCTACCCGCAATCTGTTCGACCTCAGTGCCATCGCCGTGGTGCACGGGCTTTCCCATCTGCCCATCGTGGCCGACCCGAGCCACGGCACCGGCCACCGGGACATGGTGATCCCGATGGCGCGCGCGGCGGTGGCCGCGGGCGCGGACGGCCTGCTGGTCGAGGTCCACCCTAATCCCGACCGCGCGTTGTCCGACGGCGCCCAGAGCCTCTATCCCGATCAGTTCGAGCGGATGATGAAGGAAGTCCGGCTCATCGCCGAGGCGATCGGCCGGCGGGTCGCGGAGCCGGCGGGAGCGCGCGCGTGATCCGGCTGTGCTTCGTGGTGGCGGCGCTCGCCGCCGCGCCCGGCGTCGCCGCGGGGCAGGATGCGGCCGCCGTCGTCGGCCGGTCGTCCCGGGTGTACCGCTCGCTCTCGAGCCTGGCCGCGGATTTCGTGCAGGTGATCGACAATCCGATGATCGACAGCGCGGAGAGCCGCGGCACGCTGGTGCAGGCTGGCGAGGACAAGCTGGCCATGCGGTTCACCGAGCCGCCCGGTGAGGCCATTCTCATCGACGGACGCTCGATCTGGGTGTATACCCCGAGCACCACGCCCGGCCAGGTGATCCGGATGGGCGTGCCGAGCGGCGGGCCGGTCTACGGATACAACATCCTCGCCTGGCTGCTCGACCGCCCCGCGGAGCGCTACACGGCGATCTACGTCCGGTCCGACCGCCTCAACGGCCGTCCAGTCGACGTGGTCCGGCTCGACCCGGCCGTGCCCGATCTGCCGTTCGAGCGCGCGATCGTCTGGCTCGACAAGGAGGACGGCCTGCCGCGCCGGCTGGAGATCACCGAGCACTCAGGGGCGACCCGCACCCTCACGCTGTCGAAGGTGCGGACCAATCGCTCGGTGCCGGAGAACACCTTCGTCTTCAAGGTGCCGCCCGGCGTTCGGGTAGTCGATCAGTGAGATCTGGCGGCCGGACCGGCCGCCAGGCCGAGCAGGGCGCTCGGCGTCTGCGCCTGACGCAGTAGATCCACCGCCTGGCCGATCTGGCGGTCGTCGTGCACGCGCCGCCTCCGCTCCGCCGTGGGACCGAACAGGTAGCGCGCCAGCTCGTACCCCAGCTGTTGATCCACGATCTGCTCGCCGCCGCGGAAGGTGCTGTCGGCCAGATGGACACCCCCGGCCTCGAGCCTCTGCCTCACCTCGTTTCGCATGGCTTCATCCACCACGAAATCCTCGGAGCGGATGGCCCCGCGGCGGCGGACATCCAGCGCCGTGGCGTTGACCGCGTCGCGGAAGACCGCCAGCTGCCCGTCGAGCGCCCGGCCGAACCCCTGCTCCGCCGTGGTGAGGGTGTCCGGCCGCAGCAGCACATCGGGCACGATGCCGCCACCGCCTGCGAGCGGCCGCCCACCGTCGGAGCGGTAGGTGACCGGGGTGACGGCCGCGTGCACTGCGCCCATCACCGAGTCGAGCAGCGCCCCCTGGATAGAGCGACCGCTCGGGGTGTACCAGCGGGCGGTCGTGATCCGGAGGGCGACATCGGTGCCGAGCGGGAACAGCGTCTGGACGATACCCTTGCCGTACGTCGTGTCGCCCACGACCAACGCCCGGTCATGATCCTGCAGCGCGCCGGCGATGATCTCCGCTGCGCTGGCCGTTCCCCCGTTGACCAGCACCACCAGAGGCAGGCCGCGCCAGCGCTGCGGGGATCCGTCGGTCCAGCGATGGTTGTCGCCCGGAGCGCGGCCTCGGCTCACGAGGATATCCTGGCGCGGATCGAGAAAGATGTCGGCGGCCTGCACGGCCTCGTCGCGCAGGCCGCCCGGATCGGAGCGCAGATCCAGGACCAACGACTTCATGCCCTGGGCGACGAGCTTCGCGACCTCCTGTTCCAGCTCCGCCGCGCAGTTCTCCCGCACCATCGACAGCGATAAGTAGCCCACCCCGTCGGCCAGGAGCAGGCCCTCCGAGACCGCACGCTGGTGAATGCGCTCGCGCATCAGATGGTACCGCCAGGGGGCATCGGTGCCCTCGCGCCGGACGGCCAGATCGATCGGGGTACCGACCGGCCCCCGCAACGCCTGCACCGCGCGTTCCATGGTCCAGCCGGCGGCGGAGACGCCATCCACCTCGGCGAGGACGTCGCCCGGGCGGATGCCGGCCCGCTCGCCGGGCGTGCCAGGCATCGGCGCGATCACCGTGATCCAGCCATTCCGCGCATCGACCTGCAGCCCGATGCCGGCGTAGTCTCCGGTGGTACGCTCCTGTTGCCGCTGGTAGTCTTTGCCGGCCAGCAAGGCGGCGTACGGGTCGTGGAGCTGACCCAGCATGCCGTCGATGGCGCGGCGGTACAGCTCGTCCTCGGGCAACGAGTCCACGTGATAGTCCCGCACGTGTGCCAGCACCTGCTCGAACAGTCGAGCCTGCTGATACACGTCCTCGCTCACGCCCAACCGGCGCTGGAGGAACCACCCCCCCGTGAAGCAGGCGAGAAGGGCAAGCAGCCCTGGCAGGACCCAGCGGTGGGACATTGCGGCCTCGGGTGAGATCGTCGTCTAGCGGGATACGCCGGCGAGACTGCCGCCGGTGTGCCCTGGTGGCTCGGGACACCGGGTCGAGCTGGGATCGTAAGCGGTACTGTGTGAACGCATCCCTCCGCTCACTAGGGCGGAGGGCCGCGAAAAGTTTCGGTCAGTCGCCTTGGGTCAGCGCGCGCTCGACCACCTCGGCGGACGCTTCGCCGAGCCCCGCCTCACGCGCGAGTCGCAGGGCCACCCGTCCGAGCTCGCGGTAGAGCACCCGTTCCTGGGGACTGAGGGCGGCGAGATGGCGTCTGACCGTCGCCGCGTCGCCCCGGCGGATCGGCCCGGTCAGCGCCGCGGCCGGCCCCAGCTCGAGGTTTGCGACGGTCCCCCGCATCAGCGGGAGGTACAGCGAGGCGGCGTCGGCCGCCGGCACCCCGGCTCGGCGCGCCAGCTGCTCCGCCACCGCGGCGAGCACCACCGCGTAGTTGGAGGCCACCACCGCACCCGCATGATACGCCGGCTTGGCGCCCGGCGCGAGACGCACGGGCCGCATTCCCAACGCGCGCGCCAGGCGCTCGCCGGCGGCCAGCGCGCGCTCGTCACCCTCGAGTCCCGCGTACGCGCCTCGAAGCAGATCGGGCGCCGTCGCCGGATCCGCGATCGACTGGAGCGGGTGAAACGAGCCGAGCCCTGCTCCAGTGAACGCAAGCACCTGCAGGGCCAGCCGGTCCAGCAGTCCGGACAGGTGGAGCACGACCTGGTGCTCGGCGACCGCCAGGTCCCGGGCCAAAGCGGCCGCCACCTCCCCGATGGCGTCGTCCGGGGTGGCGATCAGAATGAGGCCGGCGCTGCGGACCTGGTCCGTCTGGTAGCCGCGTCCCAGCAGGCGGGCGCCGACGCCTGCCTGCTCGAGCGCCGCCATCAGCCCGCGACCCATGCGGCCGGCGCCGATGATGGTAACGGGATCGCTGGAACGCACGAAATCCTTGCTTTCGTCACGAGTCACCCTGAGCGAAGCGAAGGGGGCATGCGTCGG
>JBOHSB010000475.1:0-8247 GCA_050733015.1 Gemmatimonadales bacterium
CGTGGGCGGCTGCACGCCCAGGCCGAGGAACGACAGGCCCGCCTCGAGTAGGATGGCGTTGCCCAGCCCGAGGGCGGAGGCGACGATCACCGGCGTCATCGCGTTGGGCAGGATGTGCCGCAGGAGAATGCGGGGCCCCGGCACGCCGAGCCCGACGGCGCTTTCCACGAACGGCCGCCCGGCGAGCGCGCGCACCTCGGCGTAGACCAGCCGGGCGATGGTCATCCACCCGGTGAGTCCCAGCACCACGATCACGAGCCCGGCACTGGGCCGCCACAGGGAGGCCAGCAGGAGCAGCAGCACGACCCGCGGCAAGGCCAGCGCGAAGTCGGTGAGCCCCAGCAGCCCGATGCCGACCCAGCCGCGCCAGAATCCGGCCGCCGCGCCGACCGCGACGCCGACCAGCACGGACAGCAGCACCGCCAGCACGCCGACGCCGAGCGAGACCCGGGCGCCGTAGATCAGGCGGGCCCACACGTCGCGCCCGAACCGGTCAGTGCCGAGCAGGTGGAACGCGCCCAGCGGATCGGTGGCGAGTGGCGGCAGGAACCGGGTCAGGACGATGTCGCGCTGGACGATCGGGTCGCCCGCGAGGAGCGGGGCGAGCAGGGCCACGAGCACCGCGGCCCCGAGCACGGCGGCGCCGACCGCCGCGCGGCGATCCTGGAACAGCCGTCGCGCCTCGCCCCTCACGGCACGCGCCTCGACCAGGCGGCGCCGACGGCCTCAGGGTCGGGCGTCATCGGACCCTCGGGTCGGCCACGCTCACGAGCAGCTCCGCCAGCAGGTTCCCCAGCACGACCAGCACCGCGCTCACGGCGGTCGCCGCCATGACGACGGGGTAGTCCCGCGCCTGCACCGCCTCGACCAGCACCCGTCCCACGCCGGGCCACGCGAAAATCGCCTCGATGAATACGGCGCCGGAGAACAGGGTCGGCAGCGAGAGCCCGAGCAGCGTCAGCACGGGGATCAGCGCGTTGCGGAGCACGTGATGGAGGGTGACCCGCCGCTCGGACAGTCCCTTGGCCCGGGCCACGGTGACGAACGGCGCACCGGCCACGTCGAGCATCGCCCCGCGCACGAACCGCGCGGTGCCGCCAACGCCGACCAGGGTGAGCGTGGCGAGCGGCAGCGTGAGGTGCCTGAGCCGATCGGCCAGGCGGGCCGCGGGAGGAAGGAAGTCGGCGTCGAAGCCGGCAGCGCCGAAGGCCGGCAGCCAGCGGAGCCGGTAGGTGAACAGCATCACCAGCATGAGGCCGAGCCAGTAGCCCGGGAGCGCGAAGAGAGTGACGGTCGCGACCGAGAGCGCCGTGTCGAGCCGGCCTCCACGCGCGGCCTGTACCACGCCGATCACGATGCCGATCAGATAGCTCAGCACCAGCGAGATGCCGACCAGGCGCACGGTCGCAGGCCACGCTCGTGCGAGCATGGTGCGCACGGGGCGGCCGGTGGCGATGCTGGTGCCCCAGTCGCCCTGGGCGAAGCGGCCGAGCCAGGTGGCGTATTGCGCCGGGAGCGGGCGGTCGAGTCCGAGCGCGTGGCGCTGCGCCGCGACCTGCTCGCCGGTGGCGGCGGGGCCGACGAGGAGCAGGGCGGGGTCGCCGGGGGCGAGGCGGAGGAGGGCGAACATCAGCGTGACCACGCCGAGGACGACACCGAAGCCGCTCACGGCGCGGCGGGCGAACGCTTGCATGGCTGGAATCTTTGCGGGGGCGGCGGCGGGGCGCCAGCGTGGGTGCGCTGGGCGGGCCTCGCACGGCCGGCGTCGGGGCTCCGGCTCCGGCGGGGGCGAGGCTCGCGCCGGTCGCTGCAGTGCGGTTCGTTCATACTGGCATCGCCCCATGCTGAGCCGCACTGACGCTCCCTCTGCGACCCTCACCCCCGCCTGCGGCCGGACATCGTCGGCGACCACGCCGGCGATCCCGCCCTAGGCTCACCCTCTGTCCCGCTCCCGGCCGCCGCCGCCCGCCCGAGCGCAGCGCTGTGCGTTCGACGGCCGCATCGCTTGCCTTCGCGGGCGGTTCGCGGATCCCTGTGCTGACCGTCTGACCGTCTGACCGTCTGACCGTCCGCCCGCCCTATCGCCCGTTCGCCCTACTACCCTATCGTCCTTTACTATTCGCCGTGCCTCCACGCCTCCTCCTCGCCGCCCTCCTCGCGCTCGCTGGCTGCCAGCCGGCCGCGGGGCGGCGCGGGTCGACCGTGCTGTTTGCCTCCGGCGCCGATCTGCAGAGCATGAACCCGCTGGTGACCCTCCATCCGCTCGCACGGCAGGTGCAGCGCTACGTGCTGCTCACCACCCTCGCGCGCTACGACTCGGCGCTGGTGCCGCGGCCCTACCTGGCGCGGGCGTGGGACTGGTCGGCGGACCGGCGCTCGCTGGTGCTGCACCTGGTCCCGGGCCTGCGCTGGCACGACGGCGTGTCGACCACCGCGCGCGACGTGCGGTGGACTCTCGAGGCCGCGCGCGATCCAGTCGTGGGGTATCCTCGAGCCGCCGAGCTCGCGGCGCTCGAGCAGGTGGAGACGCCCGACGATTCGACCGTCGCCCTCCGGTTCGGGGCGCCGGTCGTGCGGTTCCCCGACGTCCTCACCGACCTGGCGATCGCGCCCGCGCACCTGCTCGACTCGGTGCCGCGCGACCGGCTGCGCCAGGCCGCGTGGAACGAGCATCCGGTGGGCAACGGCCCGTTCCGCTTCGTGGCCCACGAGCCCAATCGGCGCTGGGTGTTCGCCGCCAACCCGGATTTTCCCGCGGCCCTGGGCGGTCCGCCCAGGCTGCAGCGCTTCATCGTCGTGGTCGTGGACGAGCCCGCCACGAAGCTCGCGGCCCTCACCGCGGGCGAGCTCGACTTCGCCGGCATCCAGCCCGCCCACGCCGCCTTCGTGGCTCGCGAGCCCGATCTCGCCGTGCTGAGCTATCCGCTGCTCTTCACCTACGTCATCGCGCTCAATACCCGCCGCGCGCCGTTCGACGTGCTCGCGGCTCGCCGCCGGGTGGACGCGGCGGTGGACCGGCGTGAGATCGTGGAGGGCTATCTCTACGGCTACGGAAGGCCGGCTCGTACGCCGGTGCCGCCCGACGTCCCCGGCTATGTTCCGGAGGCCGCGGCCACGAGCCCGCGGGGTGCTTCGGGCCCGCCGCTCCGGTTCGAGCTGCTCACCGTCGGGAGCGGCGAGGCGCCCCTCGAGCAGATGGTGCAGGCGCGGCTGCGCAGGGCCGGGATGGAGGTCGAGATCCGCCAGCTCGAGCTCTCCGCGTTTCTGGCGCGGGTGTATGGGCCGACGCACGACTTCGACGCCGCCGTGCTGGGGGTGACAGGCGACGTGGGCCTGGCCTATCTCGGCCCGCTCTTCGCCGTCGCGGGCCTCCGCGCGCCGGCCGATCCTGCGGCGGCCCAACGGATGTTCGCCGACTCGCTGCCGGCGGCCGTGCTCTACCATGCGCGAGGACTTCAGGGAATGAATCGACGGGTACACGGGGTCGTGATGGATCTTCGGGGCGAGCTCCCCACCGTGCACGACTGGTGGGTCGCCCCGTGACCGTCTTCCGCGGTTCTGCGCCGGTCCGACTGGATCTGGCCGGCGGCTGGACCGACGTGCCGCCGTTTTCGTCGCGCGAGGGCGGCGTGGTGGTGTCCGCCGCGATCGGACTGCGCGCGCACGCCGAGGTGCGGCCCGGCGGGACGGGGCTCCGGCTGGTCGCCGAGGACCTGGAGGCGACGCTCGATCTGCCCGACGAGTCGGCCCTGGACGCGTCGGGGCCCCTGTCGCTGCTGCAGGCCGGGCTCCGCATGCTGCCGGTCGGCCCCTGCGCCTTGACCACCCGGTCCGATGCGCCGCCCGGGTCGGGGCTCGGAAGCTCGGGCGCGCTCGACGTGGCGCTGGTGGCGGCGCTGGCCGCGGCGCGCCGCGAGGTGCTGGAGACGGGTGAGGTCGCTCGACTCGCCTGCCGGCTCGAGGGAGTCGAGGCCGGCATCCCGGGCGGCCGCCAGGATCAGTTCACGGCCGCTTACGGCGGCGTCCTGCGGCTCGGCTTCCGCGATCCCGACGCGACCGTCGAGCCGCTCGCGCTCGATCCCGGCCTGTTGGCCGAGCTCGAGCGGCGAATGGTGCTAGTCTACACCGGCGCCTCGCGCTTCTCGGGCGCCACCATCAGCCGCGTCATGCGGGCCTACGAGCGGGGCGACCCGGCGGTCATCGGCGCGCTCCACGGCCTCCGCGACGTCGCCGAGCGCATGGCCGACGCGCTCCGGGCGGGGGACCTCGCCGCAGTCGGCCGGCTGCTCGACGCCAACTGGCGCCACCAGCAGACGCTCGATCCGGGCATGTGCACTACGCCGATGGACCGGCTCGCCGTCGTAATGCGCGAGGCCGGCGCGTTGGGCGGCAAGGCCGCGGGCTCGGGCGCGGGCGGCTCGATGTTCTTCCTGGGGCCCGACGATCCCGCGCCGGCGATCGCCGCGGCCCGAACCCTCGGCATGATGATCCTCCCCTGCCGGTGGTCCACCGCGGGAGTGGAGGCATGCTGACGGCCCCGGATCTGGACCTCCGCCGCGAGCTGCTCGCCGACTCGGCCGACCTCTCGGCGCTCGCCCGCCGGCTGGCGGAGCGCGTGGCACCGCTGCTGGCGCATCCGCTCGCAATTCCCCGGCACAAGGCGCTGCTGTCGGCCGACGGTGGCGTCTGCCCCGACGACGGCGGCCCGCTCGAGTTCGATCCCTGGAGCCCGGCGTCGCACCGCTGCTCGCGGTGTGGCCGCGCGTTCACCGGCGAGCGCCACGACCGCGCCTGGGCCCGCTTCGGCCACCTCTGGCTCGCCGAGCGGGCGGCCACGCTCGCGGCGCTCGGTAGCCTCGCGGGGCACGACGGTGCCGCGCGGCGCGCCGGCGAGATCCTCTCCGGGTACGCCTCGTCCTACTTCGACTATCCCAACCGGGATAACGTCCTGGGACCGAGCCGGCTGTTCTTCTCGACCTATCTCGAATCGATCTGGGTCACCAACTACCTGGCCGCGGCTTGCCTGCTGCGGGAGAGCGGCCACCTGGCCGACCAGGTCGCCGAAGGGATCGGGGTCGTGGCGGAGGAGGCGGCCAACGTCATCGGAGAATTCGACGAGGGCTTCTCGAACCGGCAGACATGGCACAACGCGGCGCTCGCGGCCATCGCCGTCTGGTTCGAGGACGAGGAGCTGCTGAACCGCGCCGTGCAGAGTCCGACAGGCATGCTCCCGCATCTGGTCGAAGGGTTCGGCGAGGACGGCATGTGGTACGAGGGCGAGAACTATCACCTGTTCGCCCTGCGTGGCCAGCTGGTGGCGATGGGCTGGGCGCGCCAGGCGGGCGTGGACCTGCTGGAGGACGAGCGCCTGGCCGCGCGGCTGGGCGCTGCGCTCCGGGCCCCGGCGCTCACCGCGCTGCCCGATCACACCTTCCCGGCCCGGAAGGACTCGCGCTTCGGCCTCTCGCTGGCGCAGCCGATGTATCTCGAGCTGTGGGAGGTGGGGCTCGCCCGGCTGGGCGACGAGGGCTCCGACCTCTGGAGCTGGCTGCGCGAGCTGTACGCGGCGCCGGCGCCGAGAGCGGAAACGTTCGACTCCTATCTCCACGACGCGGGCACCGCCGCGCCGGCCCAGCGAAGCCGCGCGGATCTCTCGTGGTGGGCGCTGCTCGAGATGGCGCCCGCGCTTCCCGAGGGTGCGCCGTGGACGCCCGGCCCGGTATTGCTCGAGAGCCAGGGGCTCGCCGTCCTGCGCAGCGGCGATCGGTATGCCAGCCTCGAGTGCGGCCGCCTGGGCGGCGGTCACGGCCACCCGGACCGGCTGCAGCTCACGCTGTTCGCCGACGGGGAGCACTGGCTGGCCGATCCCGGCACCGGCTCGTACGTGACGGGCGATCTGTTCTGGTACCGCTCGACTCTGGCGCACGACGCGCCCCGGCTCGACGGCCGGTCCCAGCCGCCGGGTGACGCGCGCTGCGAGGCGTTCGACGTGCAGGACGGCTGGAGCTGGGCGCAGGGGCGGTACGGCGAGATGTCGCGCACACTGATCGCCGGCGACTACCTGCTCGACGTGGTCGAGCTGAGCGCCGCCGAGGATCGGACCATCGAGCTGCCGTGGCACCTGGCCGGGCGGGTGGAGACCGTCACGCCGGGCGACTGGACCGCCGAGCCGTGGGACGAGCCGTTCCTCGAGCGGGTCGAGCGGTTTACCGGCTCGTCTGAGGACGGCGTGCTGCTCCGCGCGCACGGCGAGAACGGCGCGACGCTGGCCGTGCACCTGCGGTTCGACGGCACGCTGCTTCGCGCGACCGCGCCCGGCCGGCCGGGGCAGGCCGGCCGGGGCACGATGTATCTGGTGCGCTCGCGCGGGCGGGGTGCGCGCATCGTCGCCGCGATCGAGAGCACCCGCGCCGCGGCCAAGGTGCGCTCGGTCGCCACCAGCGGCGAGCAGATCGCGGTCGAGACCACCGAAGGCACCGACCGGCATCTCTCGGGGGCGACGGGCTGGGAGATCACCGGCCCCGCCGCCACGACGAAGCTCGCCGGCCTCCGCCGCGCGCCCGCGCAGACCACGCCGCTCATCGATCCCAACCGTCCGGCCCGCGCCGCGGGCACGGCGCTCTACGTCCGGTCCGCGCCTGAGCTCGACGGCACGCTCGACGGGTTCGACGCCAGCGAGCCGATGATGCTCGACTACGACGACCAGTACCGCCGGAGCGAGGAGCCCTACCATGGGCCCGAGGAGTTCTCCGCCACTCTGCTCGCCAACTGGAACGAGGACGCGCTCTACCTCGGCGTGGACGTGGTGAAGGCCGAGGTGATCATCCGCCCCGACGACGCCCCGCCGCTCCGGCTGGACAACGAGCCCGACGACATCCACGCCGACGGCCTGCAGGTCTACTTGCAGCCCGAGGCTGACGGTCCGGTCTACGGGTTCCTCGTGGTCCCGTCGGACGACGCCGGCGGCATCCGCGTGCGGGCGACGTCGGCCGGGGCGGGCCCGCCGGAGATGGTGACCGGCGCCTGGCAGCCGACCGGCACGGGCTATTCGATGGCCCTGCGCCTCGCACTGCCCGACTGGAGTCCGCGCGGTGGCGACATCCTCGGCTTCGACCTGATCGTGAACGAGATGCACCCCGACCGCCTGCGCCGCGCTGGACAGCTGGTCTGGAGCGGCGGCGCGGGGTGGGTCTATCTCCGGGGCGACCGCCAGCCCGCCCAGTCGTTCGGAACGCTGGAGCTCCGGTGAGCGACCCGTCCCCCGCCGCCGTCGCCGGCTTCACCTCCACCGGCAGCAAGCGGCCGGAGGCCCTGTTCGGCGCCGACCACGCCGACCTGCCGCACACGATGACCCGCTCGTCCGGCTGCCGCGCGTGGGACGCGGCGGGCAGGGAATACCTCGACTTCATCATGGCCCTCGGCGCCGTCGCCCTGGGCTACGGCCATCCGGACGTGAACGCGGCCGCCGTGCGCGCCATCGGCGATGGCGTGGTGGGCCCGCTCCCGCCAGTGCTCGAGGCCGAGCTGGCCCTGGACCTCCGCGGCCTCATGCCGTGGGTGGAACAGGTGCGGTTCCTCAAGACCGGCGCCGAAGCGATGGCGGCCGCGGTGCGGCTCGCGCGGACGGCCTCCGGCCGCGAGGCCGTGCTGGGCTGCGGCTACCACGGGTGGCTCGACTGGTGCCAGGGGCCGGAGGCCCGCGGGGTGCCGGCGGGGACCCGGGCGCTCTACGCCGAGCTGCCGTTCAACGACGCCGACCGTACTCGCGAGATGATCCGGCGCGCGGGCGACACGCTGGCCGCCGTGGTGTTCGAGCCGGTCATCCTCGCGCCGCCTGATCCGGCGTGGCTCGGGGTGCTGCGCGAGGAGACCGAGCGGACCGGGGCCGTGCTCATCGCCGACGAGATCAAGACCATCGGCCGGCTGGCGATGGGCGGCGGCTGCGAGCGCTTCGGCGTGCGCCCCGACCTGGTGGTGATGGGCAAGGCGATCGCCAACGGATTTCCGCTGGCCGCGGTCGGCGGGCGCGCGGACCTCATGGCCGGGGTGGCCCGCACCTGGATCTCCTCGACGCTCGCCACCGAGAGCGTGTCCCTCGGCGCGGCGCGCGCCACGCTGGCGGTGCTGCAGGCGCGCCGGGTGCCCGAGCAGCTGGGCCGCATCGGTTCCTGGCTGCTGGACGGCTTCCGTGGCCTGGCCGAGCGGCACCCGCGGCACGTGCGCGGGGTCGGCGGTCTGCCCGAGATG
>JBOHSB010000476.1:0-5149 GCA_050733015.1 Gemmatimonadales bacterium
ATATCGAGACGACTAGTCTCGACAACGGTAGGATCCTGCGCCATGCGACGATCAGACTTGCGCCGGCCACATACCGGGCGGCGGCGCAACGCCGCTGCGCGGCAGGCCATCCTGGACGCCGCGGCACGCTTGCTAGCCCAACCTGATGGCCTGGCGGTGACTGTCGAGGCGATAGCGGCGGCCGCGGGGGTCGGCAAGCAGACGATCTATCGCTGGTGGCCCTCCAAAGGCGCGATCCTGCTGGAGGCGATGGCCGAGCGGGCCCGGCAGACCGCTTCGATACCCGATACCGGCGTGCTCCTGCGCGACCTCGAAACGTTCTTCACCGCGACGTTCCACGGCGCGGCCAGTCCCCCCGCCGCGGCACTGCTGCGCGCCGTGATGGCCGAGGCACAGCGAGATCCCCACATCGCGCAGCTACTCCAGGAGTTCACCCGCGGCCGGCGTCACACGCTCCGTGAGATCCTCGACCGTGGTCGTGATCGCGGCGACCTCCCGATCGATGCCGACCTGGAGCTGATGGTTGATCAAGCCTACGGTGTGCTGTGGTATCGCCTGATGGTCGGCCATGCGCCACTCACCGCGGACCTCGCAACCCGGCTCGCCAGGTCGTTATGCGCTCGCTGTCCTTCAGTGCGTGGTGAGAGTTAGCCCGCGCGCGGTGCTTCTCAGTACGGCGCCGTCTGTCACTCTCCTCCGGTGAAAGGACGGCAGAAGGACCTCGACGAGGGCCGGGCTGTGCTCGATGACGCGGTGCGCGCATACCGGAATAGCCTCGGGCAGCGGTTGGTAGCCGCCTACGCTCTGGGCAGCCTGGCCCATGGCGGCTTCAGTGTGCTCGTCAGCGACGTCGACCTCGGCCTTGTCTTGGCCGATCCGCTCGACTCGTCGGACCGGGGCATGGTCCAGGCGGTGGCCGACGGCGTGAAGGCACGGGGCTCAGTGCTGCACGAGCGGCTCTCGGTGTTCTGGGGTACGCCATCGACCCTGCGG
The DNA here is from genome assembly GCA_050733015.1 of Gemmatimonadales bacterium. Lineage (GTDB taxonomy): Bacteria > Gemmatimonadota > Gemmatimonadetes > Gemmatimonadales > GWC2-71-9 > CAVVWJ01. The sequence continues at coordinate 994 of JBOHSB010000476.1, forward strand.
GTTGGGGCCGGCGGTGGCCGGTTCCCGCCGCTGGACCGGCTGGACCTGCTGGAAAACGGGCAGCTCCTCGATGGGGAGGAGGCCCGTCAAGGCATGGTTTGCCCCGACCGTGCGGAGTTGCTGGTAGCAGGAGCCGAGTTCGCCCTTGACATCTTGGGCCCTGGAAAAGATCCGGTCATTCCGGCTTCTCGAGACCTGCGCATGTTGGCGTCCGCCAGGGGACAAGTGCTCGAGGAGATCCGCTGTCCGGAACTGCTGCTCACCCAGTCTTCTCGTCACCTAACCAAGATCGTGCTTTTTCCCGTCCGGCTTCTTTACACCGCCGCGACCGGCAAGGTGGGCGCCAATCAGGTCGCCGCGGAGTATTATCTCGCCAGTGGCGCGCCGAGCGCCAGCCTGGTGTCCGCAGCTCTCGCCTGGAGAGTGACTCGGCTCCTTCACGGCGCGGCAGCCGAGCTCCTCGCGAGGGAGCTCCTCCCGCTCTACCTTTATTACATCGACGACCACATTGCTCACCTCTCGGCGCTTGGTCAAGTCGACCTCGAACGGGCATTTGTACGCTGGCGGGGCCGTCTTCTGAATTGATCATCACACTACGGACGGAGTTCTTCTTCGATGAGGCGGAACACTGGCGCTATCGGGTGCTGGCCCTGCACTTCGACGGCGGCGGCATCATGAGCCGGCAAGAGGGACCCGATGACGTACGCAACGGCCTATCGGTTCTCCGCCGCGTCTCGGACGGCGCAGGAGAAGGTCCTGATTGTTGGGTGCTCGAAGACGCAGGCGAGCTCGAGTTCCACGCCGAAATGCGCAGACGCCCAGGTCACCAATTCGACGCTCGTCAGCGAGTCACCGCCCAGGTCGAAGAAGTCGTCATCCAAGCCGATGGCGTCGAGTTCCAGCAACCTACGCCAGCGGGCAGCGATGACCGACTCCACCGAAAGACCTGGGGGCGGGTATGCGGGTTGCCCTTCGGGTAGAGGTGCGCGGCGGTTGACTTTGCCATTGGGCGTGAGGGGGATCTCCGCCACTTGGAGCCACGTGGTTGGCACCAACGCGGCGGGAAGCCGCGACGAGGCTTGTTGCCTCAGATCCTGTTCATTGATCGAGTCGTTGCCGCGGGTCGCGACATACGCGGTCAGCTCCGTGCCCGCCAGGCCCGAACGAGCGCGGACCAGCACGCAGTCAACATCGGGATGGGTGATGATGGCCGCCTCGATCTCTGTAGGTTCTGCACGATGACCGAGGATCTTGACCTGGTCGTCAAGGCGGCCATGTAGGACGATCTCGCCGTCTGGGCGCTGGCAGGCGATATCCCCGGTCCGGTACCAGCGCTGAACTCTGTTGACGGAGTGCGGCTGTTCCACGAATGCCCGCGAGGTGAGGTCCGGGCGTCGCCAGTACCCACGCGCTAGACACCGGCCAGAGATCCAAAGCTCACCGGCCTCGCCCGAGGACAGCACATCACCTTGCTCCCCGGCGATTTGGACCTGGCAGCCGGGGATGGGTTGGCCGATCGGCAGCGGGCCGGGCTCAGGAGACGATGGCACGAGGTATACGCAGCAGCCGACGGTGGCCTCAGTGGGCCCGTAATGATTCATGATCCGGAGTTCCGGCGTGTCACGGCGCAACTCGGCCACGAGGTCAGTACTGGACGGCTCTCCGCCGAGCATCACGAGTTCCGTGCTGCGGCCCAGGAGCGCACGCTGGTCGAGGTCAAGAAGGCGTAAGTGCGACGGAGTGATCTTGATAAAGCTGTAGCACCGTCCGGTGAGTAGACCTGCCGCGAGTGCCGAGCCGCCTCTCAACGGTGGCAGCAAGAAGACCGGCTCGCCAACGAGCAGTGGCGGATAGATGCAGGTGACGGCATGATCGAACGTGAGGGGAGCAAACAACGGCACGCCGCCTCCACCTGCTGGCAGGGCCATAAGACACCAGTTGAGGTAGTTCACCATCGCGCCGTGCTCCACGATCACCCCTTTGGGATTGCCGGTAGAGCCTGAGGTGTAGATCAAATACGCTAGGTCGTCAGCTTCCGGCTGGGGTCCGTCTGAGCCCAGCGGACCGATCCATTCCCATGGCTGCAGAACCGACGAATCCGGTACACCTAGCAGTGACGTCGTGTCGTTGTATCCCAGCACTAGCGACGCTCCGCTGTCCGCGAGCACTGCGCGGAGGCGGGCCGCCGGGTGGCCCGGGTCGAGGGGAACATAGCAACACCGTGAAGCCAGAACGCCCAGGATCGCGACGATCATGTCTGTTGAGCGTGGGAGGCAGATTCCGATGGGTTTTTCTGGATGGTGGCCGACGCGGTTGCGCAGCACGTGAGCCAAATCCGATGCGCGCCGCCAGAGCTCGCCGAAGCTGGTGATGCCCGCCGCGCCTTCCACCGCCGTAGCTTCTGGACGATCGCGGGCGATCTGCGCCAGCCGCTCAGTCAACGGCACGTAGGCATGGCTCATTCTTGGGTAGTCTCCTCAAGCAGCCGAAGTAGCCGGGAGCCGATCGTCTGTGGATCGGTTCCCCATGTTTCGGCGTCCCAGACGGCGTTGAGCGTCAATTCCGCGGGGCTCTCGCGGCAGCTCAGCGAGAACGTGCCCGGTGGAACCGTAGGACCGTCGGCTGGGACCATTGCAACGCGTTCCAGCGGCAACACCGGCGCAAGTACGGGGCCCGGAACGACAAGGTGACTGCAGCCCACCCTCCACTGGAGTCGCCCTCCCCGTACCCGCGTCTCCGCGGCCAGCAGCGAGCCGAGCTGCGCGTAGTCGTATCGGCGGTGAGCCACGGCCTCAAGAACGGAGGTCCGCACCATTCGCAGCAACTCGCCGCTGGGCATCCAGTCCCTGAGATTGAGCCGGATATGCACCAATGAGGCGAGATTTGCGATCATCCACCGCTCGTCATGCTGGACGCGGTTTGAGATAGGTACGTTTATCACGAGGTCGGCGCTGGAGCCGAGACCGGCGAGCAGGCTTGCCTGCGCGGCGAGCACACCGACGAAGAGCGAGACGCGATGGTGGCGACAGCGCAGACGTAGTTGGGTCAGGTCGGTACTCCCGAGTGATTCGTTCCAGGCGATGCCGTCCACCCACGCTGATTCGTTGTCGTTGTTCACCAGCGGGGCCCCGGAGAGGTGTTGCTCCCAGTAGCGGAGGTTGCGCTCTGTGTCTTCAATCTGGGCGGCGTCGTCGCGCACGTAGGCCTCGAACAGGCCACGAGTCGCTTCCAGCGCCGTCCCCTCACCCGTACCATTCATCGCCGCGCCGTAGAGAATGGCCAGCTCGGTTTCCAGTAGGTCGAACCCAGCCTCGTCAGCAGCCAGGTGGTCCACCGTAAGTGCCAGAAGGCATCGGTCTACGTCGACGACCGCAAGTTGTATCTGTAATGGGAGTTCTCGGGTTAGGTCGAGCGCACGAGCGGCCGACGAGACAAAGCGCGCCCGTGCGTAGCGCTCGCGGTCATCCAGCGTCCCACCGGTAATCGACAGCACCTCAAGCTCAGGTTCCTGGGGAGGGAAGTACTGGCGGGGCTCGGCCCCGGACATATCGAGCCGAAGCCGCAGCGCCTCGTGGCGCTCGACCAAGCGCGACACAGCTCGCTGCAGGGCCACGGCCGAGACCGCCTGGGAGATGCGGTACACCCTCTGCACCGGAATCGCCTGTTCCATTGCGCCGGCCCGTACGTGGAACAACCAGCGCTGGGCGAGGGTCAGGGGCAGCACGGTCGCGGTCGGTGCTTCCTCCGCGTCGACCGAGGAACCCTACTCGCCGGGCCTACTTCGCGGCGGGCTGTTCAGCGCGGACCGCAGAGCCGAGCGAAGGACTGTCCGCATGCAGTCGGCGTCGATGAACTGAGAGAAGACCGATCTGATCTGCTCCTCGCTAAGAGCGTCGAGGTTGATGTCTTCAATCTTGATCTGCCGCTCTTCGCCCGCCACGTCACGTCCTTCGAAGCTACCCAATGGAACCGGTCACCGTACGCGTCGGCGGCGCGGCCTCAGAGCGGCTCCATGAGCGGCGCGTACGCGCACCGAAGATACTCGCCCAGGGCCAGCCCGTCCATCGGAGGCACGGGCCGGGTACGACGCAGCGTTCGTACTTGGACCGTTGCCATGCGCCGCGCCCATGCAGCGCGCGGCGCGCGCCGCGCGCGG
>JBOHSB010000477.1:0-2249 GCA_050733015.1 Gemmatimonadales bacterium
CACCAGCAGCGAATGCGTATGCGAGCCGCGGCAGGTCTGCACGTTGCCCACGTTCTTCGGGTGCGCGATGTCGCTGATGTCGAAGATCCGGAGCCCGCGGAGCCGCGCCTTGCTCACCGTGTCGGGCACGCCCTCCGTGCCGCAGTCGAGCCGGCCCGAGAGTCCCTCGCCCGAGACGAACAGCAGGTTCTGGTACACCGACACGTCGCTCTGGGACGCCGGGCAGACGTAGGCCGTCTCCAGCCGGGGCTTGGCCGGGTTGGAGATGTCCCAGAACTGGTAGCCGTGGTAGTTGCCCTGGATGGCGTACTTGCCCGTGAAGGCCAGATCGGAGTTGGTATGGCCAATGAACTCCTTCGGAGGCGGCGTCTGCGACAGGACCCTGAGGTTCCAGGTCGCCTCCTGGGCGTCGAACAGCCCGGCCTTGAGCCCGACGCGAGGGTCGGGGTTCGGCGGCGCCGAGGACATGTTGCCGGCCGTGGACGTTGCGTGGGCGCAGCCGGTGACTGCCGCGAGGCCGAGCCCGAGGACGAGGGATCGAATGGTTACGAGGCTCATGACGGGCTCCGCGTCGCAGTCTTGGTGGACGCCAGCTCCCGCACCGCGCCAGCCGCAACGCGCACCTTCCCCGCGTCGCCCGCCGCGCCCGCCTCTCCATCCAGCTCGGTCGCCAGCGCCGCCAGCGCCTCCTGCTGCTTGGCGCCCGACGCCTTCTCCGCCGCCGCCAGCGCCTTCCGCGCTGCCGAGATGTGGCCGGCGTCCAGCCCCTGCTCCCGCTCGAGCTGGTCGAGATACGCCCGCGCCAGGGCGAAGCTCGGGGGCCAGACCATCTTGGCCTGACCCTGGACGTTGAGGTAGTCGAGGTGCACCATCTTGGCCGCGTCGATCTCGTTCTGCGAGATGAACGCGCTCGGCGTGAGCTCGACGATGTCGAGCCCGCGCTGGGTCTCCGAGCTCACCATGACGCCGTTGTACCAGTAGACCGACCATGAGCCGCCGAAGGTCATCTTGGTCGAATCCATCGGGCCCCGGTCGAAGAAGGCGATCTCCTTGGGGTGCGCGGCGTCGGTCCAGTCGAACACCGAGATGCCGCCCTGATACCACGACTGAATCATGACGTCCCGCCCGGGGATCGGGATGAGCGAGCCATTGTGCGCCACGCAGTTCTCCTTCGGCGACTGCACCACGGGCAGCTTGTAGTAGCTGTCGAACGTGAGCGTGCGGTCGGCCAGCGTGAAGATGGCGTCCGCGCCCCACGCCTTCGGGTCGGTCGCGCGGCACTTGGGCTGGCCGCCCCCGCCCCACTCGTCGGAAAACAGCAGCTTGGTGCCGTCGTTGTTGAACGTCGCCGAATGCCAGTAGGAGAAGTTGGAATCGGAGACGGCGTAGATCCGCTTCGGGTTCACCGGGTCGCTGATGTCGAGCAGCAGGCCGTAGCCGCCGCAGGCGCCGCCGGCCAGGCCGATCGCCGGATAGAGCGTGATGTCGTGGCACTGCGTCGGACCGGTCGGTGTCTCCGGCTTCTCGGTGGCCTCGATGATGTGCGGCAGCGCCTCTCGCACCATCGCGCTGTCGGTGGCGGTGGGCGCCCCCGTGCCGCCCCGCGCGCGCATGGCCATACCGAGCAGCGTGTCCGAATCCTCCTTGCTCAAGATCTGGTCCTCGCCCTTCACCGTGACGATGAAGGCGCCCTTGGCCCGCGCGCTGTCGATCGTCTGCTTCTTGGCCGCGATATCCTCCTTCACCTCGCCGTGCTTGGGCGGTGCGGCCAGGTCGTTGAAGATCCGCGGCGAGCTCACGATGCCCGCCTGCTCGGGGTGCGCCACCGGCACCTTGATGACCTCGATCCGGAACAGGGCCGAGTTGGGATCGAGGTCGGGCGTCGCGCTCACGCAGCCCGCCAGCTCGCTCGGCGACCGCACGCTGGACGAGCCCGAGATGTACACGTACACCGTGTCCGGGTCCTTGGGATTCACCAGCAGCGAGTGGGTGTGCGAGCCGCGGCAGGTCTGCACGGTGCCGATGGACTTCGGCGCGGTGATGTCGGTGATGTCGAAGATCCGGAGGCCGCGGAGGCGCGCGGCGCTCACAGTGTCCTTGACGCCCTCGGCGCCGCAATCAAGACGGCCGGAGGTGCCTTCGCCCGACACGAACAGGAGGTTCTGATAGACCGACACGTCACTCTGCGACGCCGGGCAAAAGTACCCGATGGTGAGCATCGGCTTGGCCGGATTGGAGATGTCCCAGAC
>JBOHSB010000478.1:0-11088 GCA_050733015.1 Gemmatimonadales bacterium
GGCCACGGCCTTCTTCGCGGCCTCCTGACCCACGATGTAGCGGTTGAGCTCGGCGACGATCTGTCGAGGCGGCATCTCCTCCAGCCAGGGGAGCGGCGCCTCGGGTTCGGGGGCGTCGGGCGCGGGAGTGGTGGGGACGGGCGCGGTGTTGGCCATGATCACAAAGGTAAGCGGGGGACTTCCGGCAGCTCCAGAATGGTGACGTTCCGGTTGGTGTACACACAGATGTCCGCCGCGATCTCCAGCGAGCGCTGCACGATGTCGCGGGCCGAGAGGCCGTCGATCGGGAGCAGGGCGCGGGCGGCGGCCACGGCGTAGTTGCCGCCCGAGCCTACCGCGACGACGCCGTCGTCGGGCTCGATGAGCTCGCCCGCGCCGCTCAGCAGGAAGCTGTGGTCCAGGTCGGCCACGATGAGCAGGGCCTCGAGCCGGCGCAGCACGCGGTCGCTGCGCCAGTCCTTGGCCAGCTCGACGGCCGCGCGCGGGAGGTTGGCCGGGTAGCGGTCGAGCTTCTCCTCGAACTTCTCGTACAGCGTGAGCGCGTCGGCCACCGATCCGGCGAACCCGGCCAGCACCTTGCCGCCCTTCATGGCGCGCACCTTGGTGGACCGGGCCTTCATCACGGTCTCGCCGATGCTGACCTGCCCGTCGCCGCCGAGGGCGACGCGGCCGTCCTTGCGGACGGCGAGGATGGTGGTGCCGTGGAAGTGGGTCACGCGATCGTTCGCCTCGTTGGAGGAGCCGCCGACGGCTTCATCCCGAGCGCGGCGAGGGACCTTCTCAGCCGGATCGGAACTCGGCTGCGGTGTCCGGCCGGCACCAGCCAGGTCCCTCGCCGCGCTCGGGATGAAGCCCGCCGCCTACGCCCGCGGGTGCGCCTGGTTGTACACCTTCTTGAGCCGTTCCACGCTGGTGTGGGTGTACACCTGCGTGGTGCTGAGCGACGCGTGGCCCAGCAGCTCCTGCACCGCCCGCAGGTCCGCGCCCGCGTCCAGCATGTGCGTCGCGAAGGTGTGCCGGAGGGAGTGCACGCGGAGGGTGTCGCCGCCCACGGCGTCGAACATCAGGTGGATGGCCCGCTGCACGCTACGGGGCGCCAGCCGGCGTCCGTGGCGGGTCACGAACACCGCGCGCCGGTCGCCGCCGGGCCGGGCCACGGCCGTTTCCCGGTGGGTAAGATAGCGCCGGAGCACGGCCACCGCCCGCGAGCCGACGGGCACGATACGCTCCTTCCGGCCCTTGCCGCGTACCTTGGCCTGGTCGGACAGGAGATCCAGGTCCTCGAGGTTCATGCCGCTCAGCTCCGACAGGCGGATGCCGGTGGAATAGAACAGCTCGAGCATCGCGAGGTCGCGTGTCGCGCTGAAGTCGTCCCCGGCGGCGCGGGCCTCGGCCCAGTCGAACAGCGCCTGGGTCTGCTCCCGGTCCATGTAGGTGGGGAGCCGCTTGTCGAGCTTCGGCATCCGCGCCGCGCGCGCGATGTTGTTGGCGACGCCGTGATTCTCCTGCAGGTAGCGGTACAGGCTCCGAACCGCCGACAGGGCGCGCGCCGCCGAGCGCTTCGCGAGACCGCGCCGCTGGAGCTCACCCAGGAAGCCGCGGATGCCGAGGCGGTCCACCGTGTCCCAGCGCCACTGGCCGCCGTAGTGGCGATCGCAGAAATCGGCGAACGCCTCGAGGTCGCGGGCGTAGGCCTTGATCGTGTTGGGGGACTGGCCGCGCTGCTTGTCGAGATAGGTCAGGAACTCGGTGAGCTCCGGTCGCGGAGTCATGGTCGGGGTCCTCAGGAACAGCTCACCACGGCTGGACCCCTCACGAAACCTCCTCCAGGAATCGCCCAAGCTCCGCCTGCGCCCGCTCCACCAGCAGCTCTTTCTTCCGATCCTTCTTCAGCTTCCCGGGCAGCGGCTCGAGCAGGCCGAAGTTGGCGTTCATCGGCTGGAAATGTTTCGGATCGGCCTCGGCGAGATAACGATAGAGACCGCCGAGCATCGTGGTCGGCGGCGGCACGGCGAGCGGCCGGCCCTCGAGCCGGCGCGCCAGGTTGATGCCCGCCAGCAGCCCGGTGCCGAGCGACTCGGTGTAGCCCTCGACGCCGGTGATCTGGCCCGCGAAGAACAACCGGTCGTCGTCGCGCGCGGTGAGGCCCTGTCCGAGACTCGCGGGACTGTTGAGATACGAGTTCCGGTGGATGCTGCCGAACCGGAGGTACTCGGCCTGCTCGAGCCCCGGGATCAAACGGAACACGCGCTGCTGCTCGGGGATCCTGAGCCGGGTCTGAAAGCCCACCAGGTTCCACATCTGGCCCGCGCGGTCCTCGCGCCGGAGCTGCACTACCGCGTGCGGCTCGCGACCGGTGCGCGGGTCGGGCAGGCCGACCGGCTTCATCGGGCCGAACCGCAACGTCTCGCGGCCCCGGCGCGCCATCTCCTCGACCGGCAGGCAGCCCTCGAAATAGGGGATCTGATCGAACTCGTGGCCCTGGTGCTGGTCGGCCTCGAGCAGGGCGTCGAGGAAGCGCTCGTACGCCGCGCGGTCCATCGGGGCGTTGAGGTAGTCGTCGCCCGCGCCCTTGCCGTAGCGGGAGAGCGCGTAGAGGCGCTCGTGGTCGAGCGAGTCGGAGGACACGACCGGCGCGATCGCATCGTAGAACGCGAGCGCCGCCGAGCCCAGCCTGGCCACCATCGCCTCGGTCAGGCGGGGCGAGGTGAGCGGCCCGGTGGCCACGATGCCGGGCGACGGGAGGTCGGCCACCTCCTCGCGCCGCACGGTGATGTTCGGATGCCCGGTCACGCGGTCGTGCACCGCCTGCGAGAAAATCTCGCGGTCCACCGCCAGCGCCGTCCCACCCGGCACCCGCGCCGTGTCGGCGCACGGGAGCAGCAGGCTCCCGAGCGCGCGCAGCTCGGCCTTGAGCAGGCCGTGGGCGTTGGTGAGGTCGGTGGATTTGAAGGAGTTGCTGCAGACCAGCTCGGCCAGGCGGTCGGTGTGGTGGGCCGGGGTCTTCACGGCCGGTCGCATCTCGAACAGGGTCACCCGGACGCCGCGCTCCGCGAGCGCCCAAGCCGCCTCCGAGCCGGCGAGACCACCGCCGACAACGGTGGCGTTCACGCCAGGGCCACCTCCTCGGGCTCGGCGAGGACCAGCTTGTGGCCGCACTTGAGGCAGGTGCGGGTCTCGCCCTCGGCCTTGTTCACCTTCTTCTCCATGCCGATCCAGCCGCACTCGGGACAGGTGTCGGGCACCGGCTTGTTCCAGGTGGAGAAGTCGCAGGCCGGGTAGCGCACGCAGCCCCAGAACGACTTGCCGCGCTTGGTGCGGCGCTCGGCGAGGTCGCCCTCGATGCACTTGGGGCACTTGATGCCGAGCGGGATGGCGCGGGTGCCCTTGCACGCGGGGTACGTGGTGCACGCCAGGAACTCGCCGAACCGGCCGGTCTTGATCACCATGGGCGAGCCGCACAGGTGGCATTTTTCGTCGGTGGGCCGGTCGGGCGCGCGGCCCTTCTTGAGCGACTTGACGTAGTCGCAGGTGTCCTTGTACTTGACGCACGCGAGGTAGGGCCCGAACCGGCCGGTCTTGAGCTCGATGGCCGAGCCGCACTTGGGACAGCGCTCCTTGGCCAGGTCCTCGGGCTTGAGGCCGTGCGCGTCGGCGACCAGCGCGTTCAGGTCCACCGCCTCGAGCGCCTTGCTGAACGGGGTGTAGAACTCCTTGAGCACGCCCTGCCACAGCAGCTCGCCCTCCTCGATCCGGTCCAGCTCGGACTCCATCTCGGAGGTGAACTCGACGTTGAAGATCTCGGGGAACTTGGCCACCATGATCTTCTCGACCAGCTCACCCAGCTCGGTGGGGAAGAAGCGCCGCTGGTCCACCTTGACGTACTCGCGCGTGCTCAGGGTGGAGATGATGGCGCTGTAGGTGCTCGGCCGGCCGATGCCGAGCCGCTCGAGCTCCTTCACCAGGCTGGCCTCGGAGAACCGCGGCGGCGGCTCGGTGAAGTGCTGCGACGGCGTGATCTCCCGGACCTCGACCCGGTCGCCCTGCGCGAGCGGCGGGATGGGCGGGAGGTCGTCCATCGTCTTCCCCTCCTCCTTCTCGCGGCCCTCGGTGTAGAGCACATGGTACCCGTCGAACATGAGCACCGAGCCGGTGGCGCGGAAGAGGTACTGGCCCAGATCGAAGTCCACGATGGTCATGTCGTAGACGGCCGGGGTCATCTGGGACGCGACGAAGCGCTGCCAGATCAGCTGGTAGAGCCGGAACTGGTCGGGCTCGAGGTACTGCTGCACCTGCTCGGGGCGCCGGCTCACGTCGGTCGGGCGGATAGCCTCATGGGCGTCCTGCACCCGGGCGTTCTTGCGCGAGCTGTAGGCGTTGGGCGCGTCGGGCAGGTAGGGCTTCTTGTAGCTCTTGCCGATGAAGTCGCGCACCGACGCGATCGCCGTATCGGACACCCGCACCGAGTCGGTCCGCATGTAGGTGATGAGGCCGACCGGGCCGTCCTCGCCGACGTCCATGCCCTCGTACAGGTCCTGCGCGGCGCGCATGGTGCGGCGCGAGCTGAAGCCGAGCTTCTTGGCGGCTTCCTGCTGCAGGGTGCTGGTGGTGAACGGCGCGCCGGGGTTCTTCCGGCGGTGGCGCTTTTCCACCTTGGTGACGACGAACGGCAGCTGGCGCACCGCGTCCACTACGGCCTGCGCGTCCTCGGCCGAGTGGAGCTGGGGCTTGTGGCCGCCGACCTTGGCGAGCGACGCCTCGAAGGTCTGCCCGTCCTTGGCGCAGAGCGCGTCGATGCTCCAGTACTCCTGCGGCTTGAACGCCCGGATGTCGCGCTCGCGCTCGACGATGAGCCGGAGCGCCACGGTCTGGACCCGGCCGGCGGAGAGGCCGGTCTTGATGCTGCGCCAGAGGATGGGGCTCGCCTTGTAGCCCACCAGCCGGTCGAGGATGCGACGCGCCTGCTGCGCGTTCACCTTGCGGTCGTCGATCTGGCCCGGGTTCTCCATCGCCTCGTGGATGGCGTCCTTGGTGATCTCGTGGAACAGGACCCGGTGGGTGGGCGCCTTGCTGTCGAGCTGGTCAGCCACGTGCCAGGCGATGGCCTCGCCCTCGCGGTCGGGGTCGGTGGCGAGGTAGATCGTGGACGCCGTCTTGGCCGCCTTCTTGAGCTCCGCCAGGGTCTTGGTCTTGCCTTTGATGGTGACGTACTTGGGCTCGAACCCGTGCTCCACGTCCACCCCGAGCTCCCGGGTGGGCAGGTCGCGGACGTGGCCGACCGTGGCCTTCACGTCGTAGCCCGCGCCGAGGTACTTGCCGATCGTCTTGGCCTTGGTGGGCGACTCAACGATCACCAGCGCGGTCCCCTTCCCGCCGGCCTGTGCCCGGGGCCTGGCCGCCTTCGTGGCGCCCTTCCCCTGGCCCCGGCTCGGGGCGGGCTTGAGCGCCGCGGGGGCCTTGGCCGCCTTCGACGGGGCGGGCTTCGCGGGGGGTTTTACCGATCGCTTGGATCTGGTCGCCATGGGTACAGTATGCCTGCTGAGGTCATCCAACGGTCAAACATCGGTGGCTGCAAGAAATCCGCGCTGCCGGAGCGGCGCAAGGCGTCGCTGGCTAACTCGTTGTGCTGTAAGTGCTTGTGGTGAAGGAACTCGGGAAGATCGTGGCCCGCCGCCGCCCGAACATCGTTGCCCATAGGCGCGATCCGACTACTCACCGTCCGCCCTATCGCCCTATCCGTCACCAGCCGCCATGCACCTTCGCCAACCGCACCACCTCGCCCGCCACCTCAGCAGCCTTCTTTACATCCGTCGCGACCTCATAATCAGCGAGCTTGTAGTAGGGTTCCCGGGCCGCCAGCAGGGCCCGGACATTCTCGACCGGGTCGGCCGACCCGGCGGCGACCAGGGGGCGGACCTCACCCTGTTCGCTCCGTTTGGCCGCGACGACCGCGGCGCACTTGAGATATATAAGGAGGCTCCCGCCCCGGGCATCCTGCATTTCACCGGGCTGGGCGGCCCAGCCGCCGCCGGGGACGATGACGGCCGGCTCCCGCGCCCGGGCCGTCTTGACCGCATCCCGCTCCATGGCGCGGAACCGCGGCTCGCCCACCATGCCGAAGATCTGAGCGATGGGCATCCCCATCTGCCGGACCAGGATCGAGTCGATGTCCAGCAGGGGCGCGGGCAGCAGCTCGGCCACGAGTGCGCCGATCGTGCTCTTTCCCACGCCGGGGAGCCCCACCAGCACCACGTGACGCCGCATGTCAGTCCCGGGCCGTTTCTCTGAGCGCCGCCCAGCGCGCGCCGAGGGCCGCCAGGTACCCGTCGTAGTTCCGGCGCATCTCGGCCAGCGAGTCGCCGCCGAACTTTTCCAGCATCGCGTCGGCCAGGACGATGGCCGTGAGCGCCTCCGCGATGACGCCCATGGCGGGCACGGCGGTCACGTCGGAGCGCTCGCTCTGGGCGTTGGCGGCTTGGCCGGTCGCCAGGTCCACCGTGGGGAGCGGCGACATGAGCGTGCTGATCGGCTTCATGGCGACCCGGATCACGAGCGGCTCGCCGGTGGTGATCCCGCCCTCGAGGCCGCCCGCGTTGTTGGTGCGGCGGCGGAAGCCCGCGCGGGGGTCGCCGGGCGCGGGCGGCAGGTCGGTGGACGCGGCATCGATGGGATCGTGCACCGCCGAGCCGGGGCGGCGGGCCGCCTCGACGCCCAGCCCGATCTCGACCGCCTTCACCGCCGGGATGGACATGAGCGCCCCCGCCAGCCGGCCGTCGAGCTTCCGGTCCCACGCCACGTGGCTGCCGAGGCCCACGACCACGCCGCGCGCCACGACCTCGACTTCGCCGCCCAGCGTGTCGCCCGCCTTCTTGGCGGCGTCGATGCGGCGGATGATCTCGGGCTCGAGGCTCCGGTCGAGCACCCGCACCTCGGACCGGTCCGCCGCGTCGTTGAGCGGCACCGGGAGCTCGGCCGGCGTCGTCGCGGCCACCCCGCCCAGCGAGACGACGTGGCTTCCGACCTCGACGCCGAACTCGTCCAGCAGCCGCCGCGCGAGCGCGCCCGCCGCGACCCGGGCCGTGGTCTCACGGGCACTCGCTCGCTCGAGGATATCGCGCGCGTCCACTCGGTCGTACTTGAGCACGCCCACGAGGTCGGCGTGGCCGGGCCGCGGCCGGGTGACGCGCCGGCGGCGGAGCTCGCCCGGCTCGACGGCCTCGTGGGCCATCACGTCCTCCCAGTTGGCCCAGTCCCGGTTGGGGATCAGCATGGCCACCGGCGAGCCCAGGGTCTCACCGGCGCGGACGCCGGACAGCCACTCGACCCGGTCCTGCTCGATCTTCATCCGAGCGCCGCGCCCGTAGCCCTGCATCCGCCGGAGCAGGTCCCGGTCGACCCACTCGGCGCTGACGGGCAGCCCGGCGGGGAGCCCTTCGACCAGGGCCACCAGGGCTCTCCCGTGGGATTCGCCGGCGGTTGAAAATCGCAGGTGCATGGAAGCGTCCTCTACAGGACGGGCGTCATCCTGAGCCCTGGCCTCGCTCAGGCTAGACTCCGCGAAAGAAGCCATGAGAGACCCGTCCCCCTTCGCGGAGTTTAACCTGGGCGAGGCCAGGGCTCAGGGTGACTCCCCAAGAACGAACGAGCCCGGCCTGCGCCGGGCTCGTTCCCGTCCATGGTGCTCGGAGGTGCCGCGCGGAGCGGCTAGTTCTGGTCCGAGGCGCCGTCGTCGGTAATCCGGGGCGTGACCAAGATAATGAGGTCGCGCCGATTTTCCTGATCGTTGCTGAAGCTGAACAGCTTGCCGATGATCGGCAGGTTGCCCAGGAGCGGGATGCCGGTGCGGGTCTTGGTGACCTGGGTGACCGTCAGGCCGCCGATGACCGCCGTCTCGCCGTCCTCGACCAGGAGCTGGTTGTCGGCCTTCTGCTTCTGGAAGATGAAGCCGAGGTCGGCCGCGGCCAGCGGCTGGATGGCCGACCGCTCCGTATGGAGCTGCATCAGCACCTGCCGGTTGTTGGTCACGTGCGGGGTGACCGTGAGGCGAATACCGGTCTCCTTGAACGTCACGTTGGCCTTGGCGGTCCCGCCGGCGCCGGACGACGCGTCGATGACGCGGACCGGGGTCTCTTCACCGACCAGGATGTCGGCCTGGCGGTTGTCGAGCGTCGAGATCACCGGCTCGGCCTGGATGTCGGCCAGGTCGGTGCGCTCGAGCGCGCTCAAGAAGCTGGTGAGGCTGAACCCGCCGATGGCGGTGGAGAAGACCAGGTCGAGGGCCGAGCCGGTGATGACCGCGTCGGCGTTGCCGATCGCGGAGATCGAGCTACCGCCCAGGTCGATCACGTTCTGCTGCGGAAGGTAGCTGTTGCCGGTCTGCGGGTCGCAGCAGCGCTGAGCCAGCTTGTTGAAGAACTGGGTCTTGCTGCCCAGATCGTACTTGAGGCCGAGCTGCTCGATGTCGGTCCGGTCCACGAAGATGATCTTGGCCTGGATCGAGAGCTGCGGGGTGCGGATGTCGAGCCCCCGCACGAAGTCGGTGACGCTCTGGATGCGGCTCCGGGTCTCGGTGAGGATGAGCGCGTTGGAGCCGGTATCGGCCACGACGCGGCCACGGTTCTTGGTCAGAATGCTCTCGACCGTCTTGGCGAGCGAGGCGGCCTGGGCGTAGTTGATCCGGACGATGCTGGTCTCGAGCGGCTCGAGCGAATCGAGCGCCGCGAGGGCCGACGGGGCGTCCACCCGGATGATCCCGCCCGGCATCTCCTGCGCCGAGAGGCCCTGGGTGGCGAGGACGGCCTGGAACGCCTGCGGCCACGGCTGGTTCTTGATCTCGGCGTTGACTTCGCCCTTCACGTCCTTGCCGAGGATGATGGTGCGCCCGCTGAAGGCGGCGAAACCGGCGACCACGTCGGCGATGCTGGCGCGGTCCCAGGTGACGGTGATCCGCGGCTCGTCGGCGCGGGTGAGCAGGGTCGCGCTGCGGATGCCCACCTCGGGCTTCCGGACCGGCGCGGCGGCCGGGGCGGGCGCGGCGTCATCGGCCGAGTCGGTGGCGTCGGCCACCTGGGCGGCCGCGGCGGTCGAGGACCAGGCCTGGAACCCGTCGCCCGAGTCGAAGCTCACTCGCACGGCGTCGCCCGTATGGTCCACCTTGTAGGTCTGCGGCCCGTCGAGGTCCACGACGATCCGCACGACGTCCGGGCGGAACTGCGAGTAGCGCAGGTTGACCACCTTGCCGCGCTTCACGCCGTCGTAGAGGCTCGCCGTGGTCGAGCTGAGCGTGGCGCCGACGACGTCGAGCACCAGTCGATCGGGCGAGGTGAGGAGGAAGTCGCGCACGTCCACGGCACCCTTCACCGCGACGACGAGCTCGGTCTTGCCGGCGGCCGGCGCCAGGCTCACGGCGGTCACCTCTCCGCTACCGGGCCCTTCGGCCCGCATCGGAGTCGCGGTCCCGAAGGCCGCGGCGGCAACCAGCATCCAGCGATACATACCCGTCATGGCGTCTCGACCTCCTGCTTGCGCAGCGAGAGAGTTTCCTGGCGCTCGTACCCGAAGTCTGCGATCATGAACACCGCGTCGCGGGCGCGGATCTGCACCAGCCGCGAGCGGCCCAGCTGGTCTCCGACCCGCATCTTGTGACGCTTGCCGTCCGCGCCCTTTTCCCGGAGCACGATGACGTTGTTCGTCGGCGTCCGGAGATCCAGATAGACGCCCACCAGATCGAGGTTACCGATCTCGATCCCGCTGTCGTCCTTGTTGATCAGCGAGGCGAACGGGTCGCGCGTGCCGCCCGCGTAGGCGAAGGTCTCGCGCATGACCTCGATTTCCCGCGCCCGCTGGACCGAATCGGCCGTGGCGGACTCGGCGACCTGATCGATCGAATCCCTCGCCGGCTTGGCCGTCGCCGGCGTGGCGCCGAGGGTGGCCTCGGAGGTCGAACCGGCGGCCGGCGCGGCTTCGGCCGCGGCGGCGATGTGCTGGTCGCGCGCCTTTGCCAGGCTGTCGGTACGGGCTCGCACCCTGGCGATCTGCCCATGGGCGGCCGAGATGCTCTGGGCCTGGACGGCCGTGCCGCCACTGGCGACCGCCGTCAGGACGAGCAGCGCGGCCCCGAACCACGCGTTACGTGCCACTGGCCTCTCCCTCCGCACTGGCGGACTTGACGAACGTGCGCACCTGGAACTTGGCCTCGAGCAGCGAGCCACTGGTGTCGTTCAGGGCCTTGGCCGCGTTGCTGTTGGCGGCCGCGACCGACACGTCGTACGGCACGATGATCCGCTGCAGGCTCGACACGTCGGCCAGGAACGCGCCGATCGCGTCGTAGTGTCCGATCACGGACATGTTGTACTTGTAGGTATCGAACGGCGCCGGGCCGGCCTCGACCGGGAGCGGCACCACCTGCGACAGCGTCACCCCGCGGATCTTGCTCCGGGTCGAGATGTCGTCGAGCAGGTTGGGCACCTCGTTCCGCTCGGGCACCAGCCGGCGCAGCAGCGCGAGGCTGCCGCGGTAGGTGTCGAGCCGCTTGCGCAGGTCCTCGACGGTGCCCTTGGCGAGCTCCTTCTTGGCGCTGTCGGTGGCCGCGTCGAGCCGGCCGATCGTGTCCTTGATGGCCACGATCTGCGCCTTGCGCGTCTGCAGGCCCGAGAGGCCCAGGCTGCTGATGACCGTGCCGGTGTAGGCGATGTAGCCCACCAGGCCGGCGAGCATGGCCACCAGGACCGGTGCCGACTTCTGCGAAGTGAGAGAGGCCATGGGCGCTTACCTCACCGACTGGCTGAGGGGAACCGTCTTGATGTACGCCGAGTCCGCCTGGTGGTACGTGCCGCGGATGGTGAACGCGGTGACCGGCCGGTCTTTCTCGATGACCGTCTGGGCGGACACCGGCAGCACGTCGGTGATCCAGGGCGAGGCCTCGAGCTGGCGGAGGAACCGGGTGTAGGCCTGGATGTCCACCGTGCGCCCGTTCACCTCGAACTGCACCGGCGGCGGAGCGGCCGGGGCCATCGAATCCGCCTTGGTGCCGGGCTTGGCGGCGGCCGGCGCGGCAGCCGCCGGCGCGGGCGTGCCCGGGTGCGCGAC
>JBOHSB010000479.1:0-4000 GCA_050733015.1 Gemmatimonadales bacterium
CCGCCCACCCAGACGCACGGCAGCGCCGTCACGACGAGCATGATCGGATACCATTTCGGCCCGAACTCCGGGCCAAGGTTCCACGTCGCGATCGCGCCAGCGGATGCCCATCATCTACCTGGTGGACAGCGCCGGCGTGAACCTGCCCTACCAGGGCGGCGTGTTCCCCGGGCAGTACGGCGCGGCCCGCATCTTCTATTACAACTCGATCATGCGCCGCTACCTCCATGTCCCGCAGATCAGCGCGGTGATGGGAAGCTGCATCGCCGGCGGCGCGTATCTGCCCGCCCTGTCGGACGTCATCTTCATGGTCGAGGGCACCACATTCATGGGGCTGGGCGGCCCGAACCTGGTGAAGGGCGCGACCGGCCAGACCATCGACGCGGAGACCCTGGGCGGCGCGGTGACTCACACCGAGGTGAGCGCGGTGGCGCACTACCGGGCCGCCAACGACGCCGACTGCCTGGCCCGCATCCGGGAGTACGTGGGCCGGCTGCCGCGGGTGCACGGGGTGCAGCACCGCCTGCGGCCGTCCGCCGAGCCGGCCCGCCCGTCCGCGGCGCTGTACGACATCCTGCCCGCCGATCACCGGCTCTCGTACGACATGCGCCACGTACTCGACGCGCTGCTCGATGGCGGCGTGCTCGACGAGTTCCAGCCGGGCGTGGCGCGGGAGATGATCTGCGGCCACGCGCACATCGAGGGCCGGCCGGTGGCCGTGATCGCCAATCAACGCGGCATCATCAAGGGGCGCCCCGACGAGCGGCCCCGCTTCGGCGGCATCGTGTACACCGGGAGCGCGGAGAAGGTGTCCTACTTCATCGAGACCGCGAATCGCGAGCAGCTCCCCATTCTGTTCGTGCAGGACGTGAGCGGCTTCATGGTCGGGCCCGAGGCCGAGCACAGCGGGATCATCCGGGCCGGCGCCCACTTCGTCGAGGCGATGGCCACCGCCGCCGTGCCCAAGCTGGTGCTGACCGTGAACCACGCCTCCGGCGCCGGCTACTATGCCATGGCCGGGCAGGGGTTCGATCCCGACTTCATCTTCTCGTGGCCCACCGGCCGCATGGGCGTGATGGAGGGCGAGAGCGCCGTCATGGCGGTCCACGGACCCGAGATCGAGCGGGCCCAGCGCGAGCGGCGCGAGCTGGCTCCCGAGGTGAAGACCTCGGTCGATTCCATGCGCGCCGACTACGACGCGCAGCTCGACGCGCGCTTCGCCGCCGCCCGTGGCTTCGTCGACGCCATCCTTTCCCCTGAAGAGACCCGCGACCAGCTCGCTTTCACGCTGCGGGTCGTCGCCAACTACGCCGGACCACACCTGGGTCCGTTCGTCCTCCCGCCGCTCGACGCGGCCTCCGTCCAATAAGGGTTCGCATGTCCGCGATGCGCCTGTCCGTCTGTCTACTCGCCGCCGCGCTGGCCTGCTCGTCGGGACGCCGGGCGGCGTCCACGCCGGCGCCCGCGGCGTCGTCCGACACCGCGCAGTCGACCACCAGCGGGAGGAGGACGGACGCTCCCGGCGCCGGTGAGCCGAGCACGTCCACGGCCGGCGCGCCCGCTGCGGCGGCCCGACCCTCACACTCGGTCGACGATTCGGTCCGCCGGCTGGCGCCGCCGGCCGTGGCCTACGCCCACGGTTGGATGCCGCTCGCGAGCACCGGGGTAGATCGGTTCCTCCGAGGTCATCCCGAGAGCGACGGCCGGGGCGTCTTGATCGGCATCCTCGACAGCGGGATCGATCCCTCCGTCCCAGGTCTGGTCAAGACGTCGACCGGCGGTCCCAAGATCCTCGACGTTCGCGACTTTTCCGGTGAGGGCGCCGTGGCGCTCACGCGGGTGACCCCCGCCGGCGATTCGGTGAACGTGGCGGGGCGGTGGCTCCGCGGCGTCGGCCGGGCCGTGGCGCTGAAGACGGCGGGTCCCTACTACGGTGGCGTCATCGCCGAGCTTCCCCTTGGCGACGCGCCCGCGGCCGATCTCGATGGCGACGGGGCGGCGACGGACACGCTTGCCCTCCTCGTGGTGCGCGCGACCGACGGGTGGGTTCTGCTCGCGGACACCGACGGCGACGGCTCGCTCGCGAGCGAAAGCCCCGTGCACGACTTTCTGGTGGGGCGCGAGAGCTTCGGCTGGACCCGTGCCGGCCGGCGGCCTCGCGTTACCCTGGCCGCCAACTTTGCCGACTCGTCGGGTGTCCCCAAGCTCGATCTGGTCTTCGACACCTACGGGCACGGCACGCACGTGAGCGGGATCGCGGCGGGCCACGACATCTACGATGTGCCGGGTTTCGACGGGGTGGCGCCGGGCGCCCAGCTGCTCGCCCTCAAGATCTCGAATGACGCCCAGGGGGGCGTGACGCGAACCGGCAGCATGCTCCAGGCGCTCGACTATGCGATTCGCTTCGCGCAGGCGCGCCGGCTCCCGCTGGTGCTCAACCTGAGCTTTGGGGTGGGGAACGAGCGGGAGGGTCACGCCCGGATCGACGCCATCGTCGATTCGGTGCTGGCGGCGCATCCGGAGGTGGTGCTCACCATCAGCGCGGGGAACGACGGACCCGGCCTCTCGACCATCGGCTTTCCGGGTAGCGCCGGACGGGCCATCAGCGTCGGGGCCACGTTGCCCGGCACCTTCCTGCCGGCCGGGTCGGCCGGGGCGCCCTCGCCCGACCAGCTGGCCTACTTCAGCGCCCGAGGCGGCGAGGTGGTCCGCCCGGATCTCGTGACCCCGGGGGTCGCCTACAGCACGGTGGCGTGGTGGAACGCGGGCGACGAGGTCGAACAGGGCACCAGTATGGCCGCGCCCCACGCGGCCGGGCTGGCCGCGCTGCTGATCTCCGCTCTGGTGCAGGAAAAGCGGGAGATCGTCGCTCGCCAGATCCGGCAGGCGCTGATGGTCACCGCGCAGCCGATGACGGGCGCTACCATCCTGGACGACGGCACCGGACTCGCGGACGTGGATCGGGCCTATCGCTGGCTCGAGGCGGGCCTCCCCGTACCCGAGGCCCAGGTGCGCGCCGTTGGGCCGGGAGATGTCACCGGTGCCATCCTGCGCAGCCGAAACGGTGCGGCGGACACCGTCCAGAGCTTCGAGCTGCGCCGTCCGGCCGGCACTCCGCCGGCCAGCTATGCGCTTCGGACCGACGCGCCCTGGCTGACGCCGCCCGCGAACATCACGTTGCAGGGAGAACGGGCTGTCGTGCAGCTCCGCGTGGCGCGTCACGGACTGCCTGCGGACGCGGCCTCCATCGGCACGGTGACGGGCTGGACCGCCGATACGCTCGCCGGGCCCGCCTTCCGCCTCGTGGCCACGGTGGTCACCACCGCGCCGCTGGCCGACGGCACCCGCGCGCTCCGGGACAAGGTCTCGGTTCCGGCTGGTGGGCTCCTTCGGACGTTCTTTCAGACCGACAGTGCCCGTTCCTTCGCGCTGACCGTGGAGACCAACGGTCGCGCGGAGCGCGCCCTGGCATTCCTGCACGAGCCCGGCGGTATGCCGTTCCGCGACGACGGCGCCCGCACGGCCGGCTTCGGTCCGCAGTCGGCGGAGTACGAAGCCGATTCCCGCGACGTGATCGGCGGCGTCTACGAGGCGGTGGTGGTGGCTCCGCCGACCCAGGCCGTCACCGCGTCGGTGTCGATCAGCCAGTCGCCTCTGATGCTCCGGGCCGCGCGCCAGGGCGAGTCGGTTCGTGCCCAGGTCACCAACGTCACCGGCGCCCCGGTCGAGGCGGAGTTCGGCATGCACCTGGGCGGCGCCGTGCGCAGCGAGAGCGTGCGGGCCAGCGGCTCCGCGGTCCAGCGGATTGCGTTCGTGGTGCCGGCATGGTCTCGCGGGGTCGTGGTGGACCTGAGCATGGACCGAGCGCAATGGAGCCGGTTCACGGACTTCGGCGTGAGCCTGTTCGATTCCCTGGGACGGCAGCTCGGGAAGCAGCCGCTCAACTACGCCTTTGGCCGGCTCCAGGTCGAGCTGCCCGAGGGTCACGGCGACATGCCCG
>JBOHSB010000480.1:0-3850 GCA_050733015.1 Gemmatimonadales bacterium
AGGTCCCTCGCTTCGCTCGGGATGAAAGACTGTGCAGCGCCGCCTCAACTCCCCCTCACGCTCCGCACCATCTCGACGAAGCTCCCTCCGGCCCCCATAATGGAGTTTGGGCGAGACCCCGGAGACCCTATGCGGCAAAGCGCTGGCTGGACCCTGACCGCGGCACTGCTCGGCGCCGTGGGCTGCGGCGACGGCGGAGCCGGACCCGGCGGCGACACCGATGGACAGCGCCTGGCCAGCCAGTTCGAGCGGCTGGCCGATTCGGTGGCCGGCGGCGGCTTCTCTCCCACCGCCGACGCGCTCCGGCACGCCGCCGAGATCGTGCGGCTCACCGGCCACGCGACGCCGGTCAGTGTGACTCTCGACGGCGAGGGCCGGAGCTTCCTCGCCGTCGCCGAGCAGCTCGACTTCCCCGACCTCCAGTGCAGCTGGCCCTCCGACAGCGGCGTTGCCCCACCGGGCGACACGATCGTCGTGCAGCCCGGCGGCAGCGGAGGGGGCACTCCGCCGACCGCGGGAGCTCCGCCGGACACCGTACCCAACCCTCCGGTTCCCGGACCGCCTGGTCAGTGCACCCAGGTCGGCGTCTTCTCGATGCGGACGCTCATCGCCTGGGAGCCCGACCGCATGGCCGAGGTCGTGCGCGTCGTGGCCGACGTCGGCAGCAGCGCGGTAGACACGACTGTTCCCGACGTCATGACCGGCCTCCCCACCAATGCGGGCGCCGGTGGCCCGAGCCCGCCCGATTCCGCGCCGGCCCCGGGCGACACGGTCGGCGGCGGAGGTGGCGGGAGCAGCGCCGGGTTCCCCGGCTTCATGGGCGAGTACCTGGTGCGGGACGTGGGCAGCTGGTTTGCCGTCGAGGGAAGTCAGACCAACACGCTCGAAGCCTCCGGCGGGGCCTGCACCTCCGATCGCGCGACCTTCGACTGGGCGGAGTTCAGCTGCGAAGCGGCGCGGTTCCGGTTCGAGTTCACCATGCGGGTCGAGCCGCTCCGGATCATGGGACCGCCGGTGCCCGTCCCCGGGGCGACGCCGCCGCCCGACCAGCCCGAGGGAGACCATACCCTGGCGATGGCGGCGACCAGCGTGGACGGGGTGCGACTCTCGGTGATCGCCTGGACCCCACCACCCCTCCCGTCCCCCGGCCCCTTGCCGCCCGATTCAACGGTGGTCGGGCGCTAACCGCTGTCCCGGTCAGGCCCGCGTCAGCAGCATCGCCCCAGCCATGCCGCCGGCGGCACAGATACTGACCAACCCCCGCCGCGCGTCGCGACGCTTCATCTCGTAGGCCAGGGTCGTGAGGATCCGCCCACCCGTCGCGGCCCAGGGATGGCCCACGGCCACCGAGCTTCCGTTCACGTTGACTCGGGCCCAGTCCACCGGACCGGTCGGACGGCCTTTCCAGCCGCGCTCCCACGCCGCCACGTTCGCCAGGACCTGCGCGGCGAACGCCTCGTGGACCTCGAGCAGGTCGAGGTCGGCCATCTGCAGGCCTGCCCGCTCCAGCATGCGGGGCACCGTGATGGCTGGAGCCATCAGCAGGCCCTCGTCAGGGTGGATGGCCGCATAATCCATCGCCTCGATGAACGCGAGCGGCTCCCGTCCCTCGTCCGCCGCCCGCCGCTCGCTCATGAGCAGCACCGCCGACGCACCGTCAGTCACCGGCGACGCGTTGCCGGCGGTGATCGTCCCGTTGGCGCCGAACGCCGGCTTCAAGGCCGCCAGCCGATCCAGGGAGGTATCGGGCCGCGGACCGGTGTCCTGTGCCACGCCCTCCACCGGGACGATCTCCTGCGCCAGGTGCCCCCGCGCGGCCACCGCGTGGCGGTGGCTCGCCAGCGCCACCTCGTCCTGCCGCGCACGCGGTATGCTCCACTCCGCCCGCGTGATCTCCATGTGCTCGCCCATGGTGAGGCCGGTGGTGGGCTCCTTGAACGTCCCCGGGTCCGCGCCGCTGAGCCACTCCACGCCTCCGGCGATCCCGGCGCTGATCCGCCCCCGCGCGATCGCATCGGCGATGAGCGTCGCCGTGCGGAGGCCGGTGATGCAGTAGGACGAGACGGTCTGCGCCTCGATTCCGGCGGGCAGTCCGGTCTCGAGCACGATCTCCCGGGCCAGGTTCGGCTTGCCGCGCTCCGGCACGACCACCCCGAAGGCCATGGCGTCGATGCCCGTCGGATCGACCTCGTGCCGCTCGAGCAGGCCCCGCACGGCATGCTTCGCCAGCGCGAGCGGGCCGAGCGGCGCGAACGCCTGCCCGGCCTTGACGAACGGGGTGCGGGCGCCGGCTACGATGGCCACGCGCTGATCGCTCATGAGGTTGTTCTCCCAGTACTGGGTGCAATTACACCTATAAGCCTGTCTAACCGGCGAAGGCGATGCGCGGTTCCCCGGGTCAGCTTCGTGCCGCGTATCCCTGGGACCATGACGACGGCCACCCACCCCGATACAGTTCGTTAGTCTGGTGATGTAGACGTTCCATCAGGGCGATCAAGCGAACTGGACGCCTGCGAGCCGTTGTTGACGGAGACGGGGTGACATGGCTCGACTGCTATCGGTGAACGTCGGCCTTCCGCGCGACATCGAGTGGAAAGGTCGCACGGTGCATACCGGGATCTGGAAGGATCCCCTGCCTGGCCGCTGTCGGGCCGGCCGGTTGAATCTGGACGGAGACGGTCAGGGCGACCTGGCCGGGCACGGGGGCGAGCAGCGCGCCGTTTTCGTCTACCAGATCGAATCGTATCGCTATTGGGAGGAGCAGCTGAAGCGGCCCGACCTGGTCCCTGGACAGTTCGGCGAGAACTTCACCATCGAAGGACTGCCCGATGATGCGGTCTGCATCGGCGACCGATACCAGATCGGCAGCGCGCTGTTCGAGATCACCCAGCCTCGCGTGACCTGCTATCGGGTCGGCATCCGGATGAACGAGCCCCGGATGCCCGCCCTGCTGACCTCCAGCGGACGCCCAGGGTTCTACTTCCGCGTCCTCCGGGAAGGCGAGGTGGGCACCGGCGACGAGATCGTGAAGCAGGGAGAGGCGAAGGAGCGCATGACCGTCGCAGAGATCAACGCGCTGCTCTATTCGCCCGATCATGCGCCCGACCGGCTGCAGCGCGCCTTGCGGATCGAAGCGCTTTCGCCCGGGTGGCGCTCGTCGTTCGAGGCGTTACTGCAGAGCCAAACGACTGGCGCGGGGAGCGGTAACGCGGGGCTCGTGCCGGCAGCGGCTGCGCATCCGGCTGCGCCCGGATTTCGGCCGCTCGCCGTGACGGCGATCGATCACGAGTCCGCCGACGTTCTCTCGCTGACGCTGCAGAGCACGGACGGTCAGCCGCTGCCGGCGGCTCTGCCGGGCCAGTACGTGGTCTTACGTCTTCGGACCGGCGGCGGACCGTTGCTGTTTCGCAGCTACTCCCTTTCGGGCGACCTCTCGACCGAGCGCTATCGTATCAGCGTGAAGCTCGAGCCCAACGGGGCCGCCGGCATGTACCTGCGCGACGATGTGCGGGTGGGCGATGCGCTCGATGTCAGCTCGCCGCGCGGAAGCTTCATCCTGGAGTCCGGAGAGCGTCCCGTCGTCCTGCTGAGTGCGGGGATCGGGGCGACGCCGGTGCTGGCGATGCTGCACGCGCTGGCGGCGGTCCGCTCCAGGCGACAGGTCTTGTGGCTGTACGCGGCTCGTGATCGGCAGCATCATCCATTCGCCGCCGAAGTGCGCCGCCTCATGCTCGCTCTCACCCACGGCCGCAGGTATGTTTGTTACAGCAGGCCAGCCTCGTGCGACAAGATTGGCGAGGATTTCGACGCTATTGGTCACCTGTCGCGATCGGTCTTCGACGAGGTCGGC
>JBOHSB010000481.1:0-3663 GCA_050733015.1 Gemmatimonadales bacterium
GATGTGATATCGCACGCCCGGCAGATCCTTCACGCGTCCGCCGCGAATGAGCACGATCGAGTGCTCCTGCAGGTTGTGCCCCTCACCTGGGATGTAGGCCGTGACCTCGAATCCGTTGGTGAGCCGCACGCGGGCCACCTTCCGAAGCGCCGAGTTGGGCTTCTTCGGAGTGGTGGTGTAGACGCGCGTGCACACCCCGCGCTTCTGCGGATTGGACTTGAGCGCCGGCGCCTTGTCCTTGGCCTCGACGATTTTCCGGCCTTGCCGGATGAGCTGATTGATGGTCGGCATAATCCTGGAGCTTGAGATCGCGAGCGGCCCCCGTTTTGGGGCAGACCGGCAAATGTAGAGGGGGGCCAGGGTTAGGTCAAGGAGGGCGATAGGGCGAACGGGCGCTAGGGGGTGCACGCGTAGGTGCCGGATGCGGAGTCCCCTCATCCGAGGCAGCGAAGGATCTTCTCGACCGGCGTCGAAACCCGGCGGCCCCCAATCGCCCTATCGTCGCTTTTTGCCCCGCCCTTGGCTTTTTGACACGCCCACCCCGCGGAACCCCAGCCTGCACAGCGGGTTGGGCGGTCCCCATTGCGGCCCCCAACTTGCCCCCGACATCCAGGGTCGGCCCCTGCTGTATCCCGCTGGTCCTGGAGCATCGCGTGACGTTCGCCCGCACCCTCCCGCTGGTCGTCCTGGCGGCGCTGGCCGGTTTCGGCCGGGCCGAGGCGCAGCGTGGGGATCAGCTGGGGCGGCCGTACGGGGAGGTCATCAAGGGCAGCGAGGTGGGCACCGGCGTCTTCACCATCTACTTCAAGCACGACAGCATCTATCTCGCGCTCACCCCGAAGCAGCTCGAGCGGGACTACCTGCTCGTCACCCAGATCTCCCAGGGCATCGGCGAGCTCGGCCTCGACGGCGGCACCTCGCTCCGGTCCGACTTGGTCCGATTCCATCGCGAGGGCGACCGGATCGAGCTGTGGGCCGTCAACCCGCACGTGGCCGCGGTCCCCGGCACGCCGATGGCGCGCACGGTGGCGTACTCGTTCGGTAACTCGGTGGTCCAATCGTTCCCGATCGCGGCGAACCGGGACACGAGCGAGTTCCTGGTGAACGTCGCGCCGTTCTTCCTCTCGGACTGGGCCGACGTGGGCACCGTGTTCCAGACAGCCTTGCAGCAGCGAAAGCTGACCGGCACCGTCGCGCTCGACGACAAGCGGTCGAGTCTCCAGTTTCTGCGCTTGTTCGGCTCCAACCTCGAGGCCGAGGTGCGGCTCACGTTCCAGACGGCCCGGAACCTGGGCCTAGAGACCGTGCCCGACTACCGGGCCATTCCGCTCGGCATCCACTACTCCCTGCGCGAGCTGCCCGCTCAGCCGATGCGGCCCCGTCTGGCCGACGACCGGGTGGGGTATTTCGTCTCCGCCCTCAAGGACTTCTCGCGCGACACCGCCGACAGCTACTTCGTCCGTTACGTGAACCGGTGGCGGCTCGAGAAGCGGAATCCGGGCGCCGTCGTGAGCGAGCCGGTGCAGCCCATCACCTACTACATCGACCGCACGGTTCCGGTGGAATGGCGCCCGTACGTGCGCGCCGGCATCCTGGAGTGGAATCGCGCATTCGAAGAGGCCGGGTTCCGCGACGCGATCCGGGTGCTGGATGCACCCGACGATAGCGCGTGGAGCGCGGCCGACGCCCGCTACTCGACCGTGCGCTGGACCGCGACCAACGGTACGGTCTACGCCATCGGCCCGACCAACGTGGATCCCCGCACCGGCGAGATCCTCAACGCCGACATCCTCATCTCTGCGGCGTGGGTCCAGCGCTGGAGCGGGCAGTCGGATCGCTACGTGGCACCGCTGGCCACGGTGGGTGCGGTGCTGCAGGCCGACTCGCTCGCGGTGGGCGGCGACGCGGCGGCGCACCTGTGCCGCTATGGCGAGCAGATGGGCCAGAGCGGATCGCTGGTGAGCGCGCTCCTCGCCGCGCGAGGCGAGATCGCCGCGGGCGGCGAGCCGACCCGCGCGTACATCGGCCAGGCGCTCAAGGCGCTGGTCATGCACGAGGTCGGGCACACGCTGGGCCTGCGTCACAACTTCCGCGGCTCGGCCGGCGCGACCGCTGGGCAGCTCGCCAACAAGGGCTGGACCTCGACCCACGGCGTCGGGGTGTCGGTGATGGACTACAACCCGCCCGCTCTCGCCGCCGATCCCGCGCGGCAGGGCGACTACTACGCCCCCACCATCGGCAGCTACGATCGCTGGGCGATCGCCTACGGCTACGCCGACGTCACCAACGGCGTGGCCCTGCGCTCGGCCGCCAAGGGAGCCGGCCCGGACGTCTCCGCGTGGTCGCCCGAGGTCGAGATCAACGGGCTCCGCGCCATCGCGTCGCAGGCGGCCGACCCGGCCCACCTGTACGGCACCGACGAGGATGCCGGCTTTGGCGGCCTCGGTCTCGATCCGACGGTGAGCCGCTACGATCAGACGGACGATCCCTTGGGCTGGGCGCGCGGCCGGGTGGGGCTGATCAACGGGCTGTTCGACTCGCTGGAGACCCGGGTCGTGGCGCCGGGCCAGGGGTACGGCCGGCTTCGGTCCGCGTTCACGGACTTGTTGAACGACCGCTGGTATGCCCTGCTGGTGACGACCAAGTATCTCGGGGGCGCGACCACGTCGCGTGACCACCGCGGTGATCCCGGTGCGCGGCCCGCCGTGGCGAACGTCCCGGCCGCCCAGCAGCGCGCCGCCCTGGCCTTCCTGGCGGAGGCCGGCTTCGGCGAGGGCGCGTATCGGTTCCCGCCCGTGCTGCTGAGCCACCTCGCGTCGGACCATTGGATGCATTGGGGTGCCTCACCCGGATCCGACGGCCGCCCCGACTTCCCGCTCCACGACTGGGCCATGGTGCAGCAGGGCTCGCTCCTCGCACAGCTGCTCGATCCGGCCGTGCTGGCGCGCATCCGCGACGCCGAGCTTCGGGCCCAGCCGGGCGAGGCCACCGTGGGGCTGCCCGAGCTCTACGCCTCGCTCACCGGGGCCATCTGGTCCGAGGTCGGCGCCGGGAAGCGCCCTGGCCCCGTCCGGCCTCGCAACGTGAGCTCGGTGCGTCGTGACCTGCAGCGACTGTACCTCAACCTGCTGATCCAGACGGCGGTGAATCCGCCGGCCGGCATTCCCGAGGATGCCCGCGCGCTGGCGCGGGCGACCCTCGCCGGCCTGGGCGCCGATCTCGACCGGGCGCTGGCCATCCCGCGGCCCGATCTCGACGCCTATACCCGCGCCCATCTCTCCGACACGCGCGACCGTATCGCCCGGGCGCTCGACGCCCAGATGATCCAGACCACCACCCTCTCGAGGTAGCCGGACCATGCTGTACATCCTTCCTGCCGAGGCGTCCCCGCTGGCGCAGACCGCCGTGTACATGGGCGGCATCCTCGCCGGCTACCTGCTGCTCACCCGACCCGAGGAGTGGGAGCGGGTGCGCGAGACGGTGCGGGCGGTGTGGACGCGGCGCCGGGGCGAATAGGGAACGAGCTCCGCGTCGCGAGCGCGCTCGTCATCCCGAGTGCCCTCGTCATCCCGAGCGGAGCGAGGGACCTTGCCCAGTCGTACCGGAGGGCCGCAAGGGTCCGCACCCGTAGAGGAGGTCCCTCGCTGCGCTCGGGATGACGAG
>JBOHSB010000482.1:0-10848 GCA_050733015.1 Gemmatimonadales bacterium
CCTCCACCGGCGCCATCCTGGGCACCGCCGGCTACCTCGCTCCCGAGCAGGTACAGGGAGGCGGAGTGACCGAACAGGCCGACCTTTACGCCGCGGGGATCACGCTGTACGAATCGCTGACCGGCCGGCGCTGGCACGTCGTGGAGCGCCCGCTTGAAGCCGACTGGCGCGGCGTGCCACGCGATCTCGCGTCGGCTACCGTCCGCGCCCTGGCCTTCTTCCCCGGCGAGCGGTGGCCCTCCGCGGCGGCATTCCGCCGGGCCCTCGACACCGGGCGGCAGCGGCGGAGGCGCGCGGCACGGTGGACGATCGGAGGCGTGGCCGGCACTCTGGGGTTGGTGGCGGCGTTCTGGCCCAGCGCGAGGCGCCGGGCGGAGGCCGTCGACCTCTCGGTGGCGCCGTTCGAGGCGGCCCCGCCGGGCGCGGCGTACCTCGAGCTTTCCCCCTTCGTCTGGCGGCGCCTCCAGTGGTTCCCCGAGTGGAGCGTGGCCGCGCCCGCCGATTCCGGTGGCACCCGTCCCCCCTTCGCCCGGGTCTCCGTCGGGGGCGCGTTCGAGCCCGGCGGCGGGGGCGTGTCGCTCCGCCTGGCCCTGCGCGACTCCACCGGGGCGCTGATCGCGAGTCCGGCGGTGGCTGGAGACACCGCCGATCTCTCCGGGTGGAGCTCGAGAATCGCCGACACCATCGTGGCGCTGACATTTCCGCGCTGGGCCGACCGCTACCGCGAGATGGCGGCGCGCGAGAGCGGCAGCTTGCCCGCCATTCGCGAATTCCTGAGCGGCGAGGACGACTTCGCGCGCGACCGATGGAGCGATGCGGAGCGCCATTACCGCCGGGCGCTCGATCTCGACAGCAATTTCCTTCAGGCGGCCTGGCGACTCACCGTCGTGCGCCGATGGGCGAGAGTCCCCTTCGAGTCGGACCTGAACAAGCTGTACGCCGACCATCGCGACGACCTCCCCCCGCTCTACCGGCTGCTGGCCGAGGCCCAGCTCACGCCGGACAGACGCCGTCGCGTGCAGCTCTACGAGGCGGCGGTCCGCACCTTCCCGCGGAGCGGGTACGCCGGCTTGCTGTACGCCGACGAGTTGTTCCACCGTGGCCCACTGATCGGCCTCGCGCTCGACAGCAGCGCCCGTCTCCTGGACCGGGGAACGGCGCCGGGATTCGACCGCGCGCTCGCGCTCGATCACGCCCTCTGGGCGTACATCCGCCTCGGCCGCCGCAACGAAGCATGGACAGCGCTGCGCGAGCGGCTCGCGACCGCCGGGCCATCGATCGAGGAGAGCGGCGAAGTGAATGTGCCCGCCTTCCTGCGGCTCGCGTACGTCGAGCGCTTCCACTCATGGATGGCGCCGGCGCTCCGCTGGTGGTTTCTGGAGCGTGGTGGGAGCATCCCGGCCGGGCACATCGCGAAGGTCCTCCGCCTCGCCGCGCTGTTCGATCTCCCCGACGCCCAGCTCGCCCTCGGAAAGATCGTGAGCCGGCGTGACTCGACCTCCGCGGTGCGGGCGGCGGTCGCGGAGGCGTCGGGTCTGGCCCTCCTGATGCTCGGCCGTCCCGCGGCGGCGATGGCGAGCCTTGACACCGCCTCGGCGCTGATGGCCACCACCACGGCCCGGCTGCAGGCGCTGCAGTGGCGGGTACTGCCGGCGGCGCTGGCGTGGCCCGGTGCCGCTGCGCCGGATGAGCAAGACGCCCCGGCCGCGCTCGAGCGGCTCACCGGTGACAGCATGGTCGGCAACGAAGCGGCGTGGACGCTCGCCGTGACAGCCTCCGCTCGCGGCGACAGCGCGTCCGCCCGCAGATGGACGGCCCGCGTGGCGCGCGACACCGTCTCGGGAAATGCCGCCACGCGCAGATTGGCGTTGCTGGTCGCGATGGAGCAGGCCTCACTTGGACGGTTGCGCGATGCCATCGCGCTGTCGGAGCCCGCCATCGCCTTCGACTCCGCGGGGCGAATCGGCGGGGCGTTCCTCCGAAGTGCGGCCCACCTGGCGCGCGGCCGCTGGTGGCTGGCGCTCGGCGAGCCGTCAAGCGCGGATGCCGAGTGGCTCTGGTATGAGAACAGCGACTTCGTGGGCTGGCCCCGGGCCGAGGCCCAGGCCGCGGAGGTGGACGCAGTGTTCAGCGTGGCGGCGCGCAGGCTTCGCGCGTCGCTCGCGCTGGCCCACGGCGACCGGCGCTTCGGCTGCCGGGAATTCGAGCGGGTCGCGGAACTATGGCGGGGTGCGGACGTGCAATTCCAGCGGTGGGCTCGCGCCGCCGATTCGCTGTCGAGGAGCTGCGGGGCGTGAGCGCCGACGAATTCCTCGACCGGCTTCGACGGGCGCTGGAGCCCGAGTATTCCGTGGACCGGGTGATTGCCTCGGGCGGCATGGGCACCGTCGCCGCCGGCCGCGATGTGGCGCTCGATCGCCCCGTCGCGATCAAGGTTCTCCGGCCGGAGCTCACTCACCCGGCCGCGGTCGCCCGCTTTGCGCGTGAGGCCCGGATTCTCGCGCGCCTCGAGCACCCGGCCATCGTCCCCGTTTTCAACGTGAAGGACGACAAGGGACTCTACTGCGTCATCATGCGATTCATGCCCGGAGGAACGCTGGAGCAGCGTCTCGAGAAGGGTCCCCTCGGCCTGGACGGAGTGTGCGACCTCGGGCGCGACGTGCTCGAGGCGCTGGCCGCGGCCCACCGGCTCAGCATCATCCATCGCGACGTGAAGCCCGGCAACATCTTTCTCGCAGATGGTCGCGCGTTGCTCGGCGACTTCGGAATTTCGAGGTCGCTGGCGGACGAGGCCAGCATGGAGCGCGCCGGCGTCGGCACGCCCGGCTACGCAGCACCCGAACAGTTGAACGGCGGGACACCCACGACGCGGAGCGACCTCTACTCGCTCGGCATCGTGCTCTACGAGGCGTTCGCCGGACACCGCTTCTTCGCCCGCGGCCTCTATGACCGGCAACGTTGGGTGGGCATTCCCCGACGCCTCGCGCGGGCGCTCAAAGGGGCGGTCGCGTGGAACCCGGATGAGCGGTGGCCCGATGCCGCCGCATTCGCGGCGGCCCTGGCAAAAGCGCGGCGCCAGAACTGGACCCGCACCTCCGTGGTCGCCCTGGCCGCGGTGACACTGGCGGTGCTGAGCTATCGCGCCGGCCGCACGGTCCCCCCCGATCTCGCCGCGCAACCGGTGGACCTGGCCATTCTTCCATTGGAGAGCAGCGACGCTGCCGACAGCGCCGGCCACCAGCTCGCGCGCTACGTCGCCACCCAGCTGGAGTGGTTCTCTCCCATCACCTTTCGCCCGGCGACGTTCTCGTTCGGCTGGTGGGATACGACCTCCGCCCCCCACCGCGTGAGCGATGCCCCGGCCCGCCTGAACGCCGGCCGCTACCTGGAGGGCGAGATCGCCTCCGTCGGAGGCGCCCGCGTGGCCACGGCGCGCGTGCGCGACCGGCAGGGGCGCCTCGTGCAGACGATCCGCGTGGCCGATGCCGGCGCCGGGACGCTGGCGTGGGCTCAGGCGATCGCCGATTCGCTCGTGCGGATGACGTTTCCCGACCGCTATCGCGCGTACCGCGATCTGGGCGCCACCGGCGGCAGCACCGATCAGTACGCCGTCAACGCCTTCATCGCCGGCGAGAATGCCTTCCATCGCGACGCGTACGCCACCGCGGAGGCCCACTTCAAGGAGGCGGTGGACCTCGATCCCCGCTTCGCGGTCGCTGCCTGGCACCTGGCACTCATGCGCCGCTGGCTACGCCTGCCGTTCGAGGCCGACTTGCGGCGGCTGGCCGCAGGCGACGCCGAGCGACTGCCGCCGCACTATCGTGCGCTGCTGAGCGCGCAGCTCGAGCCCGACCTGTCGGTCCGGCTCGCCGGCTACCGGTCGGCCATCGAACGCTTTCCGGGTGACGGCTACGCCCTGCTCCTCTACGCCGATGAGCTGTTCCACCGGGGGCCGCTGATCGGTCTCGGACTCGACACCGCACTACGGGTGATGTCGGCGGCGGCCAAGAAGGATCCCTACCTCGACGTCGCCCCCGCGCTCGATCACCTCATCTGGGGCTACTTGCGGGTCGGCGACAAGGCCGGCGCCGATACCGCCGTGGCCCAGCGTCTCCGGGCAAGGAACACCCGGGGCGGCGAAGGCTCCGCCGAATCCTCCCGGCGTCTCGACCTGCTCCGCCTCGCCTATCACGAGCGGTTCCATCCGGCATGGGCGGCCGTGCTGAGGGCCACCCTGCTCGGGCATCCCGACGCCGAAGAGCTGGCCTCCCTCGCCGGGCACCTCCGCCTCGCGTTGCTCTTCGACATCCCCGAATCCGAGCGCGCCCTCGGCGCGATTCTCGTCCGCTCCGCGCCCGACGACGCCATGGCCGCGCAGGGACATGAGGCGGAGGGTCTGGCCCTTATCGCGATGGGCCGGCCCCGCGAAGGAATTTCCCACATCGATTCGGCGGCCGCCCTCTTCGGCACTCCGGCTGCCGAGGTCGATCGAGCCGAGTGGCGGCTTCTCCCTCAGCGGCTCGGCATGCCTGGCGCCGACCCGGCCGACGAGGCATGGGCCAGATCGCGGCTGGCCACGCTCGCCGCCGATTCGCTCCTGGGCGAGCGGGCATCGTGGGCGCTGGCCCTCGACGCCCTGCTGTCGGGGCGGCGGGAGGATGCCGGCCGCTGGCTGGGTGGGGTGAAGTCGGGGTCGCTTTCCGCCGTGCTCGCGGGCGCCGAAGCACCAGACGCGAGCGAGGCACTCTCGCGGACCGAGTCGCTGGCGACCCGCGAGGCGACCGCTCGCCCGGCCGACCCGTTCGCGCGGGCGGCGCTTTACCTGCTCCGCTCGCGATGGCTGGCGTCGCTCGGTCGCTTCGCCGCGGCCGACAGCGCTCTTCGGTGGTACGAGAACTCGGACGGCGAGGACTATCCGCAGGGAACGACCGAGTCCACCGATGTGGACGCGGCGCTGAGTCCCACGGCCAGGGTGTTGCGAGGCCGACTGGCGCTCGTCCACGGCGGCGCTGCCACCGCCTGCGCCGGCCTCCGCCGGGTCCGCGAGCTCTGGTCCGGTGCGGAGCCCGGGTTCACCGGTGCGCGTGCGGAGATCGACTCACTCATCTCCTCGTGCCCCGGATGATCGTATGCCGCACGCTCGGTCCGATCGAGGTCAGCGTGGACGGGGCGCCTGCCCCCGCCGAGCTGGTCTGGCGCAAGAACCTGGCACTCCTGATCTACCTCGCCCGCTCGCCGAGACGCACGCGCACGCGCGAACACCTGATCGGGCTGCTCTGGCCGGAGAAGCCGGAGTCCGCTGCGCGCCATTCCCTGAGCGTCGCGCTGGCCCACCTGCGCCGGCACGGGGGCGATGCGGTGCTCGAGACGGACGCGGGGATGGTTCGTCTGTCGGACCGGTTGGTGCGGCTCGACGTCGATCACTTCGAGCACCTCCGCTCCACCGGTGACTATCGGGGCGCGGCGGAGCTGGTCGCCGGAGAATTCCTCGAGGGGATGACCCTCGATACGGCCTCGGACTTCGAGGACTGGCTCGCGGCGGAGAGGACGCTCTGGCGGGAGCGGGCGATCGAAGTGCTCTCCAGCGCCTCGGAGGGCCGACTCGCGGAAGGCGGTAGCATCGAGGCCCTGGAGATCGCGCGGCGGGCAGTGCGGCTCGACCCATCGAACGGCCAGGCGGTGCGCGCGGTGATGCGTGCCCTCGCTCTCGCCGGGCGCCGGGCCGACGCCCAGGCGGCGTACGACGCGCTTCGCCTCCTGCTCGGCGCGGCCGGTGCCGCGGCCGATCCTCTCACGGTGTCGCTGGCGGAGCGAATCGCGCGCATGCGGCCGGCCGAGGAGGTCGTCAGACGGGGCACCCCGACCGCGGGCGACGCGCGGCGCCCACCCCTCGTGGGGCGGGAGGCGGAGCTCGCCGCCCTCTATGGTGAATGGTGTGGCAGCCGCGCGTCGGGCAAAGCGGCCCTCCTCATCGTCGAGGGCGAGGCCGGCATGGGCAAGACCCGGCTCGCCGCGGAGCTGCTGCGTCGGATCCGGCTCGACGGCGGCACTACCGTCGAATTGCGCGCCGTCCCCGCCGATGCCTCGGCGATGGGTTCGGGCCTCGACGGCATTATCGACGGAGGTTTGCTCGACGCGCCGGGCCTCGCCTCTGCATCGCCCGACGCGCTGGCGGCCATGGTCGCGCGCTCCGCCGCCTGGGCCGACCGGTTCGGCGGGGTAGTCGGGGGCATCGCGCCCGCGCCGCTCGCGCGCGCACTGCGGGAGGCACTCCAGGCCGCGCTCGGCACATCTCCGGTCACGGTGCTGGTCGACGACGCGCAATGGCTCGACTCCGCCTCCGGCCTGGCGCTCGGCGCCGCGCTTCGCGATCTGGCCTCATGCCCATTCGTCGTCGTCTTCTGCCTCACACCCCACTCCCGCCGCGAGGAGATCGACGAGCTGCGCCGACGAATCGGCCGCGACGTGCGAGGCGCGGCGGTGAAGCTCGCTCCACTCGCGACGGAGGCGCTACGGTCCCTGGCGGCCTGGGCGCTGCCGGAGTACGACACCTCGCAGATCGACCGCCTCACCCGGCGCCTCGTTAGCGACTCGGCCGGTATCCCGCTGCTCGCCACCGAGCTGGTCAACGGCGTCGCCCTGGGGCTCGACCTCAAGGGCACAGCAAAGGCGTGGCCCGCTCCACAGCGAACCCTCGATCACACCCTCCCCGGTGATCTTCCCGACGCGATCGTGGCGGCCATCCGGGCCGGTTTCTGGCGGCTGAGCGAGCCGGCCCAGCGCGCCCTCACTCTCGCCTCGCTCCTCCCCGACCGGGTCCGGCCGGAGGCGGTCTCGGCCTGCACGGGGCTCGAGGGCGACTCGCTCCACGGCGCGCTCGACGAGCTGGAGTGGCAACGCTGGCTCGCCGCCGACTCGCGGGGCTACACCTTCGTGGCGCGTATCGTCCGGCTCGTCATCGCCCGCGACATGCTCACCGAAGGTCAGCGCCAGCGCGCACTGGCGGCCATAGCGGCCATGGACGCTGCCGGAGGTACTTGACGCCCGCTTGACCGCCCGCCGCCAGGTTGGCCCCGTCGATACCGCCAACCTGGAGGCTCTATGCCCGCTCGATTCACTATCCGGCCACTCATCGCCGTACTTCTGACCCTGTCACTCGCCGCCTGCATGACGTGGAAACGCTCTGACGGGCCGGCGCCCGCGGTGATCGCCGGGCGCCCCGCGCTGGTACGGATCGTCCAGTCCGACAACCGGACAGTGGAGCTGCGTCGTCCCTGGCTGGAAGGCGACAGCATAATCGGATACGCAGGCCCGTCAGGGAAGGAAGCGAAGGACGGCCTGCGAACGGCGGTGGCCGCGTCCGACGTCAAGCAGCTGTCGGTTCGCGGCGTGAGTGCCGGAAAGACAGTGGCGCTCCTCGGCGGCCTCGGCGCCACCGCCATTCTGGTCGCGGCGGCTGCGTCGGGCAATGACCAGCCGGCTAGCACCGGCGGCGGCTCTTCTTGCGGTCAGGACTGCCTCGTCTCCTGCCCGCTCGTGTATAGCTGGGATGGCCGCGCATGGCGGCTCGACTCGGGCACCTTCGGCGGCGCGATCATGGCCGCCCTGATGCGAACCGACGTAGACAACCTCGACTACGCGGTGCCCGACGGTGACTCCCTGCGGCTCCGGGTCACGAACGAGCTCAACGAAACCGACCACATCGACGCGCTGCGCGTGCTTGCGGTGGACCACGACGGCGGGGTCACCGTTGCTCCCGGCTCGGACGGGACGCTCTACTCGGTGGGCACTCTGCAAGCGCCTCTCGAGGCGAGGGAGCTCGGCGGACCCGATGTGCTGGCGCGGGTCTCGGCCCCGGATGGCTGGAGCTGGGAGTCGGCGCCGTTGCCGAGAGACACCACGCTCGCCGTGCGGGACGGTATCACGCTCGCCTTCCGCCGTGTGGCGGGCGCCTCCTCGGCTCGCCTCGTGCTCGACGCGCACAATACGGCGTGGGCCTCACACCTGATGGAAGCGTTCATCGCCGCACATGGCCGCGAGACCGACGCCTGGTACGACTCCCTGGCCGCCGATCCGTCGCGCGCCCGCCGTGCCGGTGCGGACGTCGCCCGCGAGGCCTTCCTTTCGGTATCGGTTCTCGCCGGCGGCCGCTGGATTCCGCAGGGCGTGGCCTGGGAGGCGGGGCCCGAGATCGTGAAGCGCCAGGTGGTCCCCATCGACCTGCGTGGCGTATCGAGTGACTCGATCCAGGTGCGGCTCGAGAGCCCTCCGGGGTTCTGGCTGATCGACGCCGCCGCGCTCGACTTCTCGGCGGAGCAGGCTCTTGAAGTGCACGACATCGCACCGTCCGGCGCGGTGGACCGGGAAAGGCGCGACGTGCGAGCGCTGCTCTCGGATGTCGACGGACATGCCCTCGTCGCCGAGCGTGGAGACGCCGCCGACCTCGTCTTCGCGTTGCCGCCGCTGCCGGCGGGGAAGGCCCGCACCTACATGCTGAGTTCGACCGGCTGGTATCACGTCCACACGCCATCCACCGGGGAACCCGACAGGGAGACGATCGCGCGGATCGAGCACGAGCCCGGCGCCATCTCCCGCCTCGCCACGGCACGGTTCGACGCGGCAATCGCCGCCGCGGGGAGGCCGAGATGACGACGCGAGAGGTGTGGGTCACCGGCGTCGGTGCGGTCACTGCGGCGGGGATCGGTGCGGAGGCGCTCTTCGAGCTGGTCTTTTCGGGGCGCACCGCGGTAGGTCGTCTCGACGACCTCGGCGGACAGTGGGGCGCACGGGCGCCCACACCATCCATCGGCCGTGCGGGCAGGCGACTCGACCGAAGCGCCCTGCTGCTGGTCGCGGCTGCCGAAGAGGCCTGGGCCGATGCCCGGCTCGCCCGCGACTCCTTTGATCCGAGGCGTACCGACGTGATTGAGGGCTCGTCGCTCGGCTGCTTCGGCGAGTTGCTCGCCGCGCATCGGGAGCAACTGGCCGGCCACGCCAGCGCCCTCGATAGGCCCTCGGCTCTCACACGGTACATGCTGGGCGCCGGCAGCGCGCGGTTCGCCGAGGTGCACGGTATCCGCGGCCGGGTGCTGCACCTGTCCGCCGGCAGCGTCTCCGCCACCTGCGCCATCGCCGAGGGGTTCGAGCGCATCGAGTGCGGGCGGGCCGACATCGTCGTGGCGGGTGGTGGAGAGTGCGCCCTCCAGCGGGATGTGGTCCGGATCTTCGATACCGCGGGGCTCCTGGCCGGCGCCGAGGACGAGGTCCCCTGTCGTCCCTTCGACGAGGGACGGCACGGGACGGTGCTCGGCGAGGGTGCCGGGGTCCTGGTGCTCGAGTCGGCGGAACATGCCCGCGCACGGGGGAAGGGCCCGCGAGCGGTCATCCTGGGCGCGGGAGTCACTTGCGAGGCCTACGCGATGACCGCGCCCGACCCGGCGGGCAGCGGCGTCGTGGACGCGGTGAGAGCCGCGCTGGCCGGGTATCCAGACGCCTATGAGAGTGTGGGTTGGATCAAGACGCACGGCACCGGGACCCGGCTCAACGACGCGGCCGAGTGGCGCGGATTGTCGTCACTGTTCGGCGGCCGACTGGCGGAGATTCCCCTCACCTCGCTCAAGCCCGCGATCGGTCACTGCCTCGGCGCCAGCGGCGCGGTCGAAGCGGTAGCCGCCGTGTTGGCGCTCGAATGGGGGCTCATTCCACCTACCATCGGAACCAGCCGGATCGATCCGGAGCTGCCGCCCTGCCGGGTTGCGCTCCGGACGACGTTGATGAGCCGGTCGCTGGCGTTGCTATTGTCGGAAAGCTTCGGCGGCCGGTGCGCGGCGCTGGCCATGCGTCGCGCATCCGCGTTCAACTGACCAGCGTCAGGGCGCGCCGCGCTCCCTCGAGTTCCGGCAAACCCGGCAGGGGCAGACTGCGAGCAGATGCTTGAACGTGTAGATCCCGGTGGCGTGGCCGTCGCTCCAGTTGACGCGGAGACCGTAGGCGCCGACCAGGGCAAGCGATACCGGCCGAATCGCGGGGTCCACGGTGGCTGGATCGAGGAGCGGGTGGCCGCTCATCTCCTCGACACAGGCCGCGCAGGGGCAGGCGAGACGGAGGGCCTGGGCGGGATAGAATCCCTCGTGGCCTGCGCGGTCCCACTCGATGCGGATTCCGTCGTCCTGGCGGTTGATGGCGTGCGGCACGGGAAGCGGTGTCGGCGTGGTCATGCCCGTAACTTAGCGATTATACTTCCGGCGAACCGCCAACCCTTTACCGCAGATGCCCATGCCCACCGATTCGACCAATCCGTTCGGCGCTCGCGGCACCATCCGACTCGGCAAGGAAGACGCCGTCGTCTACCGGCTCCCCGAGCTGGCCCGCCGGCGTCTTACCGACCTCGACCGGCTCCCCTTCTCCATCCGAGTGCTGCTCGAGAACGCGCTCCGTCACGCCGGGCGCGGCTTCGTGACGGAAACGCAGGTTCGTGATCTGGCCGCGTGGAGTCCCGCGGGCGCCAAGCGGAACGAGATCCCGTTCATGCCTGCGCGGGTGGTGCTCCAGGACTTCACGGGGGTGCCGTGCGTCGTGGATCTCGCCGCCATGCGCGACGCGATGGCTCGAATGAACGGCGACCCCGACCGGATCAACCCTGTCGTGCCCTGCGACCTGGTGATCGACCACTCCGTGCAAGTGGACTACTACGGATCGGACAAGGCGTTCAAGCTCAACGTCGAGCTCGAGCTCGAGCGAAACGTCGAGCGTTACCAGCTCCTCAAGTTCGCCCAGCGTGCGTTCCGGAACTTCCGCGTGGTGCCGCCCGGAACCGGCATCGTGCATCAGGTCAATCTCGAGTACCTG
>JBOHSB010000483.1:0-16343 GCA_050733015.1 Gemmatimonadales bacterium
CATCAAGCTCGACGGCAACGTCGGCTGCGTGGTGAACGGCGCCGGTCTGGCGATGGCGACCATGGACCTGGTGAAGTACTACGGCGGCGATCCGGCCAACTTCCTCGACATCGGC
Organism: Gemmatimonadales bacterium; assembly: GCA_050733015.1. GTDB lineage: Bacteria > Gemmatimonadota > Gemmatimonadetes > Gemmatimonadales > GWC2-71-9 > CAVVWJ01. The sequence continues at coordinate 116 of JBOHSB010000483.1, forward strand.
GGCAGCTCCAGCCCCGAAAAAGTCATCAACGCCCTCAAGATCATCACCGCCGATCCCCACGTGAAGGCGATCCTGTTCAACATCTTCGGCGGCATCACCCGGACCGACGACGTGGCCAACGGCATCGTCGCCGCCACCAGCCAGTTCAAGGTGAACGTGCCGATCGTGATCCGGCTGACCGGCACCAACGAGGTCGAGGCCATCCGCATCCTCGAGGGCGTCGGCATGCGCGCGCTGAGCGACATGGACCAGGCGGTCCAGCAGGTGGTGGCGCTGGCCAAGGGGGCCGCGTGAGCATCTTCGTCGACGCCCGGACGCGGCTCCTGGTGCAGGGCATCACCGGCCGCGAGGGCTCGTTCCACGCCCGCCAGATGCTGGAATACGGCACCGCGGTCGTGGGCGGCGTCACGCCGGGGAAGGGCGGCCAGACCTTCGAGGGCAAGGTTCCGGTCTTCAACACGGTGGACGAGGCCGTGCGGGCGACCGGCGCCAACGTCTCGGTCATCTACGTGCCGCCCATGGCGGCGGCCGCGGCCGTGTTCGAGGCGGCCGACGCGGGCCTCCCGCTCATCGTCTGCATCACCGAAGGCATTCCGGTCATGCACATGAGCCGCGCGATGCCGTTCGTGCGGAGTCGCGGGGTGCGGCTCATCGGCCCCAACTGCCCGGGACTCATCGCGCCGGGCGCGCGGGCCAAGGTAGGCATCATTCCCGGCAATATCTGCGCGCCGGGGCGGGTCGGCCTGGTGTCGCGCAGCGGCACGCTCACCTACGAGGTGGTGAACCATCTCACCCGGGCGGGCATCGGGCAGAGTACCTGCGTCGGCATCGGGGGCGACCCGATCATCGGCACGAATTTCATCGACTGCCTGCGAGCCTTCCAGGACGACCCCGAGACCGACGCCATCGTGATGATGGGCGAGATCGGGGGCACCGACGAGCAGAGTGCCGCCGCCTTCGTCACGCAGTACGTCACCAAGCCGGTGGTCGGCTTCATCGCCGGCCAGACCGCGCCCAAAGGCCGCCGCATGGGCCATGCGGGCGCCATCATCTCGGGCTCCTCGGGGACCGCCGAAGAGAAGCTGGCCGCGTTCGAGGCGGCCGGTATCGGGGTGATGCGGCGTCCGGTGGACGTGGTCGAACAGCTGCGGTCGAGGATGTGAAGCTCGCCGACCTCCTGGGTCCGCGCCGGGTGGTGGTGCCGCTCCCGGCGGCTACGCTCGAGGACGGGCTGCGGGTGCTGGTGGACGCCTGCGTGGCCGACGGCCGGGTGGCCGACCCGATCCGGCTCGACGAGACCATCCGGGAAAGCTGGCCCGAGGACACCATGAGCCTCGGCCCGCACGCCTGGCTCCCCCACTTCAGGACCGACGCCGTGCGCGGGCTGGTGGTGGCGCTGGGGATTGCCGAGGCGCCGATCGCGGGTGGGCCGCGGGACACCGGCGCGGTCCAGGGGGCCGAGCCCCGGATGATCCTGCTGATCGTCGCCTCCCCGCGCGACACCGCGAGCTACCTCCAGACGGTGGCGGCGTTCGCCCGGGTGCTGGCGCGGGCCGATGTCGCGGAGGCGCTGCTGGCGGCCCGATCGCCGGGTGAGGTACTCGCGCTCCCGGCCCTCCGCGAGCAGGAGCTCGAGGGCCAGCTGTTGGTCCGGGACGTCATGCGCGCCGAGATCGTGGCACTGCGGCCCGAGGATACCCTCGACACGGCGGCGCGGGCGCTCGAGCGGCTGGGCGCCGACGCCCTCCCGGTGGTCGCCGAGGGGGGGCAGGTGGTCGGGATGCTGTCCTACCGCGAGCTGTTGCGGCAGCTCGCGCCGGCCTACGTCCAGCGGGTGACCGGCGGGGCGCCGGCCGCGCCGCCCGATCCACGGAGCCTCCTCGTGCGGGACGCCATGGCCCGCAGCGTTTTTTGCGTTTCCGAGGACCAGACCGTGGCCGACGCGGCGCATCTGCTGACCAGCCGGGACGTCGAGCGTGTCCCGGTGGTGGCGGAGGGCCGGTTGCGGGGATTTCTCACCCGCGCCGATCTCGTGCACCGGCTGCTCGGCAGCCGCTAACCTACACGTGGGGGAGGAGTCGTGGCCGTTTCGTTGACGCTGGGGATCGTGAAGCCGGACGCCGTCGCGACGGGCAAGACCGGCAAGATCGTCGCGCACCTGCAGGACACCGGATTCACCCTCCGCGCCGCCCGCCTGGTGCGCCTCACGCCGGCCGAAGCGGGCGCGTTCTACGCGGTCCACCGGGAGCGCCCGTTCTACGCCGACCTGGTGGCGTTCATGACCAGCGGGCCATGCCTCCCCATGGCGCTCGAGCGGTCGGACGCCGTGGCCGCTCTGCGACAGGTCATCGGCGCAACCGATCCCGCCGAGGCCGCTCCCGGTACGGTCCGGAAGCTCTACGCCGAGTCGAAGGGGCGGAACGCGATCCACGCCTCGGACAGCGACGAGAATGCCCGCCGCGAGGTGGGGTTCTTCTTCACCGAGGCCGAGCTGGCGGGGCTGTGGGGGTAGGACGGAAGGACGGAAGGACGGAAAGACGGAAGGACGGAAGGACCTGAAGGCGGAACGACGGGAAGGCGGAAACACGGAAAGGCGGTTGGATGGAAGGCCGGTCAAATGGGATGGCGGTTCGACGGAAGTGCGGAGCCAGGGAAGTATAGACTGAACTCCCTGCGACGGGCGCGCCGGGCAACGCCCCTCTCCCCACCTTCCGTCTTTCGCTCCTTCCGTCCTTTCCGTCCTTCCACCCTAGTTGACCCAAGTCGTTGTCCCAGCTACTTTAAGCGGCTATGCTGCGAGTGGATATCCGGGACCTCCAGCGAGGGCCGGTCCGGACCGAGGGGACGCTCGATCCCCAGGATCCGATGCTCGAGGGATTGGCGCTCGGCCTCACGGAGCCGGTGGCCGTTACCGGGCAACTGCAAGCTACGGGCGACGGGGAGTATCTCTGGCGGGGGCACGTGCATGGGGTGGTGCGCGGCGAGTGTCGCCGCTGCCTCACCGACGTGCTGGACGACGTGGACATCGAGGTGGACGCAGCGGTGTTCACCACCGATCCCGACGCCGCGGACGATCCCGACTTCTATCCTCTCTCCGAGCGCGCGACCAGCGTAGACGTCACCGAGGTGGTGCGCGAGGAGCTCGCCCTGGCCGCGCAAGCCGACCTCCTGCTCTGTCGGGAAGACTGTGCCGGACTCTGTCCCAAATGCGGGGCAGACCTGAACGCGGGACCGTGCGCCTGTCGCACGGCGCCCGCCGAACCCGTTTGAGGACATCATGGCAGTTCCGAAGCGTCGGACCTCGAAGAGCCGGAAGCGTCTGCGGCGTGGGCATCACTCGGCGGCGGGCCCGGCCGCGCAGGCCTGTCCGCGCTGCGGATCGCCCAAACTCTCGCACCGCGTGTGCGACTCCTGTGGCTACTATCGCGGCAAGAAGCAGCTCGAGGTCGAGGACGCCTGAGCGTGATTCGCGTCGCGGTAGACGCGATGGGGGGCGATAAGGCACCCCAGGCGGAGATCGCCGGGACGCTCGAGGCACTCGCGGAGCTCCCCGAGCCCTTCCTGGTTCAGCTGGTGGGGCGCACCGGCGTGATCGAGGCGGAGCTGGCCAAGCATGCCGGCGTGGACCGCGGCCGCATCGAGATCCACGACGCGGCCGACGTCATCGGCATGGGTGAGAAGCCGCTCGCCGCCGTCCGGAAGAAGCCCAACTCGAGTGTCGTGGTCGGGCTCACTCTGCAGAAGCAGGGGCGGTCCGACGCCTTCCTCTCGGCCGGCAATACCGGCGCCACCCTGGCCGCCTCCACCGTGCTGCTCGGCCTGCACGACGGGGTCGAGCGGGCCACGGTAGCCACGCTGTTTCCCACCGGTACCGAGCCGGTGCTGGTGCTCGACGGCGGCGCCAATCTCGATTGCACGGCCAAGGAGCTCGTCGGCTTCGCCTACCTGGGGACGGTCTACACCCGCGACATTCTGCGGCGGCCCCGGCCCATCGTCGGACTGCTCAACATCGGCGAGGAAGAGGAGAAGGGCACCGCCGTCGTCCGGGAGGCGCACCAGCTTCTCAAGCAATCGTCGGGGCTGAGCTACGCGGGCAACATCGAGGGCCGCGACATCCTTCCGGGCCCCCAGCGCCGGACCCACGTGGATGTCGTGGTGTGCGACGGTTTCGTCGGCAACGTGGTGCTCAAGTTCTACGAGTCCGCCGGCCGCCTGTTCGTCGGGCTGCTACGGGAGCGGGCCCCCGACATCTTCGAGCGTCCCGCGCTGCGCGAGCTGGTGAGCCTGCTCGACTACTCCACCTACGGCGGCGCGCCGCTGCTCGGCGTGCGCGGCGTCTCCATCATCTGCCACGGGGCCTCCAGCCCCACCGCCATCAAGAACGGCATCCGCGTGGCCCTGCAGGCGGTCAGCTCGGGCCTCAACGCGCACATCGCGGCCGAGTTCGCGCAGCGCGAGACCGCGGCGCGCTCATGATCGTGCGTCCGCTGGCGGAGGTGGCGAGCGTCGGGGTCGCCGTGCCTCCCGGCGTCGTGACCAACCACGACCTGAGCCGCGTGCTCGACACGTCCGACGAGTGGATCGTCGAGCGTACCGGCATCCGCGAGCGCCACATCGCCATGGCGGACCAGACGGTCGCGATGCTGAGCCAGGAGGCGGCCGGGCACGCGATGGCCGTGGCCGGCGTCGGGGCCGGCGACCTCGACGCGATCGTCTTCGCGACGGTGAGTCCCGATCGGCTGCTGCCCTCCGCGGCCTGCGATCTCCAGGCGCTCATCGGGGCGGAACGCGCCGCGGCCTTCGACATCGGGGCCGCATGTGCCGGCTACATCTACGGCCTGACCGTGGCCGAGGGCCTCATCGCCTCGGGGCACAGCGAGACCGTGCTGGTCGTGGGCGCGGAGAAGCTCTCCACCATCACCGATTTCGAGGACCGCTCCACGGCCATCCTCTTCGGCGACGGGGCCGGGGCCTCGGTGGTGCGGCGCTCGTCCACGCCGGGCCGGGGGATCCTCTCCACCTTCATCAAGTCCGACGGTCGTCTCGCGCCGCTGCTCTACCGGCCGGGCGGTGGCTCGGCCGATCCCATCAGCGAGAAGGTGGTCTGCGAGCGGTCGCACTACATGAAGATGGCCGGGCGCGAGGTGTTCAAGGCAGCGGTGCTCGCGATGGCCGACGCCTGCGATGAGGCCCTCACCCGGGCCGGCGTCACGGCGGACCAGGTGGACCTGCTGGTCCCCCACCAGGCCAACCTGCGGATCATCGAGGCCACGGCCAAGCACGCCGGCCTGCCCATGTCGAAGGTGATGGTGAATGTGGACCGGTACGGCAACACCTCGTCGGCTTCCATCCCGCTCGCGCTCGCGCAGGCCGTCGCGGAGGGCCGGGTCGGGCCCGGGTCCGTCGTGCTGCTGGTCGCCTTCGGCGCGGGGTTCACCTGGGGCAGCGCGGTGATCCGGTGGTGAGCGTGGTCATGTGCCCCGGCCAGGGCGCGCAACGGGTGGGAATGGGCCGTGACCTCGCCGAGCGCTTTCCGGTCGCGCGCGAGACCTTCGCGGCCATCGACGATGCGCTCGGCGTCCGGCTCTCGCGCCTCATGTGGGAAGGACCCGAGGACGAGCTCACCCTCACCCACAACACCCAGCCGGCGATCCTGGCCCATTCCGCCGCCGTCTGGGCCGTGGTCAAGGACCGGGTGGGCCCGGTCGGCGCCGCGGCCGGGCACAGCCTGGGCGAGTACAGTGCCCATCTGGCGGCCGGCACCGTGAGCGCCACCGTGGCGGCGGCGCTCGTGCGTCGGCGGGGCGCGCTGATGTACGCGGCGGGCCAGGCGCGGCCCGGCGCCATGGCCGCCGTCCTCGGTCTCGCCACCGAGCAGGTGGACCAGGCCTGCAACGATGCGTCCGGAGCGGACGGAGTGGCCGTGGCCGCGAACCTCAACGCGCCCGACCAGACGGTGGTCTCGGGCGATCCGCCCGCCGTCGCCCGGGCCGGCGAGGGCTGCAAGGCGCGCGGCGCCAAGCGGGTCATCCCCCTCAAGGTGAGCGGCGCGTTCCACTCCCCTCTCATGGCCCCGGCCGTCGACGGGCTGCACGACGCGCTCACCGGCCTGGCGTTTGCCGATCCGGCGTTTCCCGTGATCGCGAATGCCAGCGGGGAAGCGGTGCGCACCGGCATGGATGCCAAGCGCCTGCTGGTGGATCAGCTCACCGCTCCGGTCCGCTGGGTGGCGTGCATGAAGTCGGCCGCGGCGCTGGCACCGGGGGCGACATTTCTCGAGATCGGGCCCGGGAACGTGCTGTCGGGACTGCTCAAGCGGATCGTCCCGGGTGCCGCGGCGCTGCCGCTGGGGACGGCGGACGAGGTGGAGAAATTCCTGGCATGAGACCTCCTCGCGGCGTTGCGCCTCATCCCGAGCGAAGCGAGGGACCTTGCCTGGGAATGGCTCGAGCAACGCGGAGCAGGTCCCTCGCTTCGCTCGGGATGAAGCCCGCGCGTACGGCCACCGCATGACTGTGATCGACCTCACCGGCAAGGTCGCCTTCGTCACCGGGAGCACCCGCGGCATCGGGCTCGCCATCGCGCGGGCGCTCCATGCCGCCGGCGCCAAGGTGGCCGTGGTGGGTCGCGAGCAGGCGCGGGCCGCGGCCGCCGCGGCGGAGCTCGGCGAGCGGGCAGCCGGCTTCGCCTGCGACGTGGCCCAGGGGGCTCAGGTGGAGGCCGCCATCGCGGCCGCCGAAGCGGCCCTGGGACCGATCGACATCCTGGTCAACAACGCCGGCCTCACCCGGGACAACATTCTGTTGCGGCTGTCCGAGGCCGACTGGGACGCGGTGCTGGACGCCAACCTCAAGGGCGCGTTCCACACCACGCGGGCCGTCATCAAGGGCATGATGAAACGGCGGGCCGGCCGCATCGTCAACATTACGAGCATCGTCGGATTGACCGGCAACAAGGGGCAGGCGAACTACGCCGCGAGCAAGGCCGGCCTGATCGGCTTCACCAAGTCGGTGGCCAAGGAGTACGCCAGCCGAGGCGTCCTGGTCAATTGCGTCGCGCCGGGCTTCATCGAGACCGACATGACGGCCGCCTTGCCCGATGCGGCGAGGGCCACATTATTAGAGGACATTGCCCTGGGCCGCCTGGGGCGCCCGGAGGACGTGGCGGGCGCCGTGCTGTTTCTGGCCTCCGATCTGGCGGGATACATGACCGGCCAGGTACTGGTGGTCGATGGTGGGATGGTCATCTGACCTCCGTATGCGGGAAACTCCAATCGAGGACGACATGAGCAACGTCGAAGAGAAGGTCAAGGACATCATCGTCGAGGAGCTGGGCGTCGAGCGCGAGAAGCTCACCAGCGAGGCCAGCTTCATGGAGGACCTCGGCGCCGACAGCCTGGACACGGTGGAGCTCGTGATGGCGTTCGAGAAGGAGTTCGACATCGACATCACGGACGAGGACGCCGAGAAGCTCCGGACGGTGGGGGATGCCATGAACTACCTCCACGAGAAGATCGGGAAGTAGTTTGCCGCATCGCGTCGTGGTCACCGGCCTGGGCCTGGTGACCCCCGTCGGAACCGACGTCGATTCCACGTGGACCGCGCTCCTCGCCGGCACGCCCGGCGCGGCGCCGATCACCAAGTTCGATCCGCAGAAGCTGTCGGTCCGCTTCGCCTGCGAGGTCAAGGGCTTCGATCCGCTCAAGTACATCGATCGGAAGGAAGCCCGCCGCTACGATCTGTTCGCGCAGTTCGCGCTCGCGGCCGCCCACCAGGCGGTCAGCCAGTCGGGGCTGGAGGGCAAGTTCCCGTCGCCCGAGCGCACCGGGGTCATCATCGGCAGCGGCATCGGCGGGATGCAGACGTACGAGGACAACTGCAGCGCGTACATCCTGAAGGGCCCCGACCGGGTGTCCCCCTTCTTCGTCCCCATGTTCATTCCGGACATCGCCGCGGGGCTCGTCAGCATCCGCTACGGCCTCAAGGGACCCAACTATGCCACCGTGTCCGCCTGCGCGTCCTCGGCGCACGCGATCGGCGACTCGTTCCACATGATCCGGAACGGCGTCGCCGACGCGATGGTGACGGGCGGCGCGGAGGCCGCGATCACCGGCCTCACGGTCGCCGCCTTCTCGAACATGAAGGCGCTCTCCACCCGGAACGACTCGCCCGAGACCGCCAGCCGGCCGTTCGACCAGGACCGCGACGGGTTCGTCCTGGGCGACGGCGGCGCCATCGTCGTGCTCGAGAGTCTGGAGCACGCCGAGCGCCGGGGCGCGCGCATCCTGGGCGAGGTGCTCGGGTACGGGTCGAGCGGCGACGCCTACCATATCACCTCCCCCCCCGAGAACGGCGAGGGCGCCCAGCGGGCCATGAAGTCCTGCCTCGCGGACGGCGCGATCGACCCCAAGGACGTGGGCTACATCAACGCCCACGGCACCTCGACCGAGCAGGGTGACGTGGCCGAGACCGAGGCCGTCAAGGCGGTGTTCGGTGAGCAGGCGCGCAAGCTCGTGTTCGGCTCGACCAAGAGCATGACCGGTCACCTGCTCGGCGGCGCGGGCGCGCTCGAGTTCGGCGTGTCCCTGCTGGTGGCGACCTGTGGCGTCGTCCCGCCGACGATCAACCAGTTCACCCCCGACCCGCGCTGCGACCTCGATTGCGCCCCGAACCGCAAGGTGGAACGGCGGGTGGACGTGGCGCTGTCCAACTCGTTCGGCTTCGGCGGACACAACGTGACGCTCGCGGCGAAGAGGTGGGAAGCGTAAGGCTCCGATGACGTTCGGGGTGGAATTCGATGCCGGCTGACGCGCGGGGTGCGCGCTCGGCCGGCATCGTCGTGTTGGCGACCCTGGCGGTCAGATTCTCGGCGATCATATCGACACGATGTGCCGGTCGCGGAGTTCCTCGGCGAGTGACGGCTGCCGACGGCCGGGGGCCTAGGCCGGGCGCCTAGCGCTCTCCCGCCGGCACGGGCCTGAAATCCACGGCGAGGGTCAGCAGGAAGGCTCCCATCCGTTGCGCCTCCTCGACCGTGAGATCGCGCGGGACCGTCACCTCGGCCAGCAGGTCGGAGCGAAGCGGGTACTCCAGGGACATGCTGTTGGGCCGGGGCAGAGCAGGGCGCTCCGCCGCCCGGGACCGGTTCGGTGGTGTTGCGGCCTCGACACCGGCGTCGGGACGCCGGCGGCCGTCCGCCTTGGCCGGGCGGGCGGGCGGCCGGAATGCGTAGGCCCCCGGATCGGCCATCCAGCGCACGAACTCCTCGATCGCCCGGTGGACCCGGCGGCGGTACTCTCCCACGGACGCCGGCGAGAGCCTCCCCGGATATCGGTTGAGAAATCCCTTGAAGGTGGACTCGACGTCGATCGTCCTCACGTCCTGCAGCTCTGGCGGCGACAGGTCCTCCAGCACCTTCGCCGTTGCCACGCGCCAGCCCTGCGCGGTGGCCGGATGCACCAATCCCTTGGCGACTACGAACTCGATGAACCGCGCCAGGGCGGCGCGGGAATAGTCAGGCTGGGATCCCACCGCAGTCTCCCGATCGAAGTGCCTCCCAATCTAGGGGCTCCGCGTTGGCCCGCAAGCGTTTGTTGATAGATGTGGGCAAACCAAACGCGGGGCCGTTCCGGTGTGCATGATTGTTAATAAACTCAACGCACGCTACCACCTCCACCAGCACCGTTAAACGGATGACAACGCCGGCCAACGCGGTCGATGGGTGGGCGCCCAAACGCGGACGTTGGGCAACGTAATCTCAACGCGTTCAAACGCGAGCCAATGCCGCAGGGGCTCGCGGCGCGGCGGCCCCAAACGCCGGCACGACGGCCGGGATGTTGTGTTCGAGGCACCAACGCACTGCAGGTGCGGTCGATGGGGGTACGCCCTATCGATGGCGAATTGCCGGTTTGCCACCGCCGGAATACTCGGTGGCTCGGGCTGCAAGCGGGGGCGGCTCGTTGCCGGGCGCCGGGTCCCGGCCCCAGCGAAGCGCGAACCGCACTCGCCTCCATCAGGGTCGACGACGCTTTCGGACCCTCTCACGACGGTTCGAGGGCGTGAGTGATCTTGGGTCGGCGTTCGAGTACATCGGTGGAGGACGACTAGCCGGCGGAGCGTTTCCAGTCTCCGGCACGGACCCGAGGCCGCTGGCCCACCGGCGGCCGCATAGGCTAGATTTGCGAAGTGTTACCCGCGCTCTTGCAAGGAGATAGCATGTCGAAAGGTGTCGCCGCGTTCGCGCTGAGGGATTCGACCCTCCGGCCCATCGCCGAGAAGGTCGTGGCCGGAGACCGCCTGAATGCGGACGATGGCGTTCGGTTGTACGCCAGCAGCGACCTCCTCGGGCTCGGCCGGATGGCCGACTTCGCCAACACTCGCCGCAACGGCGACCGCGTGCTGTTCTCCGCGAATCAACACATCAACCCCACCAACGTCTGCGTGCTGCGGAACACCTGCGTGTTCTGCTCGTTCGCGCGCATGCCCAAGGAGGATGGGGCGTACACCCGGTCGCTCGAGGAGGTGTTCCACGAGGCCGAGCAGGCCCGCGGCATGCCGACGCGCGAGTTCCATATCGTCGGCGGGCTCCATCCCAAGCTGCGCTTGAGCTACTACACCGACATGCTGCGCGGGCTCAAGGAGCGCCATCCCGACGTGCACATCAAGGCGCTCACCGCGGTCGAGATCGCCCACCTGGCGCGCATCGAGCGCACCAGCGAGCGGGAGGTGCTCATCGCGCTCCGAGAGGCCGGGCTCACCAGCCTGCCAGGCGGGGGCGCCGAGGTGTTCAGCACCGCCGTCCGGGCCACCATCGCGGAGCGGAAGCTCACCGGCGAGGAGTGGATCCGGGTCCACCGGACCGCCCACGAGCTCGGTATTCCCACCAACTGCACCATGCTCTACGGGCACGTCGAGACCGCGGAGGATCGGATCGCACACCTCTCCATGCTGCGCGCGCTCCAGGACGAGACTCGCGGCTTCCTGACCTACATTCCGCTCGCCTATCATCCGGATCACAACGAGCTGGGCGAGGAGCTCGGGCGGGTCGGGACCGCCACGACGGGCTACGAGGACCTGAAGAACATCGCCGTCGCCCGGCTGTTCCTCGACAACGTGCCGCATGTCAAGACTCACTGGCCCATGGTGACGCCGTTCCTGTCGCAGATCGCGCTCAGCTTCGGCTGCGACGACGTCGAGGGCACGGTTGTGTACGAGCGGGTCTATCACGAGGCGGGCGCGCAGACCCAGATGCACATGCCGTATCTGGAGCTGGTGCGGCTGATCCGCGGGGCGGGGAAGCGGCCGGTGGAGCGCGACAGCCTGTACCGCCCGGTGCGCGAGCAGTTCGACGATCTGCCGCCCGAGCCGTCGGTGCGCCGAGGCGCCAGCCTGCCGGTGGTGCACGCCGCATGAGGCTCGGCCGCATCCCGTGGATCAACTGCTATCCGGTCTACGGCGCCATCGATCGGGGCGTGGTGCCTGTCGCGGCCGAGCTCGTGACCGGGACCGCCTCCGAGCTCAACGACCTCCTCGCGGCCGGCGAGCTCCAGGTGAGTGTCGTCTCGGCGGTGGAATATGCGCGCAACGCGGCGGCCTATCATCTGCTGCCCGACCTCGCGATCACCTGCGACGGTCCGGTCCACAGCGTCGCGCTGTTCTCGCGCCGGCCGGTCGAGGACCTGAACGGATGCACCGTGCTGCGCACGGCGTCGTCGCGGACGTCGGTGCTGCTGCTCGACCTGATCGCGCGCCATCGCTGGGGTGTGCGGCCCCGCTACGCGACCGCGCGGGCGGAGGCCGTGGACCTCGACGGGCTCTCCGGCCTGCCGCACGACGCGGTGCTCGTGATCGGCGACGCGGCATTGCTGCTGGCCGCGCAGGAACGCTACCCGGTGCGGGTGGACCTGGGTGGCGAGTGGAAGGCGTGGACCGGGCTCCCGTTCGTATTCGCCGTATGGGCCGCCCGCCGCGATGCCGGCGTCGACGCGGTGCAGGGCGTGCACCAGCGGCTGCTGGAATCGCGCGCCTGGGGGCTGGCCCACCTCGACGAGCTGGCGGCGGCCGCCGCGCGTGCCACCGGCGTTGTCGAATCGGTGTGTCGCTCGTACCTCGGGGACCTGGACTACGCGCTGTCGTATCGGCATCTCGCCGGCCTCACCGATTTCTTCCGGCGGCTGGCGCAGGAGGGGATGGTGCCGGACGGGTCGTTGTCGTTCATCTCCGCGGCCTAGGGAGCGGCGGGTCGTCATCCCGAGCCGCGTCGTCATCCCGATCCGCATCGTCATCCCGAGCGAAGCGAGGGATCTTGCCCGGGAATGGCTCGTGGCCGATGCAGCCGGTCCCTCGCTTTGCTCGGGATGTCGACGCACCTCGGCTGGCCGCATGCTAATCACGTAACAGGGTGCCACAATGACAGTTGTAGACCGCACCTCAAGCGAATTCAAGGCCTTTCTCGAGCTCTACCAGCAGGCCCCCCTGCTCGAGCTAGGACAGCTGGCCGACGCCGAGCGCTGGCGCCGCCACCCGGACCCGGTCGTCACCTACATCATCGACCGGAACATCAACTACACCAACGTCTGCGTCGCGGATTGCCAGTTCTGCGCCTTCTACCGTCGTCCCAAGCACGCCGAGGGCTACGTGCTGAGCTTCGAGCAGATCGGGGCCAAGATCGACGAGTGCAAGGCCATCGGCGGCGTGCAGATCCTGCTGCAGGGCGGGCACAATCCCTACATCCCGTTCGAGTGGTACCTCGACCTCATGCGGTACATCAAGCGGCACCACCCGATCCACATTCACGGGTTCTCGCCGTCCGAGGTGGTGTTCTTCAGCGAGCGCTTCGGCCTGCCGGTGCCCGAGGTGGTGCGTGAGCTCAAGGCCGCCGGGCTCGACAGCATTCCGGGCGGCGGCGGCGAGATCCTGGTGGATCGCATCCGCGAGCGCGTGGCCAAGAAGAAGGCCCAGACGGAGGAGTGGCTGGGCGTGCAGGAGGAAGCGCACCGGCAGGGCATGAAGACCTCGGTCACGATGATGTACGGGCTGGGGGAGACGGACGCGGACCGGATCGAGCACCTGTTCCGAGTGCGCGAGGTGCAGCAGCGCACCGGCGGCTTCACCGCCTTCATCTGCTGGCCGCTGCAGCCCGAGGGCACGCCGGGCATGTCGCACTATCCCAAGAGCGACGCGGTGACCTACCTCCGCACGCTGGCGATCGCGCGGGTGGTGCTCGACAACGTGCCCAACCTCCAGTCGTCCTGGGTCACCATGGGCCACAAGGTGGGGCAGGTGGCGCTCCGGTTCGGAGCCAACGACTACGGCAGCCTCATGATGGAGGAGAACGTCGTCTCCGCGGCCGGCACTACCTACCGCACCACCCTCGGCGAGATCGACCGCCTCATTCACGATGCCGGCTACCGTCCGATGCGGCGCCGCCAGGACTACAGCGTCATCGAGGAGCCGGTCGCCGCGTGACCCGGGTGGGGATCGGGTACGACTCTCACCGGTTCGTCCCGGGGCGGCCGCTCGTTCTGGGCGGTGTCACCATCCCGCATCCCAGCGGGCTCGCCGGGCACTCGGACGCCGACGCGGTGGCGCACGCCCTTACCGACGCCATCCTCGGCGCCGCGGGCGCGGGCAACATCGGGCAGCTGTTTCCCGACAGCGATCCGCAGTGGAAGGACGCCGATTCGATGGAGCTGCTGCGCACCGCGCACGAGCTGGTCCGCGGCCGCGGCCTCACCCTCGCGCAGGCCGACTGCTCCGTCATCACGGAGCAGCCTAGGCTCGCGCCGCACCTGGCCGCCATGGCGGCCGCGCTGTCGTCGCGACTCGGCGTGGCCTCGGGGGCCATCAGCGTGAAAGCGAAGACCAACGAGGGCATGGGATTCATCGGACGGGGCGAGGGCCTCGCGGTCATCGCCGTCGCTGTGCTGGAGGCCCGCTGATCGAGTCCCTGCTGGACTGGGTCTCGCATCTCCCCTCCGCCGCCGTCTACGCAGTCCTCGCGCTGCTCGCGGCGGTGGAGAATGTGCTCCCGCCGGTCCCGAGCGACGCCGCCGTGGCCTTGGGCTCGTTCCTCTCGCACCGCCACGTCACCACTCCGCTCGCCGTTTTCCTGGTCACCTGGACCGCCAATCTCGCCGGCGCGGCGGGCGTGTATCTCGCCGCCCGCCGGTACGGGCGCCGTTTGTTCGCGTCGACCACCGGCCGCCGGCTGCTGGCCCCGCGGTCGCTCGCCATCATGGAGCGCGAGTACCTGCGGTTCGGCGTCATCGGTATCTTCCTCAGCCGGTTCCTTCCAGGCATCCGCGCGGTGGTTCCGCCGTTCGCGGGCCTGGTCGGCCTCGGACCGGTCCGCACCTTCGTGCCGATGGGCATCGCGTCGGCCATCTGGTACGGCGGCATCACCCTCCTCGGCGCGTTTATCGGCGCGGAGTGGAGCCGCATCACGGCGCTCATCGCCGGCGTCAACCGAACGCTCGGCATCGTGGCGCTGGGCCTGGCGGCGGGAGGCGCCGCCTGGTACGTGCTGCGGGCCCGCCAGCGCCGGCGCGAGCGCGTGCTGTACGCGACCCGCGACGCGCTGGATCCAGCCGCGCCGTCCTTTCTCGCCGGCACCGACATCGCGGAGGGATCGGCCCGGCAGGCGGCCGCCCTGGTGGTGCTGGAGCTGGCGTACGCCGACCCCGTGCTCACCGCCGACGATCGGCAGCTGATCGCCGAGCACCTGCACGCGCGCTGGGGCCTGCCCCCGGGCGGCACGCCGCCGCCACCGCCGCCAGAGGAGGAGCGGCGCACCCGCTTCGCCGACTACGCCCGGCGGCTGCGCAAGCGGGTGGGACGGGCCGAGCGGCTGGAGCTCGTGGAGCGGCTGTGGAGCGTGGCGTTCGCCGACGGGGTGATCGGCGCGCACGAGGCCAGGCTGATGCACCTTGCCGCCGAGCTGCTCGGCATCGGCCCGGCCGAGCTGGCCGGCGTCGTGCACCGGGTCCAGTTTCAGCGCGACCCGTGACCGCCGCGGATTTTCGGGAGTGCGCAGCGCGGGACTTCGGCCTCGAGGGCTTCCGCGACTTTCTCGCCCTCGAGTCCGGACACAGCGCCAACACCGTCGAGGCCTACCTCCGCGACCTGCGGCGCCTGGCCGAGTTCGCGGTCGCGAAGGGTGTGCGCGAGCCCGCACAGGTGACCCGGCCGCTGCTGCGGGAGTTCGTCTACCTGCTCAAGGACCTCGGCCTCAGCGCCGCCACCATCCGGCGCGAGGTGTCGGCCATTCGCACCTATTACGCGTTCCTGGTGGGCGAAGGGCGGGTGCCGGCCGATCCCAGCGATCGGCTCGAGTCGCCCAGGCGCGGGCGCGTGCTCCCGGACACGCTGTCGGTCCGGGAGGTGGAGGGTCTCCTGGCGGCGCCGCACCTCGACCAGCCGCTGGCCTGGCGGGACCGGGCCCTGCTCGAGCTCGGGTATGGCGCCGGGCTCCGGGTCTCCGAGCTTTGCGGGCTTTCCATGACGGACTTGCTGCTGACCGAGAATCTGGTCCGGGTGTTCGGCAAGGGCGGGAAGGAGCGGCTGGTGCCGATCGGACGCACCGTCATCGGCGCGGTGTCGGTCTACCTGCACCAGGTTCGGCCCGAGCTCGACCACGGCGCGACCGGCGCCCGGGTCCTGCTCAACGCGCGTGGTCGGCCGCTGTCCCGGGTCGGGGCCTGGGGCATCGTCAAGCGCGCGGCCACCAGCGCCGGCATCCGCAAGCGGGTCACGCCTCACACCCTGCGTCACAGCTTCGCCACCCATCTCCTGGAAGGCGGCGCCGATCTCCGGGCCGTCCAGGAGATGCTGGGACACGCCGACCTCTCGACCACGCAGATCTACACTCACGTCGATCGAGAGTACCTGCGATCGGTGCACAAGCAATTCCATCCCCGCGGGTGACCGTGCGTCACGGCGACGCCCGAGGCTGCCCGACCACCGCGGCGCGACGCGGCGCCCGCCTGCGCCGGTACGCCGCGCCGCTGGTGCTGGCCCTTGCCGGCTGCGCGCGGTACGTCCCGCGGCCACTCGATCTCACCGCGCATCCGTCCGAGTATCGAGCCCGGAGCCTGGATGATCCCCGGGTGCTGGCCTGGGTGGCTCGGTGGTCGCCGCGGCCGGCCGATCGGCGCTGGAGCGGGCGACAGCTCGCGCTCGCGGCGCTCGGCCTCCGCGCCGATCTCGCGCGCGCCCGCGCGGAGTGGCGC
>JBOHSB010000484.1:0-5988 GCA_050733015.1 Gemmatimonadales bacterium
GGCGAGCACGGCCAGGGCACCTGGACCTTCTTCGGCGGGCACGATCCGGAGGATCCCCAGCACCAGATCGGCGACGTGCCGACCGATCTGTCGCTGCATCCCCATTCGCCGGGATACCGGCTGATACTCAACAACGTGCTGTTTCCGGCCGCCAAGAAGAAGGAGCTCAAGACGTAGGGCGGTTAGATTCATGATCCATGAGTCACCCTGAGCCCTGGCGCGCGCCCAGGGTAAACTCTGCGAAGGGGGCATGCGACTGGTCATGCCCCCTTCGCGTCGCTCCGGGTGACTCCAAGACGTTCACTGCCCAGGAACACCGTGACCACTCATCCCTCCGAACGCATCGCTCCCGGGGTCCGGGCGTTTCTCGCCGGCGAGATCGCCGAGGCCGGCGGCCGCGAGGTCTCCTTCGTCGCCCAAGTGGATCGGGACGGCGTCGTCACCACCGCGCGCTCGGTGGCGCGCGGCACGGTGGACATGGTGCTGGCGCTGCCCGGCGTGACCCAGCGCGGGGAGATGCTGCTGCACAACCATCCGAGCGGCCGCCTGGATCCCTCGGGGCCCGATCTCAACGTGGCGGCCCGGCTGCACGATGGCGGCGTGGGCTTCGGGATCATCAACAACTCGGCCACCGAGCTCTACGTCGTGGTCGAGGTTCCGCACGACCGGCCAGTAGCGCGGATCGACCCGTTCGGCGTGGTCGAGGCATTGGGTGAAGGCGGGCCGGTCGCCGGCGAACTGGGCCAGTACGAGGACCGGCGGAGCCAGCGGGACATGGCGGCGTACATCGCCGACGGCTACAACGACGGCGGCGTGCAGCTGCTCGAGGCCGGCACCGGCGTCGGGAAGTCGTTTGCCTACCTCGTTCCCGCGCTCCACTGGGCGCGCGCCAACGGCGAGCGCACGGTCGTCAGCACCAACACCATCAACCTGCAGGAGCAGCTGGTCGGCAAGGACCTGCCGCTGCTCCGGCGCGCGCTGGGCGACGGCGAGTACACGCCCACGTTCGCCCTGCTCAAGGGTTGGCGGAACTATCTCTGCCTGTCGCGCATGCATCAGGCCGTGGCCTCCCAACGGACCCTGCTCGAGCAGGACAAGCTCGACGAGCTGCTCGGTATCGCCGAGTGGGCGGGTCACACCGTCGACGGCACCCTGAGCGACCTGCCGGTCACACCCTCGCCCGAGGTGTGGGACGAGATCAGCGCCGAGGCCGACCTGTGCACCCGGCTCAAGTGCACCCACTTCGACAAGTGCTTCCTGTTCCGCGCCCGCCGCCGCGCCGCCGAGGCCGACGTGGTGGTGGTCAACCATCACCTGCTGGCGGCGGACCTGAGCGTGCGGCAGGCCCAGGACAACTGGGAGGAGGCGGCCGTCCTGCCGCCCTATCGGAGACTGGTCCTCGACGAGGCGCACCACCTCGAGGACGTGGCGGCGTCACACCTCGGCGTCCAGGTCGGCAGCCGGGCGGTCCGGCGGCTGCTCTCGCGATTCGAGCGGAACGGCCGCGGGCTGGCACCGACCCTGGCGCACGAGCTGGTGACGCGGGGCGATCGGTTGAGCCGGGCCAGCCTGGACCTGCTCCAGCAGCGGCTGCTGCCGGCCCTGGGCGATGCCCGCCGGGCCAGCGAGGCGCTGTTCCAGCGGCTGATGAATCGGCTGGACGAGGCGCCGGCCGGCCAGCTGCGGCTCTCCGAAGATTTCGCGACCGACGAGATCTGGGACCAGGGACTGGCATTCGACCTCGACGCGACGCTGGGCGCGTTCCGCGCGGTGCGCGAGTCGGTCGAGACGATCGCCGACCGGCTGGCCGAAGCGGAGGAAACCGAGCGGCGAGGCGCCATCCTGCAGGAGCTCCGGGCCGTGATGCGGCGGCTCGACGCGATGTGCGACGGCCTCAACCGCACGCTACGTCCCGCGGGCGGGGGCCCGCCCACGGTGCGCTGGATGGAGCGCGCGGCGCGGGCGCAGCACTTCACGCTCTCCGCCGTCCCGCTCGACCTCGCGCCGGTGCTCCGGTCACTCCTCTTCGACCGGCTGGACACGGTGGTGCTCACGAGCGCGACGCTGGCCGCCGGTGGCGAGTTCGGGTTTCTCGAGGCCCGGCTCGGTCTCTCGGGCGAGGACTCGCCGGTGACCGTGCGCGAGGTGTTCGCGTCCCCGTTCGACTATCCCTCGCAATGCGTGTTCGGCATTCCCAACGACTTGCCCGAGCCGCGCGAGGACGAGCACGCGCACGCCACGGCCGTGGTGCAGGTCGTGACCGACCTGGCCTATGCGTCCGACGGCGGGATGTTCGTCCTGTTCACCAGCCACGCCTCGCTCCGAAAGGCGGCGCACGAGGTGCGCGCCGTGCTGGGGACACGATGGCCCATCCTGGTCCAGGGAGAGGCCCCGCGAGACGCGCTGCTGCGCCGCTTCCGCCAGGCGGAGAACGCGATCTTGCTCGGCACGGACTCGTTCTGGGAAGGGGTGGATGTGCCCGGCCGTGCGCTCCGCACGCTGGTGCTCAACAAGCTACCTTTCAAGGTTCCGAGCGAGCCGCTCACCGCCGCGCGACTCGAGCGCCTGGCGGAGGAGGGGCAGGACGGCTTTATGAACTACCTGCTGCCTCACGCGGCGCTCAAGCTCAAGCAGGGGTTCGGGCGCCTCATCCGGAGCCGGCAGGACATGGGGGTCGTGGTCCTGCTCGACAGCCGGGTGGTCACCAAGCGGTACGGACCGCTGCTGCTCGGTGGCCTGCCGAGGGCGGAGCGTATCATCGGCACCTGGTCGCAGGTCCGGACCAAGTGCGAGGACTTCTTCGCCCGGCAGGGGATCGGGGCCATCGCGTGATCCCGGTCCGGCCCTCGAAGATCATCTGTGTGGGGCGAAACTATGTGGCGCACGCGAAGGAGCTGGGAAACGAGGTACCGCCCCTGCCGATGCTGTTCTTCAAGCCGCCGAGCGCCCTCATCGGCACTGGGGAGGCGATCGTGATCCCGCCGACGTCCCGCCAGGTGGAGTACGAGGCCGAGGTCGGCGTGGTGATCGGTGCGCGTCTCCGTCGGGTGGACGAGCGGGTGGCGGAGCAGGGGATCGGCGGCTACGTGTGTCTCAACGACGTGACCTGCCGGGACCTGCAGAAGACCGACGGCCAATGGGGCCGGGCCAAGGGCTACGACACGTTCTGCCCGGTCGGTCCTGCCGTCGGCACCGGGCTCGACTGGCGCGCGCTCGAAGTGATCGGGCGGGTGAACGGTGAGCAGCGGCAGCGCGCGCCCGCGACCGACATGCATTTTCCGATCCCGTTTCTGGTGTCGTACATCAGCGGCATCATGACGCTCGAGTCTGGCGATCTCATCGCGACCGGCACACCAGCCGGCGTGGGGCGGCTCCAGGACGGCGACGTCGTCGAGGTGGAGATCCCCGGCGTCGGCATTCTGTCCAACCCTGTTCACGACGGCACCACTCGATGATCGAATTCAGCCAGCGCCTGAACGCGCTCCCGGGCTATCCCCTCGCCGAGATCCCCACCATCAAGCGCCGCCTGATCGAGGCGGGGGTGGACGTGATCGACCTGGGGGCGGGCGATAACGACGCCCCTCCTCCGGCCGTGGCGATCGAGGCCATGGCGGCTGCGCTGCGCGACCCGGCCTACAGCAAGTACGGGTTCCAGCAGGGATTGCCCGCGTTCCGGCAGGCCGCCTCCCGCTGGGTGGAGCGGCGCTTCGGCTTCCGGTTCGACCCGATGTCCGAGACGCTGCCGCTCATCGGGTCCAAGGAAGGACTGTCGCACCTCCCGTTCGCGGTGGTCAACCCGGGGGACGCCACGATCGTGCCGGAGCCGGGCTACCAGGCATACCTGGGCGGCTCCATCCTGGCCGGCGCGGATCCCTACATCGCGCCGCTGCGGCCGGAGAACAACTTCCTGCTCGACTTGGAGCAGGTCCCGGATGCGGTGCTCCGGCGGGCCAAGCTGGTGTTCATCAACTATCCCAACAACCCGACGGCCGCCATCGCCCCGCTGGAGTACCTGGAGCGCACGGTCTCGATCTGCCGCCGCCACGGCATCCTGCTGGCGTACGACAACGCGTACTGCGACCTGACATTCGACGGTTATCGGGCGCCGAGCATCTTCGAGATATCCGGGGCGCGCGAGGTCGCGCTCGAGTTCTTCTCGCTCTCCAAGAGCTTCTCGATGACCGGATGGCGGATCGGATTCGCGGTGGGGCGGCCGGAGCTGGTGGGAGCACTCACCCGGGTCAAGTCGTACACCGACACCGGGCCGTTCCTGGCAGTTCAGAAGGCCGGCGCAGCCGTGCTCGACCAGGCCGAGGCGCTGGTCGCTCCGATTCGCGCCGAGCTCGAGCGGCGGCGCGACGCGGCGGTGGCGGCGCTTCGGGAGGCCGGGTTCACGCTCGAGGCGCCCAAGGCGGCGATGTACCTGTGGGTAGGGCTGCCGGCCGGCACGGCGTCCGCGGCCTTCGCCACGCTTGCGCTGGAGGAAACCGGGGTGGTCGTCCTCCCGGGGAGCGCATTCGGGCCTGCGGGCGAGGGGTTCTTCCGCATCGCGTTGACCGTCGGGGCCGACCGGCTGCGGACCGCGGCCGGACGTCTCGGGCAGACGCTCGGGGCCACCCACCGAGGGGAGCTTGCTTCGGCCACCTGAGATCGCCCTGCCGCCCAGGCGGCGCTGGCCGTGGATCGCCATCGCGGCCAGCGTGGCCGTGCACAGCCTGCTCCTGTTTGGGTGGGTCGGCGGGCGCGAGCCGACGCTTCCGCACCGGCGGCCCCAGCTCATCATGCTCGCCCTGCCGGCCCACGGGCCGGCCGCGGTGCCGATGCCCTATCGCGTGCCCCGCACCGCAGGCAAGGTCGGACCCGGCGTGGCGGGCGAGCGGCCGTCGCGTCCCGCCCTCCGTCCCCGGCCGCAGCCCGAGCCGGTCGCCGTGCTGCCCGAGCCCAAGCCGCTCCCGACCCGGGTGGACACCGGGAGCACCCCCACGGCGCGGCCCAGGCCTCCAGTCGAGCTCATCGGGCCCGGCCTCGCGGACGGCCGGCTCTGGGTCCGCCCCCTGCCGCTCCCGCCGAGGGACCTGGCCAAGCGCCTGAGCAAGAGCCACACGGAGCTGGTGGACAGCGCCGTGACGGCGATCGTGCAAGGCTACCTGGACTCGATCGCCAACGAGCCGTCGGCCAACGCGCAGGCGCTGCCGAGTTGGACCAAGGAGATCGCGGGCAAGAAGTTCGGGATCGACTCGAAGAACATCTACATTGCCGGCCTCAAGATCCCCGCGGCCGTGCTGGCCCTGTTGCCGATTCCGACGGGAAACGTGGACCAGAATCGGGCGTACAACCATCTGATGGATCTGCGGGCCGACCTGCAGTACGCGGCGCAGCGGGCGGAGAACCTGGACGAGTTCAAGGCGATGATCCGCGACATGCGAATCCGCAAGGAGCGGGAGCGCGAGTTCGAGCGGAACCAGCGCACCGCGCCGCCACCCGCCGACACGGCTACGCCATGACGCGCGAGAGGAATGCCGCCTCATGAAGCTGGTCGACACCGAAGAGACCGTCGTGCTGGTCACCGGGACGTCGCTGACGGCGGAGGAGCGCGACCGGCCGCTGGCCTATCTCCTCAAGTCCGAGATCGACCGCCGCGGGGCCGGTCACGCCTACCGGCGGGCCGTCGTGGTGGGCGATGCGTGGTACCTGGAGAACCGGATCTTCCACATGAACCCGACGATCGCGATCGGAGGACCGGGCGCGAACGGCGTGGCGCGTGAGTTCGGGGCGTTTCTCCCGACCATCTACAACCGCAACGAAGAGGTCTTCGTTCAGGCCGATTTCGAAGGCGAGCTCAAGCGGGCGGCGCTGTGGGGGGTGAACTCCGCGGCCACCGCGGCCGCAGTCGAGGTGTTCACGACGCAAGGCCAGCTGGAGGAGCTGCTGGGAAGGATCTGGCGGTTCCGGGTGGGGGTGTTCGTCTAACGCGAGTCGGGGTGAAGC
>JBOHSB010000485.1:0-13595 GCA_050733015.1 Gemmatimonadales bacterium
GGGCTGGGCCAGCCGGATGTCGTCGATCCAGAGCTCCGACTCGGGCGTGGTGACGTTCTGGGCCACCCGGTAGATGCCGCCGGAGACCTCCTGCACCGCCGCGAGATTGGGCGGATTGATGCCGGGATCGGCCACGTGCACCAGGTAGGGTCCGTCGCACGCCACGTACGCGCCGGTGTCCTGCGTGCCGCACTCGGCGGCGCCCGACGGCGGCTGTCCGCTCAGCCACCGGTTCTCCACGTCGGCCCGCAGCCGGCGCAGGGTCTCGAGGTCCACGACGAACTCGGTCCAGTCGGTGGACTTCGCCGACGCCCGGTAGAGATAGAAGTTGTTGTTGTCGCTGCCGAGCTTGATGAACGCCTGCAGGTCGTTTTCATCCCAGCCGGGGCCCCGTCCCCGCATCCAGACCCGGAGGGTGCGGTAGGTCAGCAGGTTCTGCGCGCCCGCCGGGAACCGCAGGTAGGCCTCGGCGCGCTCGCCCAGCCGGAGGTCGCGCCCGATCAGCCGGAGCGACTTCTCGTTGATCTGGGTCCCCGCCGACTGCTGGTCGCCGCCGCGCCGGGCCACGTTGTCGGTCACGCCCGGCGGCGAGACGTAGCCGAGATCGAGCTTGTTCTCGGTGGACACGACGGAGGTGACGATCTCGCCGTGCGGCTCGCCGGTGGCGCCGGTGAGCCCGAGGATCGGCGTGTCCGAGCGCCGCACCCAGGGCGAGCCCACGAAGCGGAGCCGCGCCATCGCGAACCGCGCGACGATGTCGGGCTGCCCCGCGTCGGGCGGCGTCACGACGGTCAGGCGGAGGTCCTGCACCAGCCGGAGCGTCGGCGTGTTGACGGTGGCGGTGGGCTGCCGGATCGGAACGCGATACAGCTTCCAGGTGACGCTGCGCCCCTGGGCGTCAACGGTAGTGACGCCGTCCCGCACGTAGAAGTCGTTCGCGGCCAGATTCACGACGTACCGGAACACGTTCTCGTTGGCGCCGGTGAGGTCCAGCCCGGTGTCGCCGTTGAGGTCCTCGGTGTCGAGCACGCCGTTACCGTTGGTGCAGCGTGAGCTCAGGTCGCCCCACGGGAACAGCGGGACCGCGCTGGTGAGGGTGCGCTGGCACAGCGGCAGCTCCTGCACCGGCCCCAGCCCGACCTCCTCGATGGTGTCCGGCCGGTCGCCCAGGATGCCAAGGTCGTCGGTCTCGGCGTTGAAGATGCCGACGTCGTTGCGTTCGGTGTCGAGCCGGCCCAGGCCCACGTATTGTCGGCCGGTATACAGGGTGTCGGCGCCGTTCGCGGAGAACGAATCGGGCGCGATGGCGATGGCGTCCTCGCTCACGGTGCCCAGGTCGAACACCAGTCGCACCCCGGCCGAATCGGCGGGCAGGCCGGTCGGCTGGATCAGCCAGAACTCCAGGAAGTCGTCGTTGCTGAGGTCGAGGCCCGTGGGGCTGAGCGAGGTGACCATCGAGCGCCACCGCGGCCGGAAGTCACGCCGGGGCTGGGTCCAACGCGAGGCGTTGTTGCGC
Source organism: Gemmatimonadales bacterium (assembly GCA_050733015.1). GTDB lineage: Bacteria > Gemmatimonadota > Gemmatimonadetes > Gemmatimonadales > GWC2-71-9 > CAVVWJ01. The sequence goes on from JBOHSB010000485.1 coordinate 1,517, forward strand.
TGCACCAGACCGCCGGCGGTATCGGCGTGCAGGGTCATGTACATGATGGTCTCCGGCTCATCCCCCCGGCCGGCGATGCGGATCAGCGTGTCGATGTCCTGGGCGTGGAGCTCCTGGGCCTGCCCGTTGGGACCGGGCACCAGGTTCTGCCAGGTGAGCGCCACCGCGTCGTCCCGGTCGAAGCCGCCGGCGAAGCCGATGTCCTCGAGCCCGAGGCCCTCCTGCGGCAGACTGCCGAACTCCCATTGGGTCTCGCGCATGCTCACGGCCACGCCCGCCTCGCCCTCGAACTCCTCCAGGTAGGCCTGGCCCGACCGGTTGGGGTCGGGCTTGGTGAAGGCGAACTCGGCGTTGACGTCGAGCTGCGAGGGCGCCGCGGCCTCCTTCGTGACCAGCTTGTTGAGGACGCTGTTGAGCCAGGTCGGCTTGAAGTGGAGCTCGGTATTGACGCCCCCGATGAGATTGGCCGAGGCCTCGAAGCCGAGGGCGGGTCGGGTGAAGGCGCTCTGCTCCCGCTGATACATGCCGATGAGGTTGATGGCGCCCCGATCGCCCAGCGAATAGCGGGTGGCCATGCCGAGGATGGTGGTCGGCGCCACCGCGAACAGGCCGCGTTCCTCGAACCGCGCGGTCACCTGGGCCGAGCCGGTGCCGAACAGCGCGGTGGGATTGAGGAACGTGACCTGTCCGACGTCGTACGAAATGGAGTAGTCCACCCCGCGGACCAGCTTGCGTCCGCCGACGAAGAGCTGCTCACTGTTCTCGCGCAGCTGCAGCGTGTTCAGGTTGAGGGTCGACCGGTCCCCGCCGCCGGTGGCGTTGTACTGCAGCCGGAACGCGAACTTGGCTGGCGGCCCCTGGGACAGCAGCAGGAACAGCGGTGTTCGATAGAGCGAGTCGGACGCCTCGGTGGGGGTGAGCTTGGCCGGGTCGGCAAACGGCTGCAGGTGCGGGAAGATGATGTACGACTCGCGCACCACGTCCGATGCCTGGGGGTCCTGCTGCCGGGGGAACAGGCGGTTGGTGCGGTCGAACACGGTCGCGTCGCTGGGGGTCGAGAGGCCCAGCTGTTGCAGGTACGTCTCCGCGTTGCCGGAGAGCGGGCGCTCCGAGCGGTTGAGCGTGATGCCGACCTTGAGCGAGCTGGCGTCGAGATCGGCGCCGGCCACCCGGTAGACCTGCCGCATCTCGTAGCGGAACGTGGGGAGCGTGGGGCCCTGCTGCGGCTGGACGATCAGCTCGAGCGTGTCCCGGGCCTGGCTCCCGACCACGCCACGATCGGCCTCGGGAAAGGTGCCGATCACGTTGTTGCCCGTGGTCCGGTAGCTCACGGCGAGATAGTCGTTCTGGTCGAGCTTGGTGCCCAGCACGATCCACAAGCCGGACTCGTCCAGGAAGTAATCGGTGCCCTGGATGAGCAGCTCCCAGCGGACCGGGCCGAACTGCTGCGGGCTGTCGCTTCGCCGGGCCAGCGCGGTGATCCCGCCGAGGTTGGGGTTCACCCCGCTCTTGCTGGCCGCCGCCCGGTAGCGGTAGATCCGCACCTGGCTCGGCCGGTACGCCGGAGACAGGGTCTGGGGTGCCAGATTGAGGATGTCGAGGGCCGGGAAGCCCGGCAGGCTGTCCGGGTCCACCACCCAGAAGAACCGGCCGCTCTCGAAGTCCAGATCGCGGACCTGCCGGTCCTGCGCCTGGCTGGTCGTCTGCCCGATGGTATAGGTCCGCTCCGCCACCACGCTGCCCTTCTGGGTGGCCGCGAGCGTCTGCAGCGTTACGGGCCCCACCTCGAAGGTGGCGTTCACGCCGAAGTTGTTGGCGGGCACGGCGGCGGTGATGAAGCGGGAGGGCGGCGGCTGGAACACCACGGTGCCGACGTCCACGTGCTTCACGATCTCGTCTTCCAGTCCCTCATAGTAGACCTGGACGTTCTGATTGCTGGAGTAGTCCCGCTCGGTGTCGAAGTCGATGTTCACGTGGACCCGCTGGCCCAGCAGACCGCTGGAGCGGACGCTCACCTGGTTGTCCAGGCTGGGCGCCTTGAACCCGCCCCGGCAGCCGGAGTTGGGGTCCAGCGACAGGGCGGCGGTGCAGCGCTCCTCGCGCACCCGGTCGGTCCGGATCTCGAGCCGGGCCTGTCCGTCCAGGGTCAGGTCGGCATACTTGGTAGGGAGGCCGAGCAGGTTGCGGCGGCGGGGCTGCCCCTCGGCCTCCTCCTCCGAGGGCGCCAGGTCGGCGATGCCGTACAGATTGCGGAGGCGCAGCGCCAGCCGGCGGTCGGCCCGCTCGGCGGCGGCCGAGGCGGCGACTGCGCCGTCGAACGCGGCCAGCCGGACGCCGGGCGCGGCACGCGGGGCGCCCATCCAGGAGGCCCGGAGCACCGCCGGCTGCTGGAGCACGAGCGGAGGCTGCTCGAAGCGCAACCGAACGCCCAGCGCCGTCGTATCAGCTTGCGCAAAGAGCACCCGAGGCAGCCAGACCAGGCAGCCCAGGGCGACCAGGAGACGTGTCACTCTAGAGGATCACGACGAGGCTTGAGGATGATGGATCACGCCAATATAATGCGCCGAACAACTCCTTACAACCATACGAGTTAGCCATCGTGCGCCTGCTCAGTCGATACCTGCTCCGCCAGCTCGTCGCGCCGTTTCTGTTCGGGCTCGCCGCGCTGACCAGTCTCATGCTCCTGAGCCAGATCGCCAAGAAGTTCGGCGCCCTGGTCGGGAAGGGACTGCCCTGGGGGGTCATCGCCGAGGTATTCGCGCTGAGCCTGCCGTTCATCGTGGCCATGACCCTGCCCATGGCCGTGCTGCTGGCGGTCCTGTACGCCTTCAGCCACCTCGCGGCGGACAACGAGATCACCGCCATGCGGGCCAGCGGGATCAGCGTCTACCAGATCCTGACCCCGGTGCTGGCCTGGGGCGTGGTCATGGCCGCGATCAACTTCGCGTTCGTGGACCAGGTGCTGCCGCGGACCAACGCGCGGCTCCGGGGCCTGCTGATCGACATCGGGCGGAAGAAGCCCACCCTCGAGCTCCGGGAGCAGGTGATCAACGAGGTTCCGCCGTCCCAGTACTTCCTCCGGGCCGGCCGCATCGACGCGGCCACCGGCCGCCTCAAGGACATCACCATCTACGACATGGGCGGCGAGACCAGCCGCCGGATCATCTATGCGGACAGCGGCCGCATGGCCTACAATGAGGGCCGGACCGACCTCAACCTCCGCCTGTTCGACGGCAGCATCCACCAGTACCGCCCGAGCGACCCGTTGAGCTTCCAGCTCACCTATTACCGGGTCAACGACATCCGGGTGAAGGACGTGTACGACGAGCTGGTCCGGAACAGCAGCGAAACGGTGCGGGGCGACCGTGAGATGAGCACCTGCGAGATGCTCTCGGTAATTGGGGACGCCCGGACCGATGAGCGCAATGCCATGAGGGATCGGGAGGGGCTGCTGCGGTCCGACCTGCGAGTGCTGCTGCACCTGCCGGCCCTGCCCTCGTCGCCGCCGGACACTTTGGCGCCCCGTCTGCCGACCTACTGCGGGTGGCTCGATCGGGCGCAGGGGGCCTTGTCCAAGACGGCGGAGCCGCCGCCTCCCGCACAGCCCCCGGGGCACCAGGTGGCCCAGCAGGGGGCGACCGTCACGCCGCAGATGCCACCTGGGTACTACGAGCCTGGCCCGTTGGGAGGAACGCCGCAGCAGCCTGGGGCGCAGTCGCCGGGCGCCTCGCCGGGAATGCGGCGTCCTGGCGCGCAGCTGCCGGGGCCGCTGCCGCCCAAGGCCCGGCTCCCGGGGGCCCAGCAGCCATCGAAGCTTCCGGCTGGCAAGCCGGTGCCGCGAAGCTCGACGCTCCGCCGAGGCCCCGGGACGGTGCCGCTTCAGGCCCGCCCGCCGGTCGGGAGGCCCGGGCAGCGGCCAGGCCTGGCCGTGCCCAAGACGCCGCCGACCTTCCCCAATCCGTTGATTGTCCGTCCACAGCTCTCCAACTGGGCCCAGGTGGCCACCGCGGCCGACCGGGAGACCGAAGCCGACCGCCGGGCTGACCGGTTCGAGGTCGAGGTCCATAAGAAGTACTCCATCAGCTTTGCCTGCATCTCGTTCGTGATCATCGGCATCGTGATGGCGCTGCGGTTCCCGCGGGGCGGCATCGGGCTGGTGATCGGCGGCGGGCTGCTGCTGTTCTCGATTCATTACATCGGGCTCACGGCGGGCGAGAGCCTGGCCGACCGGGGCCTGGTGTCGCCGTGGGAGGCGATGTGGGCGCCCAACATCTTTCTCACCGTCATCGGGGTCATCGGCCTGTTCCACGTGAGCCGGGAGTCCGGCTCCACTCGTGGCGGTGACTTCCAGGAGATTCTCGACGGCGTGCGCCACCTGTTCCGCCGACTCCGGCGCCGCGGCCCCGCGCCGACGGAGGGGATGTGACCGTGCTGCCGAGCACGCTGGACCGGTACGTCTTCGGCAGCTGGTTTCGGATCTTCTTCCTGACGGCGCTGGGGTTTCCGCTGGTCTCGATCCTGATCAACCTGACCGACACGCTGAACAAGCTGCTCGACCGGGGGCTCACCACGCGCGAGATCCTGGTGAGCTACATCTACTCGATCCCCGAGAACGCGTTCATCGTCATGCCGGCCGCGGTGTTGTTCGCGACGGTCTTCACGGTCGGCGCGATGGGGCGGCACTCCGAGCTCACGGCGGCCAAGGCCGGCGGCCTGAGCTTCTACCGCGTGACCGCGCCGATCTTCCTGGCGGCCACGCTGGCCACGTTCCTCGCGTTCGCCGTGGGCGAGATGGCGCCGGGCGCGACGGCGCGCCAGATGGAGCTGCAGAAGGCCAGGCCTCCGCGCTCCACCAGCTCGCGCTACAACTTCGTGTACCGGGGCGACGCCGGCTGGGTCTACACGGTGCGGTCGCTCGAGGTCGGCACCCGGCAGCTCAAGGGCCTCATGCTGGAGCGGCCAGGCGACGGGGTACGCTACCCCGGACTGATCATCACGGCGGACAGCGCGAGCTACGACCGCCCCCGGAGCGGCTGGCGGCTCCGGAACGGGACCAGCCGGGTGGTGGTCGGCCCCAGCCAGCAGGTGAGCTTCGCCTTCAAGACCATGCAGCTGCGCGCGCTCACCCAGGCTCCGGCGGACCTGCTCGCGGAATCGAAGGCGCCGGACGAGATGCGCTACGCCGAGCTGGGCCGGTACATCGACGGGCTCAAGCGGTCGGGCAACGACGCCAACAAGCTGATCGTCGAGCAGGCCCTCAAGCTGGCGCTGCCGGCCACCTGCTTCATCATCGCGCTGTTCGGGGCCCCGCTCGCGGTCCAGGCGCCACGGGCCGGCGCCGCGGTGGGCATAGCGATGAGCCTGGGCACGACGGTGATGTTCCTGCTCCTCACCCAGATCATGAAGGCGGTCGGGGCCGGGGGGGTCATCGACCCGACGGTGGCGGCGTGGCTGCCGAACATGGTGTTTCTGCTCGCGGGGTTGGTGCTGTTGGCTCGGGTGACGACGTGAGGGAGGGCGATAGGGCGAGAGGACGAACGGGCGATAGGGGGCACGCGGGGCTCGGGCGGTCGGATGACGCAACGTCATCCCGAGGAAGCTACGTCATCCCGAGCGGAGCGAGGGATCTGCTGCGCCGCTATCGAAGTACGGGGAGGTAGATCCCTCGCTCCGCTCGGGATGAAGTCCACCGATCGTCCGACCGTCCGCCCAACCGCCTTATATTTCCCGCCATGACCCCCCCTCGCCCCGTGGTCGTCGGAACGGGCATTGCCGGCCTCTGGACGGCCTGGCGGCTCGCTTCCGAGGGGCAGGCGGCGATCCTGGTCACCAAGGAAACCCTGGCCGACAGCGCCAGCGCGTGGGCCCAGGGCGGCATCGCGGTGGCCCTCGGGCCCGGCGACAGCCCCAGCCAGCACGCGGCTGACACCCTCGCCGCCAGCGACGGCCTGGCCGACCCCGAGGCCGTCCGCATCCTCACAAGCGAAGGCCCTGACAGGATTTACGAGCTACTTGCCCTGGGGGCCCGGTTCGATCGCGGGCCCGACGGGCGGCTCGGGTTCGGGCTCGAGGCGGCCCACACCCGGGCCCGGATCATCCACGCCGGCGGCGATCGCACCGGCGCGGCGTTGATCGGCTGCCTGGCCCAGGTGGTCCGGCAGCATCCCATGGTAGAACTGCTCGAGCATACCGAGGTCACCGGCCTGCTGCTGGACGACGGACGGGTCGCGGGCGTGATGGCGCTGCCCCGCGGCCGGGAGAGCCGACCGATCCTCGGCTCGGCCGTCGTGCTCGCGACCGGCGGCGTGGGCCAGCTGTACGCCGTCACGACCAACCCCAAGGTGGCCACCGCCGACGGCTGGGCGCTCGCCCACCGGGCCGGCGCCCGGCTCCGCGATCTCGAGTTCCTCCAGTTCCATCCCACCGCTCTCAAGCTTCCCGCCGTGAACCCGGCGCCGCTCATCTCCGAGGCCGTGCGTGGCGCCGGGGCGTTGCTGGTGGACCGGGACGGCCGGCGGTTCGCGCTCGACGCCGATCCGCGGGCGGAGCTGGCTCCGCGCGACGTGGTGGCGCGCGCGGTCGCGGCGGCGGACGCCGCGGGCGGAGCCTGGCTCGACGCGCGCCAGGTGGCCGACTTCCCCGCACGCTTCCCCGGCATCACGGCCATGCTCGCCCGGCAGGGACTCGACGCCGCGCGCGACCTGCTGCCGGTGGCGCCGGCGCTCCACTACGCGATGGGCGGCATCCAGACCGATCTCGAGGGGCGCTCCAGCCTGCCAGGCCTGTGGGCGGCCGGCGAGGTGGCGTCCACCGGGGTCCACGGTGCCAATCGGCTGGCGTCGAACTCGCTGCTCGAGGGACTCGTGTTCGCCGACCGCACCGGGCGATCGGTCATCGCCTCGCCGGCACCCGCGCTCGCGGCGCCGCCCGCCGGGCAGCCGGCGCCGGCCCGAGACGCCGGCGACGACGACCGGTGCGAGTCGATCCGGGCCGCCATGCGCGAGACCATGACCGCCGACGTCGGCGTGCAGCGCACCGAGGCCTCGCTGCTGCACGCGGAGGGCGAGCTGGAGCGGCTGACCCAGGCCACGCCCTCGGGCGCGTGGCGCACCCGCAATCAGCTGCTCGTCGCTCAGCTCATCACCCAGGCCGCGCGGCGCCGGCGCGAGAGCCGCGGGGGCCACCGCCGGGCGGACTACCCGCCCGCGGCGCTCAAGCGGGAGACGGCATGACCGCGTTCGGGCGACCTTGATGAGCTCCCTCTCCCTCCCGGTAATCGAGCGCCTGGATGAGAGCCCCGAGGAGATCGCGGCGCTGCAGGCGGAGATCCGGTCGCTGGCCAAGCGCCGGAACGCCGTGGTGCTGGCCCACAACTATCAGCGGCCCGAGGTCCAGGATGTGGCCGACTATGTCGGCGACTCGCTCGGCCTCTCGCGTCAGGCGGCGGCGACCAAGGCCGAGGTGATCATCTTCGCCGGCGTGCACTTCATGGCGGAGACGGCGGCCATCCTCTCGCCCGCCAAGCGCGTGCTCCTGCCGGACCTCAAGGCCGGCTGCTCGCTCGCGGCGACGATCACGGCGGACGACGTGCGGCGGTGGAAGGCGGAGTTTCCGGGATACATCGCGGTCGGGTACGTGAACACCACCGCGGAGGTGAAGGCCGAGCTCGACTACTGCTGCACCAGCGGCAACGTGCTCGAGGTGATCGATGCCATCCCCGAAGACAAGGGTATCCTGTTCCTGCCCGACTTCTTCCTGGGCGCGCATGTGCGCCGGATGCGGCCCCACCGGCGGGTCGAGGTGTGGCTGGGCGAGTGCCACGTGCACAAGGGAATCCGCGCCGAGACCCTGAACGCCGCGCGGGAGCGCTATCCGGACGCCGAGGTGCTGGTGCATCCCGAGTGCGGCTGCGCCGGGCAGCTCATCTACGAGATGGGCCGAGGCGACATCAAGCCCGAGGGGCTCCACATCGCCTCGACCGAGGGCATGATCCGCGCCGTGCGGGAGCGGCCGGCGCGCCGCTTCATCGTGGCCACCGAGACCGGGATCATGCACCGCATGCGGCAGCTGGCGCCGGAGAAGCAGTTCATCGCGGCGGACCCCGAGGCCGAGTGCGCCTTCATGAAGACCATCACCCTCCCCAACGTGCGCGACTCGCTCGCGCTCGACCGTTACCACATCACCGTGCCGCCCGAGATCGCGGCGCGGGGCAGGGGCGCCATCGACCGCATGGTCGCGCTGGGGAAGTGAGCGCGGACGTCGAGCGCATCGCCGCCCTGGCCCTGGCCGAGGATGGCGAGACCGACATCACCACCGCCGTTACCATCCCGGCCGGCCTCGCCGCCGAGGGCAGCATCGAGTACCGGAGCGGCGGCGTGCTGGCGGGCGCGGCGTTCGCGGACGCGGTCGCCCGCGCGTGCGAGTGCCGGATCGATTGGCGCGCGCCGGACGGCCGCACGGTGCGCCCGAACGCCGTGGTGGGCCTGGTGCGCGGGTCGCTCGCGCGCATCCTGCGCGCGGAGCGGCCGATGCTCAACCTGCTGCAGCGCGCGTCGGGGATCGCTACAGCGACCCGTGCCTATGTCGATGCGGTCGCCGGCACCGGCTGCCGGATCCTTCACACCCGGAAGACCGCGCCCGGTCTCCGGGCGCTCGACGTCGCGGCGGTCCTGGCGGGCGGCGGCGCCCCGCACCGGGCCGACCTGAGCCACGCGGTGATGGTCAAGGACAACCACTGGCAGGCGGTGGCGAGGGGGGGCGGCACGCTCGCCGGGGCGCTGGAGGAGGCGCGGCGGCGAGGGGTGACGGCGCTGTACGTGGAGGTGGAGTCGCCCGGGCAGCTCGAGGAGGCCTGCGCCGCGGGCGCGACTCGGCTCCTGGTCGACAATCAGACGCCCGAGACGGTGGCGGACTGGGGCCGGCGGGCGAGGGAGCTGCGGCCCGGAATCGAGATCGAGGCGACGGGGGGCATCACGCTCGCCAACGTTCGCGGCTACGCGGAAGCGGGGGCGGACTTCGTGTCGATCGGCGCGCTGACGCACAGCGTGCGGGCGGCGGACCTGGCGGTCGAGGTGCGGGTGCTGGGGTAGGACGTGTCCGTGGTCAACATCGCTGCGGTATTCACCACGGAAGCACGGAAGACACGGAGGCAGCACGGAGGAAGCAGGTGGTCAACAGCACACCCACAAAGTCGTTGCTCCTTTCCGTGCTTCCGTGGTGAACCGGCCGTACCCTCTCACCCTCAACCCCGGCTCAGTCCGCGGTCGCCCCCTCGGCCGATGCGCCGAGCGTCCGCCCGCTCCATGCCCGCCACATGAAGTACACCGGAATCCCGGCGAGGATGATCGCGAACGTGATGCCGGTGTTCACCGGGTCGGTCCACAGCGCGTTCACCACCATGGCCACCGACGCCACCAGGAACAGCATCGGCACCACCGGATAGCCCCAGGTGCGGTACGGCCGCGGCAGGTCGGGACGGGTGCGGCGGAGGACGAAGACCGCGGCCACGGCCAGCGCGTAGAACGGCCAGATCCCCAGGATGAACTTGTCGGCCAGCTGCTGGAAGTCGTTGAACAGGACGTACAGCACGCCGAGCACGGTGGCGAGCCAGATCGCGACCGAGGGACTCTGGAACCGCGGCGACACCCGGGCGATCGCCTGGAAGAAGAGGCCGCGGTCCGCCATGGCGAAGAAGATCCTGGGTCCCGTGATCATGGAGCCGGTGAGCGAGCCGAAGCACGAGAGCATCACGACGCCCGAGACCACGCTGCCGCCGGCCCCGGCGAACAGGGTGATCCGGTCCGCCGCGGTGGCGGCGATCAGCTTGGCGCCGGCCATCTCGCGCAGCGGTACGAGATAGATGTAGGCGACGTTGAGCAGCAGATACACCAGGACGATCGCCGCCGTGCCCAGGATCAGGGCCAGCGGCATGGTCCGGGCCGGATTCTTCACCTCGCCCCCGACGAACGACAGGTCGGCCCAGCCATCGTAGGTCCACATGATGGCGATCAGCGCGGTCCCGATGAGCGACAGGTCGAGCCCGCCACGCCAGGCCGGCGTGAAGTGCGAGACGCTGCCGTTGCCGGCGGTGAACGCGAGCAGCCCGAGCGCCGCCAGCGCGCCGTACTTGGCGACCGTGGTCAGGTTCATCAGCACGGCCGCGCTGCTCACGCCGAGGTAGTTGATGGTGCCGACGAAGAGGATGGCCGCGGCCGCCACCCAGCGGACCTGCTCGGGCGTGAGGTGAATGAAGTAGCCCAGGTACTCGGCGAAGATGGTGGAGATCGCACCCAGCGCCGAGGCGCGGATGACGGTGAGCTCGGACCAGCCGAACAGAAACGCCGGCAGCGGCCCGAACCCCTCCAGGATGTAGGCGAACACGCCGCCCGAGCGCGGCAGCGCGCCGGCGAGCTCGGCGTAGGTGAGCGCCCCGAACAAGGCCACCAGTCCGCCCACCACCCACGCCAGGAGCACCGGTCCGGGATCGTGCAACCGCTCGGCGACGCCGGCCGGAACCCGGAAGATTCCGCTGCCGATGGTCGAGCCCACCAGCACCGCGATGGCGCTGGGCAGACCAAGGTGTCTGGGGAGGCGCTCCCCCCAGGCATCGCGTTGGGTGGACATGGCGTAAATATAGCCTTGACAAGGCTCTGCCGGACGGGTTCTTTCCCGGCGATATGATGGATTCCACCCCCGACCGGGCGCGCGTGCTACGCCGGCTGGCCTGGACCGGCGCCACCCTCGCCCTGGGCCTCATCGTGCTCGGGGGCGTCGTCAGGATCACCGGATCCGGCATGGGCTGCGGCGACCACTGGCCCCGGTGCGACGGACAGTGGTTTCCGCCCCTCGATCTCCCCACCCTCATAGAGATCGGCCACCGCTGGGTGGCGGCGCTGGTGAGCCTCGTGGTGCTTGCCGTGGCCATCGTGGCGTGGCGACGGCACCGCGACGAACCGTCGCTCCGGACCCCCGCCCTGCTCGCGCTGGCGCTGCTCGTGGTGCAGGTGCTGCTCGGCGCCGTCACCGTCAAGCTGGCACTGCCGCCCTGGGTCATCATCACCCACCTGGCCAACGCGATGGTGCTTTTGGGCGTGTTGATGACGGTGGGGCTGAGGGCCGGGCGAGAGGACGAAACGGCGGAACGGCGGAACGGCGGAACGACGGAAGGGGGGAAGAACGGAAGGCATCCGGACCATGGGCTGGTCCTGGCGACAGCCGCGCTCGGGTTCGTGGTGATCCTGTTCGGGGCGCAGGTGGCCAACTTCCACGCCGGACTGCTGTGTCTTGGCTTCCCTCTGTGCGGGAACGGGGTGCTTCCGCCGGCCGCACCGTTGGCGGCGCTCCATTGGACTCACCGGGTGCTCGCCTTTGCCTTCCTCGGTCTGGCCGCGGTGATGGTCAGCCGGGTGAGCGGCCGTGCCGATCCGGCCGGCCGGCGGCTGGGCCGGGCGGCGACCCTGGTGCTGGCCGCGACGGTGGCGCAGATCGGCGTCGCGGCGGCGATGGTGCTCAACCTGCTGCCGCCCGGGCTCAGGGTGCTGCACCTGCTGGTGGGAAGCCTGGTCTGGGCGGCGCTCGTGGTGCTGGCGTTCCGCTCCGCCCGCACCCCGGCGCTGCCTGAGCCGGTAGAGGCAGAGCCGCCGGCCACCCGCGTGCCGTCCCTGGCGGCCGACCTGATCACCCTCACCAAGCCCCGGATCATCTCGCTGCTGCTGGTGACCACCATCGCCCCGATGTTCATCACCCCGGCCGGCCTCCCCAGCGTGAGCCAGATCCTGTGGGTGCTGGCCGGCGGCTACCTGATGGCCGGCGGCGCCAACGCCATCAACATGTGGTTCGACCGGGACATCGACCTGCGCATGGCGCGCACCCGGCTCCGCCCGATCCCGGCCGGCCGGATCTCGCCTGGGTTCGGGCTCGCCTTCGGCGTCGGGCTCGGCCTGGCGGCGTTCGCCGTGTTCTGGTACCAGGTCAACCACCTGAGCGCGTGGCTGGCCCTGAGCGGCCTCCTGTTCTACGTGCTGGTCTACACCGTGTGGCTCAAGCGGACCAGCCCGCAGAACATCGTCATCGGCGGCGC
>JBOHSB010000486.1:0-5793 GCA_050733015.1 Gemmatimonadales bacterium
ATGCCGGCGCGCGCGCCGGCCTCGATGGACATGTTGCACACCGTCATCCGACCTTCCATGGACAGCGCCCGGATGGCTGCGCCGGTGTACTCGATCGCGTGCCCGGTGGCGCCCGCCGTGCCGATCCGCCGAATGAGCGCCAGCACCAGGTCCTTCGCGGTCACTCCCGCCGAGGGCGCGCCCTCGAATCGCACCTCCATCGTGCGCGGCCGGGACTGGACGATGCACTGGGTGGCCAGGACGTGCTCCACCTCGCTGGTGCCGATGCCGAAGGCCAGCGCCCCGAAGGCGCCGTGGGTGGACGTGTGCGAGTCGCCGCACACGATGATCATGCCGGGCTGCGTCAGTCCCAGCTCGGGGCCGATCACGTGAACGATGCCCTGCTCCGGACTCTCCAGATCGAACAGCTCGACGCCGAACTCGCGCGCGTTCCGGACCAGCGCCGCCACCTGCCGGGCCGACACCTCGTCCGCGATCGACAGCCGCCGGTCCCCCGTGGAGACGTTGTGGTCCACGGTGGCGACCGTCCGGTCCGGCCGGCGCACCCGGCGGCCCGCCAGACGCAGCCCCTCGAACGCCTGCGGCGAGGTGACCTCGTGGACCAGGTGCAGGTCCACGTAGAGCAGCGCGGGCGCGTCGCCCCGGCCCCCGCTCACGACGTGGGCGTCCCACAACTTGTCGAACAGGGTCCGCGGGGGCGTCACGAGACGGTCGCCGCCTTCCGCGCCGCCGGCGCCTTGGGCTCCGCTGTCCGCTGCGCGGTCGCGGCCCTGCCCTCTTCCGACCATGGCATCATCGCGCGGAGCTGCGCCCCCACCCGCTCGATCTCGTGGTTCCGGTCGGCCAGCCGCATCCGCTCGAAGTTGGGCCGGCCGTTCCGGTTCTCCGCCAGCCACTCGCGGGCGAACGAGCCGTCCTGAATGGCATCCAGGATCCGCCGCATCTCCGCCCGGGTCTCGTCGGTCACGACGCGGGGCCCGCGGGTGTAGTCACCGTACTCCGCCGTGTCGCTGATCGAGTACCGCATGAACTGCATCCCGCCCCGGTACATCAGGTCCACGATCAGCTTGAGCTCGTGCAGGCACTCGAAATAGGCCATCTCGGGTCGGTAGCCGGCCGCGGTGAGCGTCTCGAACCCCGCCTTGACCAGCGCGGTCACGCCGCCGCAGAGCACCGCCTGCTCCCCGAAGAGATCGGTCTCGGTTTCCTCGCGGAAGCTGGTCTCGATGACGCCGGCCCTGGTGCAGCCGATGCCCGAGGCGTACGCCAGCGCGTTGGCCAGCGCCTGCCCGCTCGCGTCCTGCTGCACGGCCACCAGCGCCGGCACGCCGCGGCCGCCTTCAAACTCGCTCCGCACGAGGTGCCCGGGCGACTTGGGAGCCACCATGGACACGTCGACACCCGCCGGGGGCACGATCTCGCCGAAGTGAATGTTGAACCCGTGGGCGAACATCAGCGTCTTGCCGGGTTTCAATCCCTGGGCGACGTAACCCTCGTAGATGGCCCGCCCATCCTGGTCGGGCGTGAGCATCATGATCACGTCGGCCGCGGCCGCGGCCTCGGCCACGGTCCGGAGGTCGAGGCCAGCCGCCTTGGCCTTGTCCCACGACGCCCCACCCTTCCGCAGCCCGACGATGACCTTGGCGCCGCTGTCCCGCAGGTTGAGGGCGTGGGCGTACCCCTGGCTGCCGTAGCCGATGATGGCGAAGGTGCGGCCGGCGAGGCGGCCGCGGTCGGCGTCGGCGTCGTAGTACACGCGCACGGGATCGTTCGTCATCGCTCCGCTCTCGTCAACGAGTCATCCTGAGCGCAGCGAAGGAGCCAGGCCCCGACGCATGCTCCCCGCGCTTCGCTCAGGGTGACTCAGGTTAGGTGTTCGCCGGCACGGACCCGCCGGCCTCGGTCAGACCCGCCTCGAGCGCCACGGCGCCGCTCCGGGCCACTTCCAGGATCTCGAACCGCTCGAGCGCCCGGATGCACGACAGCACGAAGGCCTCGGAGCCGGTGAGCTCCACGATCGTGGCCTCGGGATCGTCGTCCACCACCGACGCGTGATAGAGCTGCACCACGTCGAGCAGCTCGCCGTAGCGATCCCCGGTGGCGCGCACCTTGACGAGTGCGAGCTCGCGGGTGACCCCGTCCCGGGCCGGGAACGCGGTCGCGTCGCGCACGCCCACGACCTTCTGCAGCTGCTGGACGGCGCGCTCGGCCGTCGCTTCGTCGGATTGGATCATGATCGTCAGTCTCGAGACGCCCGGGGTGACCGTGGGGCCCACGGCGATGCTCCGCACGGGCAGGTTCCGCCGCCGGATCAGCCCGACGGCGCGGTGGAAGGTGATGAGACGATCCTCGAGCAGGACGGTGACGGCGCGCTGCGTCGTCGTCGTCATACCGTGACCGCCTCCGACTCGATCGGCTCGCTGAGCGACGCGCCCGGCGGGATCATCGGGAACACGTTGGCTTCCTGCTCGATCAGGAACTCCACCAGGGCAGGGCCGTCGTGCGCCAGCGCGGCGCGCACCACGCCGTCCACCTGCTCCGCCCGCTCCACCCGGAACCCGGGGATGCCATAGGCCGCAGCGAGGCCGACGTAGTCGGGACTCCAGATCGGGGTCGCCGAGTAGCGGCGGCCGTGGAAGAACTGCTGCCACTGGCGCACCATCCCCAGGTAGCCGTTGTTGAAGATCGCCATCTTCACCGGGATGCGCTCCTGCACCATGGTGGCGATCTCCTGCATGTTCATCTGGAACCCGCCGTCGCCCGAGATGGCCCACACGGGCTCGTCCGGCCGTCCGAGCGCCACGCCCATGGCCGCGGGCACGGCGAACCCCATGGTACCGAGGCCGCCGGACGTGATGTGGGTGTTGGGCCGCTGGTAGCGGAACAGCTTCGCCACCCACATCTGGTGCTGCCCCACGTCCGAGACGATGGTGCATCGGCCGGCGGTGCACTCCTCGAGCGCCGCCAGGATGCCGTCGGGGGACAGGCTGCCCTTGAAGCTCTCCACCCTCGGCCGGACGAAGCTCTCGATCTCGGCGCGCCAGGCGTCGCAGTGCCGCGGCTCGACGGCGTCGAGCAGCGCGCGCAGCACCTTCCGCGCATCGCCCACGAGGCCCACCGTCACCGGCACGTTCTTGCCGATCTCGGACGGGTCCAGCTCGATGTGGATGACTTTGGCGCCCCGGGCGAAGGCGGCCAGGTTGCCGGTGACCCGGTCGTCGAACCGGAGCCCCACGCCGATGATGAGGTCCGCCTGCTGGATGGCACGGTTGACATGGACCTCGCCGTGCATCCCGGGCATGCCGAGGTGCAGGGGGTGGGATTCAGGGAACGCGCTGATGCCGAGCAGCGTGGTGATGACCGGGCTGCCGGTGCGCTCGGCCAGCTCGCGGAGCTCGGCATAGGCGTCGCTCAGGATGACCCCGTGGCCGGCCATGATGAGCGGCCGCTCGGCACGCGCGATGAGGCGCGCGGCCTCGACCAGCGCAGTCTGGCGGAAGGACGGCATGTTGGAATGACAGGGCGGGTCCTTCCGTCCTTCCGTCGTTCCGTCCTTCCATTCGCCCTTCTGGTTTTGCACATCCTTCGGCACGTCGAGCAGCACGGGTCCGGGACGACCCTCGCAGGCCACCGCGAACGCCTCGTGCACCGCGTCCGCCAGCTCCTCGACGTCCTCCACCAGGCGGCTGTGCTTGGTGATCGGCTGGGTGATGCCGATGATGTCGGTCTCCTGGAACGCGTCCCGGCCGATCATGGCCCGCGGCACTTGGCCGGTGATCGCAACTAGGGGCGTGTTGTCCATGTGCGCGGTCGCGATGCCGGTGACCAGGTTGGTGGCCCCGGGTCCCGACGTCGCCACGCACACGCCCGGCCGTCCGGTCGCCCGGGCGTACCCGTCGGCGGCGTGCGCCGCGGCCTGCTCGTGGCGCACCAGCACGTGGCGGAGGCCCGGATGCTCGGGCAGCGCATGGTAGAACGGCATGATCGCGCCGCCGGGATACCCCCACAGCAGCTCCACGCCTTCCCGGAGGAGGGCCCGGCAGAGGATCTGCGCCCCGGTCAGCTGTTCCGCCATCACACGCCCCACAGGTAGATGGCGTTGAGCGAGCTGGCCTCGAGGCGGTCGGCGTTATGGGCCTTGTTGAGCGCGTGGATCAGCGCCCGCGCACTCGCCTCGACGATGTCGGTCGACGCGCCATTGCCCGAGAGGGACTTGCCGTCCACCTTGGCCTGCAGGAATACCTGGCCCACGCTGTCACGCCCCGGCGTGAGCGAGCGCAGCGAGAGACTCAGCACCTCGATCTGGCGGCCGAGGATCTCGCTGATCGCCGTGAACGCCGCGGCGATCGGGCCGTCGCCGGTGCCTCGCGCCGAGCGCTCCCCGGCCCACGGCCCGGTCATCCGCACCTCGGCCGTCGGGGTGATGCTGCCGCACACTACCCGCAGATGGCTGAGCTGGTATTCCTCGGGCGCGTCGTGGAAGCTCTCGTGCACCAGGGCCAGCAGGTCCTCGTCCAGGATCTCCCGCTTCCGGTCGGCCAGCGCAGTGAACTGGCGGTACACCTCGGCCAGCTGCAGCTCGGTCAGGTCGTAGCCCAGCTCGCGGTAGCGGCGCTCGAGCGCGTGACGCCCCGAGTGCTTCCCCAGGACCAGCGTGGAGCGCGGAATCCCGACCATCTCGGGACGGATGATCTCGTAGGTGAGCCCGTTCTGCAGCATGCCGTGCTGGTGGATGCCGGCCTCGTGCGCGAACGCGTTCCGGCCGACGATCGCCTTGTTGGGCTGGGGGAAGCTCCCGGTCAGATAGGAGAGCAGCTGGCTGGTGCGGTAGATCTCGCGGGTGTCCACGTTGCAGCGGAAACCCAGCGCGGGGCCGCGCACGTGGCTGGCCATGACCAGCTCCTCCATGGCCGCGTTGCCGGCCCGCTCCCCGATGCCGTTCACCGTGCATTCCACCTGGCGAACACCGGCGGCGATGGCGGCCAGCGAGTTGGCCACGGCCAGGCCCAGATCGTCGTGGCAGTGGGCGCTCAGGACCACGCCGTCGGCGCCCGGCACACGGGCCAGGACGGTCCGGAACATGTTGCCGTATTCCTCGGGCATCGCGTAGCCCACGGTATCGGGCAAGTTGATCGTCCGCGCGCCCTCCTGGATCGCCGCCTCGACGATGCGGCAGAGGAAGTCGGTATCGGTCCGGCTCGCGTCCTCCGCCGAGAACTCGACGTCGTCGGTGTACTGCCGCGCCTGGCGGATGGCTGCGCGCGCCCGGGCGAGCACGTCCTCGCGGGTGGTCTTGAGCTTGTCCCGGATGTGCAGATCCGAGGTGGAGATGAACACGTGCAGCCGGCCCCGGGCGGCCGAGCGGATGGCCTCGCCGGCCAGCTCGATGTCGTGGTCGTGGCACCGGGCGAGTGCGGCGATGACCGGACGGCGCAGCTCGGTGGCGATCTGCTCGACGCTCCGGTAGTCCCCCTCGGAGGCGGCCGGGAACCCGGCCTCCATGACGTCCACGCCGAGCGCGTCGAGCTGCCGGGCGAGTCGAAGCTTCTCCTCGGGGGAGAGGCTGTTGCCGGGGGCCTGCTCGCCGTCGCGCAGGGTCGTGTCGAAGATCAGGACGCGCTCAGCGGACATCGCCCAGGTGCTCCTGTTCCGGCTCGCCCGCCGCCACTGGCGCGGGCTTGGGGTTCTTGCGCTCCAGCCACCACAGCACCGGACCGGAGACCAGGTACGCGATCCCCAGCCCGAACAACATGACCTCGTGGTTCAAGAGCACGATCACGAGCGACAAGAGGA
>JBOHSB010000487.1:0-21472 GCA_050733015.1 Gemmatimonadales bacterium
TGCTCTTCGGTGAATCGACTCTTCCGCATCAGCCCTCCAGGGTGGAGGACTGACATTATACCTGGATCAGTTTCCGGGGGTCACGTCAAGCCGACTGCTGGTCCTCGACACGTCACATGAAAAAGACCAGAAGACGCTCCAGGACTTGGCCAAACAAATCAAGATTGAGGGATTGTGCGATGGCATGGACGCGATGGAGGTCTACACCCGCCTGGATCGCATTCGCAAGATCAGAGACAAGGATGTTGTAGCCGTCACCATAGACCACGAGCTCGAGGACGTCGTCGAGATCTTCTCCCGGCTGAACAGCCGGGGAACTCGGGTGACCGAAGCGGACATCTACCTAGGCGTCGTTGCTGCTCGCAATCCTGGTTGGGTGAGAGACACTTTTCTACCGTACCTTCGTGTCTTGGCTGAGGCTGGGTTTGACTTGGATCCAAACTTGCTTTTCCGTACGTTGACGGGTGTAGGCATTAAGCGGGTACGCTTCCGAGACATCGCCGATACCTTCTGGGAGCCCAGCAATATCGGACCTGCCTGGACGCGAACTGAACGTGCGTGGGCCCGTCTGATCAAGCGATTCCGGCCGTTCGGAGTGCTGAGTAGCGATCCGATGCCAACGCAAGCAGCCTTGGTAATCATGGTCGCGATGGTCGAGAAATTCGATGATGACGCGGCCTTCAGCAAGTCACTCTACTGGTTTCTTCAAGCGTCGAGGTTTGGTCGATACAGCGGGTCGGGCACGACCTCGCTCGAGGAAGATCTGCGCGACGTGAATGAGGCGACCAGTCTTACGGACGCAGTCACGCGACTGCTACGGCGATTCGCACACTCTGAGCCCCTGACCGCAGAAGATTTCATGAGGGACTACGGCGACACTCGGTTTGGTCGATTCTTCCTGTACTTGCTTGTCTATCGTAATCAGGCCCAGGATTGGGACGAGCATTCTCACCGGATTGGCTTCGAGGGTGTGACCCTCCTTGCCAATTTTCGGCCTCAATGGCATCACATCTTCCCGAAGAAGTATCTCGAAGGCCAGGTTGAGGAGTCCCTGATCGATGCTCTGGCGAACATCGCCGTGATCGGCCCGGAGATCAATATTCGAATTAGCGCGAAGGAACCGATGAACTATATCGCCAAATACTCTATCACCGATTCCAAGCTGGAGCAGCAGTATGTGAATCCGGCTATTAAGGCCCTCTCTGCCAAGGACTACGAGGGGTGGTTGCGTGCCCGCGCGCGTACCCTTGCCGAGCGCGGCAACACCTTTCTCGGTGAGCTGGGGGCAGGGTTAGATGAAGCTGGCGCTGTCGCAGGGTAGCGCCCACTGGACCTCGTGACTCTTTTGCCTTTCGGACGGACGCATATGCGGTGAGTCCACCCGGAGGACTCGCTCGGAGCGACTCATGAAGGTTCTGGACTACTCCCAGACGCATCCTACTAGATGCAAGTACTGTAAAGGCGCCGTGTTCTTTCACACCAACGGGCACGGAGACGCCGTCTTCTTCGACGATCTCGGCCCGCCGTGGCCAGTGCATTCCTGCTACTTCGCGTATCAGGAAGGCCGCCTTGCCGAAAGCTATCAAGCATATCGTGCACGGATGGTCACCGAGTACGGGACCGTCGACCGGAGCGCGCCCAGGCAGGGCCGACCCCTGCGCACCGTCGGCTGGACTCATCGCTCATCGCCGAAGCGCAGGGACCCCCGCCAAGGTATCGTCAAACCGCCGCGGCCCGAAGATATCGTGAGGTGCGACCCGGCGAACTGCCGTGCCGGGATGATCACGGTGTCGGGGATTCTTCGAGAGATTCATCCTCACCGAGAACTAAAAGGGCACTTTCCTGGCGGCTCCGCCGGCTACGCAGCCATGCTCAACGCACTGGGGAGCGACTCGTATACGCAGATCACCGTGATCGATCGCGATTTACTGAGCTACACTTCTTGGATCCCCATCGCTGAAATCTCAGTGCCGCTGGGTACACCTGTGCGTGTCTCAGTGGAGCGCGTCAGGATGCTGGATGACTGTCGTTTCATATGCCGTGGTCTAGAACGCGTTCAACTGTAGGCCGCTTCGCAGATCGGTGTGAGAGAAGCGAACCGTGGAGACGACATGTCGACGCAAGCCTGGAGCGGGCGGCTGGAAGCAGTTCTAAAGGGTCACCGGCCCGGGTCCGACGTGGCTCGTTTCCGGAACGACTACAAGGCCTCAATCGAGTCTGCTAGTTCCTCCGGCCGTATCTCGAACCAGACCCTCGAGTTGCTTGTCAGAGGCAGAGCGTACGTCGAGGAGTGGGTGGCGGGCGCAAACGGTGATACTGGACACCTGTGGCTCCAAGCTAAGGACCTGGCAGATGCCGGTGTCGCGGAGCTGCCCAGTAGCCTAGTGCGCGCGTTTCTATCTCGGCTACCAAGAATACCGATGCAAGAGACGATGCGTATCGAGGCGCTGCTGGGGGAAGATCGTCAGTGGCTTGAGTTCCTTATCGCTCGAGGAGTCGTGCAAAAGGCGGACGTCCAGCGCGTAGTCAAAGAGTCGCCCGAGCGGTTCTACGGAAGCGTCGGACTTGACGTCATTGTCAGCGCAGGGATGTCGGTGCCTCGCTCGGCATGGGAGTCGTTCGCCCAAGGGTTACGCAGACCCACACATCTCGCAAGTCCTGAGGAACTCTTCGCTCTCGCTGCGACCCAAGAGCGCAGTAGTGAGGCAGTTACCTGGATCGTTCGGTTTCTCGGTGCCAACGAGGGCATCAGACTGGGCGTCCTAAGAGCCCTTCTACAGCACACCGACCTCGTGGTCAGATTGGCGAGAGAGCTGGCCTTCGGATCGTTAGGACGGAAAGCCCCGAAAGCGTCGTCGTCGCAACCCATCGATGTGGCCACATGCCTGGTACAGGTGTGCCTCGAAAGTGACAGTCTGCGCCCGCCTATGCTCAAGTCCGCTGCCAGCATACTCGGCCTGCTGAATCTCGCACTGATCACCGAACCGGACGGTATGATGGCGAAGGCCTCTGACCAGCAAAAGGATCAGCTGATGTCTGGGGCGGAGCACATCGCAACTACTACGCTTCGTAGGCTCGAGGAGGGGGACGAACACGACGCGAGCTATACCCCGGTGGTGTTAACGGCAAGCGTACTGTATCACGCTGTTCAGAAGTATCTAGGAGATCTTCCCTCTGCGACGGATGACCCTCTCGATGCGCCCGAGCGAGCCGCTCGACTGGCTCGCTATCACGGTCAACGTGATTTGCTCATGCCACTTGTCGAGGCCCTCGAGTCGATGCCGGAGGCCGGTCCGTTACGCGACGCCGTGGAAGTAGCGGTCTTCAATGCGGGCGTGCGCAGATTCGGAACGGTTGGTGAAACAGTGGCCGCCGACTTTCGACTGCATGATCCGGTCGCGACCGGGTTATTGCCAGGTACGCCGGCTATACTAGTGCGACCGGGCTACCGATGGGGCCAAGAGGCAGAGGCGGTTCTCGTCAAGGCTCGCATTCAGCCTTCCGACTAGGGCGCGGAGATAGCCGAGATGCGGATGCGCAACAGCAGCGTGCTGACGATCGATCTGGGGAGTGCCTATACCAAGATCGCGATCCGGGAAGGCTGGGATGCCCAAGCCAGCCTGGTGCGAGGCACGAGCTTGGGCGATGGTGGGCCAGAGGAGAACTATATCATCCCGTCTGTCGTTGCTCGAAGCCGGGGGGAATGGATCACAGGTATCGCTGCTGCACGGCAAGTCCCCGGACCAGGGGTGACAATTTTCCGCAATTGGAAAGCCGGCTTGTTCACGAACGGTGAGCGCTCCGGCGGCGGTGAGGGATCGACCTCCAAAACACTGGAAGTGGATCATGATGCCGCGCGGGATGTGGCAGCCGCCTTCTTCGGCTCCCTGCGAGCGGCATTGCCGAATGCGCATCGTGAGCGCGATCTGATGAAACTGCCCGTAAGAGTGTGTGTCCCAAGACTAAGTGACGGAAGTAGCGGTGAGGCAGCGATCCGTGACGTGCTCCAGCAGACCGGGTGGACGGACGCTGAAGGCCGTTCCGTAATCTATGAGCCAGAATCCAACGCCCTGGGACTGATCAGCCGTGGACGGAACGCGACCTGGGTGCCGCGCATGGTCTCGTTTCAACCCTGGTACGGCCGATCGAGTCATCTTCAAGGAATGATCGGCCCGCCACTGTCTCGAATCTTCCGCGCTATGTCTGGGGAATTCGGACTACTCGTGACCGATATCGGTGCCTTCACGACGGACTTCGGCTACGTCAGATTCGACGCGAGTTTCGCATCGGATGACTGGAACCGACCGCACATCGTGCAGGAGTCTTGCCGGCTGGGGATCCGAGATCTGGACCGAGAGGTCATCGACAGTCTGCCACCCGAGATCCAGGGCGTCATCAAGGTCGTACCTCCAGCTGACTGGGAGCGGGCGAAGCCCGTGCTTTATAGGGGTTCCTCGGCAGCGATTCGGAATCCGAATGGAGGCAGAGTCGTCCTCGGTGAAGGTGAAGACGCGGCGAGAGTTGCCGACGCCATCCAGAAGTTCGCAACCCGAGCCTGGGAGGCGAGGGAGGCCTTTGTGAAGACACACGTGCGTGGGCCCCTCCAAGGTGAGGCTCTGACTGGTGGTGGAGCCATGGTGCCTGCAATTCGCAAGGTACTCTTGGACAAGATACGGCAGGCGGGTCGGCGATGGATCTATGACTTATCGGATCGCGCGCAGCTTGCCAAGGAGCTGGATGATGGCAGGGGACACGTCAACCAGAGAGAACTGGAGGCTGCCATCCGGAGTAGTCAGGAGCTGGTCCGAGGCGGGAGCGCGATCGGGGGATGTAGCGTATTTTTTGAATGAACTGACAGACTCGCAACGACACTATTCAAGTGACTAATTCGGGCGCTCTCCCTCGAGTCCCGTGGCTGGGTTCGCGGCTAAGGAGCAATCTCCCGGGTACTATCCGCCTGGCGATTCCCGGCCTCCCTCGCCAGGGGGGCTCCGCCCTGGCCCCGCCCGTGGCGCGAAGAGGCAGGCCGCCGCGCGCGACCCGCGTGCGGTATCGGAGCCAGGCGGCTGATATGCCAGGACTGCCTGACATAGGCAACTCTTCCCCGGTTGTCACCTACCGTAGTGGGCTTACATTCTAATCAGGGCGCTGAGCGCCGCCCCAATTCCCGACTAGAATATCACGTGGTGCCGTTCTACTTGTCCGTTCTGACAGGGGGGGACGCACCCGGCTGTGTAGCCCTGCGTGGATCCACGGGAGCTATTCATGCGAGCAACCGAGCCGGGCCATACCACAGGGCCCGCCAAGTGTCCTGCCTGCGGCGATGAAGTCTTTGTGCGAGTGGATCCAGAAGGAAGGACGCTGCTGCTCGACGAGCTTGGTCCCACCGGCCGGATACACCCGTGCGCTCGCAAGGTGGACAGATCGCAATCTGCGGCGGATCGCCAAACCACGGAGTCCAATAACGAGGCGACCCGCACTGTACCTGGACCCACCGGCGACATCCAACGCTTTGATCAGAAGGCTATTCAGCCCGGTCTGCTCGAGCGCAGGGGTCATGTCCGTAACGTCCTTCCAGCGCGGTCGCTCACGACCTTTGCCAGTCCAGGCACCTTGGAGTACGAGTCCCTGTACCGAGCCGTTGCTAACGCGCAGTTCACCCAGTTTACCCTCATCGACGATGACCGGGTGAGCTACCCGCTATGGGTAGTTGCCTCCAGCCGTTGCATTCGGGAGGGCATCTATATCAAGGTGAGGTTTCGAGCTCATGAAGTGTTCGGACGGAGATTCTTCGTCGTCGAAACGCTCGACCCGGTCCCACGGATCACCGGATGTTAGGCGCTGGCCAGCGCAGGAGCGACGCAGTACTTGCCAGCGGCCATGCGGCATAACGGTATCAAGGGAAGATCATTGGCCAAGCACAAGCGTAGCCTACCGCCAGTAAGCGAGCATTTGATCCCGTTGACGGGCAGGTGGATGCTGAGTGCTGGGGCACTGGGGTAACTGGTGAATGGAGCTACCTTCGTCGCAATGAGCACCACCGCTAGCGTATCTCTGGACGGCGGAATGGTACAAGTGGAGGCGGCTGAAACGGGCGCGATCCTCGCAACTGAAACTGCCCGAGCCCAGCAAGAGTTGGATTCGGCGTAGCCCGCCGTCGCCGCCGAGATGGCGTCCAGTGTGCTCTGTCAATACAACCGGTACTCGGCTGGATGCCTCACTAGTTGAGGATCCTGACAAGCTGGTCGATGGCACCTGGGATAAGGTCATGGGAGTAGTCAGTATAGTGCCGGGGGTTGGGGACCAGAGGCGTGTACAACCTGTCGAGTTCAGGGTGTCCTCGACCGTTGGACAGAAAGCTCTGGGAGCGCCCGTCGAGTTTCACGACCCAAGCCCCCCACTGCTGCCCCTCACGTACATGCTTCATGGAGCCACCGAGTCGTTCTATAGCGGTTCGTAGTTCGTCGTACGCCCTGCGCTCAGTGTTCACAGCTTCCTCCTTTACCTCGCGTGGACATGCCGCGTCGCAGGCCTGATGCCCAACACGGCCGTCACGTTGGCCGGAAGCACGCTTTGGATCATCAAGTGACTGCGTCCCGCCGCCGGGACCCCCGGCCTCTCGGCCGCATGCGGGCCTTAGAAACCAAGCACAGTTCCGGTCAAATCGCGGTAACTTCCCGAACTCGAAAGTCAACCTCGTACTCCAACAACAGGATACCCGGCATCGCTGCAGCAGCGTAGCGCAGCTTTTCGTCGATTCGACGTGCCACAACCGCACCGCGCACGTCGGCGCCGGACGAAAGATTGGCTCGAACCCACCCCATATACCGGGCGAGTTGACCCAATGCGCGATCAGGCCCTCGGTCCAATTTGAGCTCGATGACGACCAATGTGCCGTCCGGAGCTACGGCAAGAATGTCAATAGGGCCAACGTCGGTTGGATATTCACGACCAGACCGCCCATTTGCATCACGGTATAGTCGAAGTGACGTCCCTCCCACCGAGATGCGCGGCAAATGCGCGACCATGAAGTCGCGCAACTGGGACTCTAGGGCGAACGAGACAAGGTCGTCAAAGTAAGGCTCGGGGTCAGTCGCCGTCCCGGCAGTCTCTGCGCCCGGCGGTTGAGGCGTGTTGGACGGGCTGGTTGCTCGGACACGGGGAGAAGTCGTGCCCAGAGGAGCCGGTGACTTGCGGGCCACCTGGGCACTAGGCGCGCCTTCTCGGGCCGGTCGGGGCGCCGGGGGCGCTTCACCGGAGGATGTCTCCCAGCCAAGTCGCTGGGCGAGAAGTTTGGCTACCGCGGCGGCACGCCCCGACGATGAGCGTTCCTGGCCATGCTGCACCCAGCCTTCATCGCTCGAGTTGACCCAAACCCGCATGCTAACCCCCATCTCATCGAGTACATGGCCAACCGCGGAAGGTGGCATGCGTATCAGTTGCAAGCCTCGGGGCCAGCGCGAGCACAAACCGACTTTCCGCGACGTACCGCGGGCGCGCTTCACCGCCACGGTACCTCACGCTCCTCCGACCTATCGGGGCATGTGAGGTTCAGGCACCAAGCCCGTGATGCCAGCTGCTCGAAGTGTGACCGACAGATCGTACTCGAAGAGTCCAATGCCAGAGAGCCGCCTGCACGCGAGCTTCAGGTCTTCCGAAATTTCCTTCGCGACGATCACGCCACGCACCGAACGGCCCGGCTCTGCGTGGTGCTGCTCGATCCACCCCATGTAGCGCAGGAGTTGGCCGACCGTGCGGTCGTAGCCTCGAGAGACTTTCAACTCAATCACGACGTAGTTCTTATCCTTGTCGAGCGCCAAGATGTCGATGAATCGGCTGCCTGCGGGGAACTCGACACCAGAGATCCCTTCATCGCTGTACAAGGTCAGGCCGTGCTCGATTAGGCCCAGGTTTCTTGCTAGGTAGTCGCGCAGGTCATGTTCATAGGCGAACTCGGAGCCCTCATCTGCCTCCGAACCTTCCTTAGCAATCTGCACTTGCTGAGAGCTTCCTTCGACTATCGGAGCAGAATCCTTGCCAGCTTCGTACAGTCGGAAGCGACTCCCATCGATTTTATAGAACGTGTCTTCAGACCCATCCGCCTTGGCATTGTAATGAAGGCGTGCCGGCGCGTTCGTGGATAGGCGAATCAAGTGGGCTGCGACCGTACCTTCTTTGACGTTTGGATAGTGCACCCGAAACCACGCGACGGCCTGTTCGCGCGTGAAGACATCTCCGTGCTTAAGCCGCATGTCTGCGGCCATGTCTTTCATGAGGAGTCGTACGGGCTTCTCATTCAAAGCTGGCATAGCTCAATCTCGATAGGGATGGCTGTTTTGGGCTTGGATCGTATTTCTATGCTCCGGCGGGATCCAAGTCATTTTGAATCGATGCTCAGAGGCCGTGCCTCACAACGAATGTCTTGAGCTGAGCAACCAGCTTCCACCAGGTTGTTAGCAATTACAGATGACGTTCCGAAACAGGATCGGTGTGGGGTTACCAGTAACATGCACTGGGCTCGGCCCGTGGGCGAGGGTGGCTGGCGGTGCGGCAGTTGGTGGCCGGCTGCCGGCCTTAACCGATCTCCGATTCACGCATCCATGGGACCCTCCCTTCGCAGCTGAGCCGGGTGTTGCTGGGGCGCGGCTCGGCGCCAGCATCACACCTCCTAGCTTCGTCGGGTACAGCCAGTCCACCGGGATCGCGCAGCGTGCGAAGTGGAGACGGACGGGGCCGTGTGTCGACCGGTCAGAGCGGGGAAGGGGAGCCGCACGAACCTTGGCATCCGTTCTGCTGGCCGTAGGGCACTAGCAGCAGAAGAGAAGGCAAGAAGGGGCCATCGCTACCGACAATGGCCCCTTCGTCTGCCGGGCACTAGGTCATCTGACCTTCTGTATTGGGCTTACTTCCTGCGGATGTGCTCTTTTTCCGTAATTCGCGGGTTCCTCCTCGCGTAGCCGGCTGTGACGAATTTGCCCGTCACCGAGCTGCGATAGACCGTGACCCGCTTCTTCGACGCTCCAACCGTCATGACACACCTCCAGATGTTGTGGGGACCGCGGCCACCAGAGCCCGCGGTCACCCGATCCTGAACGGCACCGCGTGCCCGCTACGCCGCCGGCTCCAGCCCCGACGGCACCGGATTGGTTCCCGGCACCTCAGGCCCCTTCTCCTTCCCCTGCGCCCCACCCACCAGATGCTTCGCCGACTCCCACGCCACGATCAGCTCCGGGCTCCGATGGAACCGATACCGGTTGAACCCATCGAGTATCGCCACGATCCGCATGATCTCGTCGCCCAGGTCCTTCATCTCCGCCCGCGCTGCCACATGCGCCTGCTTGCTGTCGTCCGATTCCTGAAGCGAGCCATCGAACTCCTTGACCCCCGCCTCGAGCTGGTCCATCATGGCCCCCGAGTAGCCGTGCTTGGCCAGGACCTCCTGGTTGGCCCGGCCTTCCTCCAGCAGCTTGCTGGCGACCGCCCGGAAGGCCGTGTGTGTGGCGCTGGTGCTCGGCCGCTGAAACTTCTCCGCGATCCCCGGCACTTCGTCGGCAGCGTCCTCCGCCGCATTGGCCAGTTGCCGGATCAGGCCGTAGTGCAGCTGGCGCCGGAGGTCCTTGCGCCGCTCCTCCGACGAGTGCTTCGTGGCGATCCCGCCGGCCTGCTGCTTGGCGAGCTCCTCCAGCCGGACAATTGTGCCGTCCAGCCGGTCGAGGACCAACGCGTAGCTCGCGTCGGTCGACGGATGCGCACGGCTGAAGGTCCGCACGCTCGACGCCATACCCAGTTTCCTACGTACCGCTCGATCCATACGACCCTCCCGTCGCACCTCGGCCGGGCGGTGAACCCCGCCTCCCCACCGGCCGCTGCCCGCGTCGGGATAAACAGGTGGGCGTCCACCTCTGCGTACCTGGTCAACAGATGCCTGATCAGCGTGGTCTTGCCTGTCCCTGGCGCGCCGACAAGCAGCAGCCCTCGCTGCAGCGGCAACCCGTGGCGCGCGGCTAAATCCCGCAGCTTCCAGAACCGGTCCAGCCAGCCGAGCAGGTCCTGCTTGAGCTCCCGGGGAAGGATGACCTCGTCCTCCGACACTGGCTTGGGGTTCAGCCGCCGAGGCACGCCGTTCGTGTCCCACCTAGTCACGCGCCGCCGCCGGCCGGCCCGGGCCAGGCTTCGGTAGAAGGCCGCGAGGCCGGCCAGAGGCGCCCCTGGGAGCGCCACGAAGCGGCGGCTGTGGTGCCCGTGTTTCGGCCCGGTCCGAAAGCTCACCGCCAACACATCGGACCCGGCAGCAACCAGGCGAAACACTCCAC
Source organism: Gemmatimonadales bacterium (assembly GCA_050733015.1). GTDB lineage: Bacteria > Gemmatimonadota > Gemmatimonadetes > Gemmatimonadales > GWC2-71-9 > CAVVWJ01. The sequence continues at coordinate 10,314 of JBOHSB010000487.1, forward strand.
ACGCGTGCTCCACGACCTCCCGGCCGCCTCCACCAGTGATAAGCACGAACGCGGGGTCCGCCGCCTCAAGATCGGCCCTGCCGACGGGATCGAGCGGCTCGGCACCGCTCTCCCACTCGACTTGCTCACTCAGCGGTTCCAAGGTGCCCCCGAGCCGATGGATCTTCTCGAGAAACCAGGTGAACTGGGTCTCGAGCACGAGCACGTCGGGTCCCATGTCTAAGCCTATGCTTTCCGCCAAGCTGCGAAGGGACCGGTAGGCGGAGGCTGGGAGAAGTGCCACGTCGTCGGGAAGCGAGATCATGAAGCCAACGTTCAGGGGGGCTGTGACAGGGAGTAGGCAAACAATGCGCGCGGTTGCGGGTCGGGTGCCTGTTTTGCGCCCAGCGGGTTCTCCCTTTCTGGTGCCAGTGGAAAGGGGGGCAGCACCAACGGGCTGAGCAGCAACCGGAGAGGGCGAGACAGCTGCCTGTCACACCTCTACCACACCTTGTGCTCGCCGGGACGCCGCGCCACCTTCAGCGACCTCCCATCCACCACGATCCAGGACCGCGTTCTGTCCGCACCCTGCCCGGTCGAGCTCGTCATTGCCCGCGACCCGCTCCTGCTCCTCCAGCGGGCCGCTGAGGCGTTTCTCGAGCCGCTCCCGACTACGCCCGGCGCGCCGTTCCCCTCGCCGCCCAACCTCCTCGCCCTCCGGCAGGGAGGCATCAGGGATGACCTGATCCGTCTGGCCACCGCCCGCGGCCTACCCGGCTGGCTCGACCCGCCGCTCTGCACCTTCCAGGAGTTGCCCGCCCGGCTCGGGGGCACCGGCCGGCAGCCCTGCGATGACTTCGAGCGCGCGGTGATTCTCGGCGGGATCTTGCGGCAGCTCGGCGGCGAGATCTTCGGCCGTCTCCAGCGGCCCCAGGACTTTATCGGCGCGCTCGACCGGTTGCTGGGAGACTTGGCGGCCGAGGGCACAGGACCCGTGGCTTTCCAGGCGGCCCTCGAGGCCCGCACCGATCGCGACGAGTTTGAGCGGGCCAGGGACGGGGAGCTCAAGGTCATCTACGAGGAGTACCTCGGCGCCCTCGATCAGAGCGGCCGACGGGATGGGCGGGATGCGGTTCTCGATTGCGCTGGCGCCGTTGCCGCTAAGCCCGACCTGCTTGCCGCCGGCCTCGGCGGCCGGCGCGAGATCCGGCTGTTTGGTCTGCAGGACCTGCGCGGGGGGTGGCGGGCGCTGATCCGGGCGCTCGCGGGAAGCGGGGTGGTGGATCGGATTCTCATCTATACGGCGGAGGAGCTGGACCTCGGGCTCGAGAGCACGCCGGTGGTAACGCGGCTCGACGTGGGTCCGAGCCTCGCATCGCGGCTCTTCTGCCAAGATCCCTCGGTCGCGCTGCTCCCTCGGGATGACAGTCGGCCGACCATCGCTGTCAACGCCATCTCCGCCCCCGACACCGACCGCGAGCTCGACGAGGTCGCCCGCCGAGTCCGCGAGCTGGCCGATCACGGCGTCCCCCTCCACCGCATCGCCGTCGTCGCCCGCCAGGCACGCCCCTACGTCGACCTGACCCTCGCGGCCCTCGACCGCTTCGGCGTCCCGGCCACCGCCCGGCGCCGGGTGTCCTGGAGCGAGGTCCCGGTCATCCGAGCCGTCCGCGCGCTCCTCGCCGCCGCCGCCGAGGGGTGGACCCGGCACGGCCTCGCCGAGCTCGCCGAGCAGCCTTACTTCTGGAACGACCTCGACGTGCGGATGGTGAACTACGCCGGTTACCGCCGCCGGTTGAGCGGGCTCAAGAGCTGGCTCCTGGCGCTCGAGGGCATCGCCCAGGAGTCCGAGGCACACGAGGAGCGCGAGAAGCGAGGCGAAGAGGTCGACGACCGCCGCCGGGCGCCGCTTCCGCCGGCCTCCCGCGCCCGCGAGGCCGCCACGAGCTTTGCCGCCTTCGCCGAGCGGGCGTCCGAGCTTGACGCGCCCCGCACGCTGGCTCGCTGGCTCGACTGGCTGCGCCGGTTCCTGCACGACGACCCCTGGGACATGGAGCGCCGCCTGTGGCGCGTGCCGGCCACCCGCTACGACATCGCTCGGCTCGACCTCGCCGGCTGGCGCGGGCTCACCACTCTGGTGGACCGCTGGTGCGACACGCTCGACCACTGGGGCGGCAGCGAGGTGCGGCTCTCGCCCGAGGGGTTCTACCGGGAGCTGCTCGACCTGCTCGACGGTGACGTGGCGATTTGGACCCCGGTCCAGCGCGGGGTGCAGGTGCTCGAAGGCTTTGCGGCGGCGTATCGCTCGTTCGACCACGTCTTCCTGGTGGGCCTTGAGGCGGGACGGTTCCCGCTCCCCGCGCCGGTCTCGCCCGTGATCGATGAGCGCGAGCGGGACGCCCTGGCGGCCACGGGCCTCCCGTTCGAATCCCGCGAGGTGTGGGACAGCCGCGAGCGCGAGCTGTTTCGGGTCCTGGTGGCGGGCGCTCGCGAGTCGCTGACAGTCTCCTCCTCGCAGCTCGATACCGGCGGGCGTGAGGTGGTCCGGTCGGCGTTCGTCGAGGCCCTGGAGGACGTGGTCGCGTTTAAGCCATGCGAGATCCCGTGTTCGCAGGTGATTACGGACGGCGCGCGCATCGCCTCGACTGCCGGGCTCGAGCGCGCGGCCGGCCTGGCCTGCATGGAATGGGAGCGCGGGCGCCAGGCGTTCTCCCTCCACGCCGGCCGGATCGAGAGCCCGGAGCTCCGCGCGCACGTCGCCGAGGTGCTGGGCGAGTCGCGCCTCTGGAGCCCGACCCAGCTCGAGTCCTACGCCAAGTGTCCCTGGTCCTACTTCTCGGGTCGGCTGCTTCGGCTCGACCGCCTCGAAGATCCCGACCAGGAGATGGATGCGCCTACCCGTGGCTCCCTGCTGCACGACGCGCTCAGCCGGCTGTTCAATCACCTCGCCGGCCGCATCGGCTCACCGGTGCTGGTTCGGGAGGAGCATCTGGGGATGGCCCTGCCGCTCGCCGAGCAGTCGCTCGATGAGGCCATCGCCGATGCGCGCGGGCGCCTCTGGCTCGGCAGCGAGGTGCTGCTCAAGCCGAAGCGCCAGGAGCTGTGGCGCATCCTGCGCGGGTACATCGAGTGGGAGGTCGAGCAGAACGAACGGTTGTTCCGGCCCGGAGCAGGAGGCCTCCCGAAGCGCATCCGGACGGCCGTCCACTCCCACGAGATGGAGCTGGGAGAGATCGAGTTCACCCGCGGCGACATCCGCTTCAAGTTCCGCGGCTACGTGGACCGGGTGGAGATCGGGGTGGACGATCGGTTCGATGGCGCCTGCAACATGGTCGCCGCCGTGGACTACAAGACCACCAAGTATTCGTGCCCCGGCGCCGGGAAGGGCGCGGCCTGGGAGGACGGCGTTGTGCTTCAGGTGCCGCTCTACGCGTACGCGCTAGCCGACAAGCTGCCGGGCGCGAGCGCGGTGCGGGTGGAATACCGCGCACTCAAGAACCCCGGGCTGGTGCACATGCTCGAGCTGTACAAGTTCGACAAGGTGTCCAAGAAGACGTTTCCGGACGCCGATGGAAACGAGAAGCTCGAGGACGCGCTCGACGCCGTCGCCGACCACATCCGGGCTGCCCGGGCGGGCGAGTTCCCGGTGCAGCCGGCGGAATCGTGCGGCTGCCCGTCGTTCTGCCACGCAATCGAGATCTGCCGAGTGCCCGGCGGCCCCAAGACCGAGCGCTGGTGATGGACGCCCCGACCCCTAGCCAACTCGAAGCGATTCGCACGACCGACCAGCATGTCCTGGTCGCGGCCGGCGCCGGCACGGGCAAGACGAGCACCGTCGTCGGCCGGATTCTCTATCTGCTTGGCGTGCCCATCGACGGCGAGCGGGTCGCCCGGCCGCTCGAGCTCCGCGACATCGCCGCGATCACCTACACCAACGCGGCCGCCGCCGATCTCAAGCGCAAGCTGCGCGAGGAGCTGCGTAAGGCCGGCCGCCGGCGCGAGGCGTACGACATCGACGGCGCCCGGATCGGGACCATCCACGCCTTCTGCGCGGCCATTCTCCGCGAGTTCGCTCTCCGCGGCGGACTCAATCCGGGCGCCCGGGTGCTCGAGGAGGGGGAGGCATCGGCGCTGGTCGCCGACGCCGTGCACGAGTCGCTGCTTCGGGCACTGGAGCAGGGAAGCGTGCCCGGCCTGGATGAGCTGTTCGCTGACTTCGAGGTGAAGAAGGTCAAGGAGTGGGTCAAGCTGCTTGCGGGCGACAAGGGCCGGCTCGAGCGGTTCGTCCGCCAGCGCGAGCAGCTCGACCCACCCGCCCGCGCGTTGGTGGATTTTGCCGCCGTGGCCGAGGTGGAGGTCGAGCGGCGCCTCCGGGAAGGGGGTGCCATGGATTTCGACCGGATGATCACCTGGACCCGCGACTTGCTGGCGCATCGCGAGCCCATCCGCCGGGCGCTCCAGGGGCGGATCCGCACGCTCATCGTGGATGAGTTCCAGGACGTGGACCCGGCCCAGCGCGACATCGCCTACTTCCTTGGCGCCCCGCACGAGCGGCGGCCGAACACGACGCGCCTCATGCTGGTGGGCGATCCCAAGCAGAGCATTTATCGCTTCCGCCGGGCGGACGTGACGGTATGGCGCGAGGTGCAGGCCGATTTCGAGGGCGGTGACCTCGGCCGAGTCGTGACGCTGGAGGAGAACTTCCGCTCGGTCCCGGCCATTGTCGCATTCGTCGACGCGTCCGTCGGCGCGATCTTGAGTCACCCTGAGCGCAGCGAAGGGGCCGAGACCCCGCCTCACGCGCAGTCCCTTGCTCCCTACGAAGTCCCCCATCAGCCCCTCCGTGCGGTGCGCGATGCCGACCCGGCCATCCCCCGCGCAGTCGAGCTCATCACGCTCACCGGCGTGGGCAAGACCGCCGTGGACGACTGCCGCCGGGTCGAGGCCGCGGCCATCGCCAGTCGCATGCGCGAGTTGGTCGATGCCGGCGCGAGCTATCGGGACATGGCCGTGCTGCTCACCGGCTGGGGCTCGCTCGAGATCTACCAGTCGGCCATCGAAGCTCAGGGCATCCACACCTACGCGCTCCTCGCCGAAGGGTTCTACGAGCGCCGGGAAGTCTGGGACCTGCTGCTTGCCCTCGAGACCCTGCGCGACCCGCGCGAGGACCGTGCGCTGCTGGGCTTCCTGCGCTCGCCGTTCGTGGGCGTCAAGGACGAGACGCTGCTCGACATCGTTCGCCAGACCGAGCGCCCGGTTTGGAACCGCATCCGTCAGGTCAAGGTCACCGAGCAGTCGCTGCTCGATTTCGGCATTGACCTGGTCGATGAGCACAGCCGTCTCCGTGACCGGGTCCCGATCCACGAGCTGCTCGGCAGCCTCCTCGAGCGCTCCGGCTATGCGGCCCATCTCGTCGCCCTGGGTGACTCCGGCCTCCAGCCGCTCGCCAACGTACGCAAGCTGCTCCGTCTGGCGCGCGAGTTTCGCGAGGGCAACGTGGGCGACTTCCTTCGCGCCTGCCGCGAGGCCCGGAAACGGGAAGAGCCCGAGGCCGACGAGCGCCTGTACGGCCAGCACGAGGAGGTGGTCACGATCACCTCGGTGCATAGCGCCAAGGGACTCCAGTGGCCCATCGTGTTCTGGGCCGACCTGGCCCGCGAGCCCCGTAAGCTGGGAAATACCGGCATCCTCATCGGTCGGGAGAGCGTCGCACTCAAGGATCCCGACGCGGAGGAGCAGGGAGACGCCTGGACAGCCCTGATGGGCCTGGAAACCAAGGAGGCGGTGGCCGAGGCAAAGCGACTCTGGTATGTGGCGGCGACCCGGGCGCGGAACCGGCTCATTCTCTCGGGTTTCAGCGACAGCGACAAGCTCAAGGACACGACGGCAGCGTGGGCGATAGCCGCCGCGCTGGGCCTGCCGGGCTCGGCAGGTGACGTTCTGGCTTATCGAGACGCCGCCGAGGCCGAGTTCCAGGCGCAGGTGCATCGAGTTCCCATGGCAACCGACCTCCCACCGGAAGCCGAAGAACGGTTCGAGCCGCGGCCGGTTGCCGCCTCTGCGCCGCCGATCCATGTGCCGGCCGGGCGCCCCCGCCACTCGGCCACCGAGCTCATGGCTCTGAGCCGTTGCCCGCGGCGCCACTGGTTCAAGTACGTGGCCGGCGTGCGCGAGCCGGCCATCAACCGCGACGGCCCCGAGTGGGGTGGCGCGGTCGCGCGGGGCCTCGTGGTGCACGACGTCCTGGAGCGCATCCGCGAGGAGGCCGAGCTGGATCAGCTGCTCGAGGCGGCGATCGGTCGCTGGGACCCGGCCTCGCCGGCGCCGGACGCGGAGCCTGGCAGGGAGTATCGCGAGGCTCTGGCGCGGGAGATCGGCAAGGTGCGCACCCATCCAGCCTACCGCGCGCTGGACGACGCGCCTGGGAGCCGACGCGAGCTTGAGTTCGTGCAGCTCGTCTCGGCTGATGCGGTGCTGCAGGGCAAGATCGATCTCGCCGCGCCGGTGGACGGCGGGATTGCGGCCCTCGATGTGAAGACGGGTGGCGGTGGGGACGCGGAGGGGCTCAAGCGGAAGGCGGAGGGATACGCGCTTCAGAGGAGCGTCTATGTGGGAGCACTCGAGGCCATCGCCGGGCGGCCAGTCAAGAGCTTTGCGTTCCACTTCGCGAGTGACGGGGTGCAGGTGGGTGGAGAGGTCAGCGAAGGTATGCGGACTGAAGGCGCCGAGGAGGTGCGGCTGGCGCTGGCAGCGATGGGAGATGAGGCGCCGGGGCTCACGAAGTATCCGGCAGAGTGTCGATTCTGCGGCTATCGGCGGGTGAAGTGGTGTGCCGGGGTCCAGACTGGGCCGGCATCAGATCAACCTACTGATTGAGTCGAGCTGCGGAGTGAAATCGCTGGATCAGATTCTCGACCTCTTGGACGGGCACCATCAGCGAGCAACCTATGGTGCGGTCGCTGCCGCTCTGGGCAAGACACCTAGGTCGCTCATGCAAGGCCATCGCAAGGATTGGCGGCATTCCTGGGTCGTGAACAAGGACACTGGCTTGCCCAGCGAATATCCCAAGGGATTGATCCATCCTGCGATCCAAGAACGTGACGAGGTGCTCGACACCGAGGCGGCCTTGCAGGCATGGTTACGAGAGCCAGGTAACCTATGAGCCCTGATCAGATGAACCGGCTCCTGCGGCCCCGTTAAGCCGCGCCGCGGCCCCGCTTCACCACGAGACTGACCTGGAGACCTGCGCTGCCGAGCATCGCCACCAGGGTATCCACGCTAAACCGATCGATTTCACCGCGCATAAGGTCGCTGACGCGCGGCTGGCTGACACCAAAGATCTTTGCGGCCTGCGCCTGCGTGAGCCGACGGGAGCGCACCAGCTGGCTGAGCTCGATCATGAGCTGGGATCGCAGCCGGAGATTTGCCGAGTCCGCGCGATCAAAACCAAGGTCACGAAAGACGTCACCCGACGAACGATGGATCTTTGAGGGCATAGATCCTCACGTGAGGTCTCGTGGTGGTGTGGCGATGTCCTTGAGGCGCTTCCGACCGATCTCCAAGTCCAGCTTGCGCGGGCGCCTGCTGCGCTTCTCGAACGCATGCAGCACGTAAATGGCTTCCTCGAGACGTGCGAGGTAGAACACGCGATACTCGGCGCCGGCATGAATGCGAATCTCCGCCACTCCGGGGCCAACAGAGGACATTGGACGCCAGTCATCAGGCGCAAGTCCTTGTTGGACCCTTCGAAGCTGGTGACCTGCCTTGCGACGGGCATCTGCCGGGAAGGCGCGAAGCTCCGGCAGGGCGTTGCCCACCCATCGGAGCGGCTTGTCAGCCGGTGGCAATATACAAGTACTTATATGAGAGGGCAAACGATGGCCTGGCGACGGCGCGCAGGCATGCCACGAGAGATAGCGAAGCGGCTCCGGTCAGCGGTAACCATTTGCGCGCGATGCCGATAAAATCCCTCAAGATTCAGCGCTGGAACGACATCCTCGCGGTGCTCCTCTCGTACCGCTATCCCATCACGCTCGCCCAGCTTATCGAGGGCGTCCCTGCCTACCAGCTGGGCGACGAGAAGTCGGAATCCCGCCGCCGCGAAGTCTATCCTGCAGCGACCTTACGGGCCCACGGAATAGAACCTGGCCAATACAAGCGGGTCTCCGAGATGGCTGACAGACAAGACCTCCTAAGGCGGCTCGGTGCGCGTGTCACTCTGCCGAGCGATCTTCAGGTAGTCGAGAGATCTGCCGACGCCTTAGACGCCATCGTATGGTTGTTGGTGGAGCCGATGTCCTGGAAGGGCGTGCGGTTCCGCCAAGCAACCTCCAAAGCGCCCGGAAGGAAGGTTGGATCTAGGCTCCGCTGCCGGGCGCATAGGTGAGGTTCGCACCCACTGTATGCCCGCTCAGGGGCCCGAGACTTCAGCGAAGAACTTCGCCAGATCGATCTCTGCCACCTCGGACGACCCAGGCGGCTGCCACACGAGCTTGTCCCGGAGAATCTCCGGCCGCTCGTCCTCCGGCCTCCAGCGCTCGATGAGCCGCGAGTCGAGGTCCACGATCCAGTATTCGGGAACCCGCGCCTTTTGATAGAGCTGCCGCTTGACGCCCCGGTCGCGTGCCGCGGTGCCCCGCGACAAGACTTCGACCGCGAGCAGCGGGGTGGTAACGTCCCGCCAGTGGACGTTCGACGACGCCGGCCTCGGGATGAGAAACAGATCTGGTTCGACCACACTCCGCGGCCCCAGGACGATGTCTCCCGGAAGCGGCAGGAGGGTCAGATCCGAGCGGGCCGCCACCGCGGCACGAAGGCGCTCATAGAGCGCCATGACTGCCTTCTGATGCCGATAGCTCGGAGACGGCGTCACCACGTAGGTCCCGTCCAGCAACTCGTGCCGACGGGCGCGGTCCTCCGGCAACGCGAAAAACTCCTCGAGCGTCGTGACTTCCTGAGGCGTGGCGGGCATGCCCATAATCTGTGACCCTCGGCGGGCGGGCGGCAAGCATGCATGCCTCACGATGTGCCATACGGCATCTGTGCCGGTAACCATTTCGCCGCACGGCAGATGAGACCACCCAAGATCCAGCGCTGGATCGACATCCTCGCGGTGCTGCTCTCGCATCGCTATCCGGTCTCGCTCGAGCACCTCATCGCCGGCGTGCCAGCGTACCAGGGTGGCGAGGAGAAGCCCGAGTCACGCCGCCGCAAGTTCGAGCGGGACAAAGATGAGCTCCGGGACCTCGGCATCCCGATCGAGACCGTCGAAGACGAGCACGGCAGCCCGAAGCTCTACCGGCTGCCCGCCCGTGAGTTCTACCTGCCCTATCTGTCGCTTCGACTGGCCGGCCGGCCATCACACCCGCGCCGGGTGGACAAGGATGGGTACCGCTCGCTCCCCGAGCTGAGCTTCGAGCCCGACGAGCTGGAGGCCGTCGCCCACGCTGCCGCCCGCGTCCGCGAGCTGGGCGACCCTTTACTCGCCGAGCACGCCGAGTCGGCGGTCCGGAAGCTGGCGGTGGACCTGCCGATGGGCGCGACCCAGCCCGACCAGACTCACATCGCCCCCGCGCGGCCGGCCGCCGACGCGGAGGTGTTCTCAGCGCTGAGCGACGGGCTCCACGACCGGAAGAGGGTGTCGTTCGTCTACCACTCGATCGGGACCGACGTGAGCGCCCCCCGCACCGTGGAGCCGTTCGGCCTCTTCTTCCTCAATCAGCACTGGTATCTCGCCGCCCGGGCGCCTGGGGAGGCCACGCTCAAGAACTACCGCCTGAGCCGGATCAGCGACCCTGAGGTCAACGCCAGCAAGCCGGGCACGCCCGACTATGAGATCCCGTCGGCCTTTCGCCTCGCCGAGCATGTGAAGTCCAAACAGGCCTGGGAGCTGGGCGACGGCGACGCCATGGACGCCGTGGTCGAGCTTCGCCGTGCGGCGGGCGCCGCGGTGGCCGCCGCCCGATTGGGCGAGCCGGTCGAGGGCCACCCCGACCGCCGCCGTTTCCGCGTGCGTCGCCGGGACGCCTTTGCCCGCTGGCTCCTCTCGTTCGCCGGCGATCTGATCCCGGTCTCCTCCAACGAGATCCTCTCCGATTTCCAGGCCCTCGTGGGCGAGACCCTGGCCCATCATTCCGCCCTCCCGCCCTCCCGCCCTCCCGCACTCCGATGACCGACACTGCCGCCGCGCAGCTTCGCCGGATTCTCTACCTCATTCCCCAACTGGGCGACGGCGAGCCCCACTCGATCGCCGAGATCGCCGGGCGGATCGGGGTGGAGCGGGAGGTGCTGGTCAGAGATATCCAGACGATCAGCGAACGGTTCGACACGCCCGGCGGCTTCATCGAGGGGCTCACTATCCTCCTCGAGGCCGACACCGTGGAGGTTCTCACCAACCACTTCCTCCGACCGATGCGCCTCACGCGGCCCGAACTGCTGGCGGTTGAGCTCGGCCTGGCCATGCTCCAGTCCGAGCGTCCGCCCGAGGAACGACCGGGCATCGAGCGCGCCCGGCGCCGGCTCGAGGAGGTGCTCGCCGGGACCCCCGATCATGAGAGCGACTACCGATTCGCCTCGCTCGGCCAGGTCGGCGACCCCGAGCATTTCCGCCGGCTGCAGCAGGCCAGCCGCGCCCGACGGCGCGTGCGGCTCACCTACCGGAAAGCCGGCGCCGACGCGGCGTCGAGCCGGATGCTCTGCCCCTACGGCATCGTGTTCGCGAGCGGAATGGGCTACATCGTCGCCGATTGCGGCGGGGAAGGGTTTCGCTTCTTCCGCATGGATCGGGTGGAGGAGGTTGAGGTGTTGGACGAGCGCTACGAGCGTCCCCGCGACTTCTCGCTCGACTCGGTGATCCGCGAGGGCCGCGCGTTCCAGGCCGACGGCGCCGGCACGCTCACGGTGCGGTACTCGCCCAAGGTGGCGCGGTGGGTCGCCGAGCGGGAAGGGGAGGCGGTAGAGGCGGACGGGTCGCTGGTGCTCGAGCACCCGATGGCAGACACCGACTGGGCGGTGCGCCACGTGCTGCAGTACGGGGTGGACGCGACCGTGCTCGAGCCGGCAGAGGTGCGGGAGGAGATTGTACGGCGGTTGGAAGCGCTGCGGTCATGAATCCATGTCATCCCGAGCGAAGCGAGGGATCTCGCCGACGCGCTTCCCAAGCCATTCCCGGACAAGATACC
>JBOHSB010000488.1:0-3359 GCA_050733015.1 Gemmatimonadales bacterium
CGGGGGAGGAGGCGGTGGTGGAGGAGGCGGTGGCGGGGGAGGTGGCGGCGGTGGCGGCGGGGGAGCGCCGGCGGCGGCTGCCACGCCCGACGCGGGCCGGGCGTCCTTCGATCTTGGCAAGATCAAACTGGTCGCGGCCTCGCCGGGCGAGTGGGGCAACAAGCTCGCCGTCGCGGTGAATCGCAACGGCATCGACGCGGCGGTAGCCGAGCGGTACGGCGTCCCGGCCGCGGACAAGGACAAGCTGTTCAACCTCGAAGTGTGGTATGACCCGGCCGGTGGTGGGCCCCGGGAGACGATCCGGAATGTTACCGCACTCGACAAGAGTGCCCGCCGCATCGACCGCGTGCTGGCGCAGGAGTCCCAGTACGTTCGGACCGCCTCGGACCAGGCGTTCCCCCAGGACGCACCGGCCAACGTCGACTTCGACAAGGACCTCACGAAGATCAAGCTGTTCGACAAGGGCGCCGAGGGCGCCAAGCTGGGACAGACGGACTGGGCCGGCGACGAAGTCGCGAAGACCGGCATGAACGCACTGCTCAAGGCCGACATCTTCAACCTGCTGGTGATCCCGCCCGACGAAGACGGGGCCGCGACGGACAAGGGGGTGTACGACGACGCCCTCACCTTCTGCGAGAAGCGCCGGGCCATGCTGCTGGTGGACCCGCCCCTCACCTGGAGCACGTCCACCCACACCGTCAAGTCCGAGCTGCTGAGCAACCCCGGCAACCAGCTCACCGCGGATGTCACGCTCGCCGGCCTCAAGACTCGCAACGCGGCGATTTACTACCCGCGGCTACTCGAGCCCGATCCCATGCGCGGCAACCAGGTGTTCTCCTACCCGCCGTCCGGCGCCATCGCGGGCGCCATGTCGCGCACCGATACCCAGCGCGGGGTCTGGAAGGCGCCCGCCGGACTCGACGCGGGGATCAGCGGGATCGTGGGACTCGACGTGGTGCTCACCGACGCCGAGAACGGCCGGCTCAACCCGGTGGGCATCAACTGTCTCCGCACCTTCCCGATCACCGGCACGGTGGTGTGGGGCGCGCGCACCCTGCGCGGCGCCGACCAACTGGCTGACGAGTACAAGTACGTCCCGGTCCGCCGCCTGGCGCTGTTCATCGAGGAGAGCCTGTACCGCGGGACCCAGTGGGTGGTCTTCGAACCCAACGACGAGCCGCTCTGGGCGCAGATCCGCCTCAACGTCGGCGCGTTCATGCACAACCTGTTCCGCCAGGGCGCGTTCCAGGGCACCACGCCGCGCGAGGCCTACTTCGTGAAGTGCGACAAGGAGAGCACCACCCAGAACGACATCAATCTCGGCATCGTGAACATCGTGGTGGGGTTCGCCCCGTTGAAGCCGGCCGAGTTCGTGATCATCAAGCTCCAGCAGATCGCCGGCCAGATCGAAACGTAAGGAGGAGGCGATGGCGCAGTTCAGCGTCAACACACAGCCGCAGCGGTTCGATCCGTACAAGAACTTCAAGTTCCGGGTGAAGTGGGACGGCCGGTACGTCGCCGGGATCAGCAAGTGCGGGTCGCTCAAGCGGACCACCGAGGTCGTGAAGCACCGGGAAGGCGGCGATCCGAGCAGCTCGCGGAAGTCGCCCGGGCGGACGGAGTACGAGGCGATCAGTCTCGAGCGCGGCGTCACCCACGACACCGAGTTCGAGAAGTGGGCCAACAAGGTCTGGAACTGGGGCTCCGGCCTCGGGCTCGAGACCTCGCTCAAGGACTTCCGCAAGGACGTTATCCTCGAGCTGTACAACGAGGCGGGGCAGCTGGTCATCGCCTACAAGATCTACCGCTGCTGGGTCTCGGAGTTTCAGGCCATGCCGGACCTCGACAGCAACGCGAACGCGGTGGCCATCCAGCACATCAAGCTCGAGAACGAAGGATGGGAGCGCGACTACGAGGTGGTCGAGCCCTCGGAGCCGAGCTTCACCGAGCCGGTCGGGTGAGCGAGCCATGCGCGCGTTGTCCGAGGCCGAGCTGCTCGAGGCCTGGGAGCGCGGGCTGGCGCTCAGGCCGGCGCGGCGCGCGCTCGACCTGCTCACGCGCACGTGGGACGAGGAGGGGGCGGACCCCGGGGCCCTGAGCGTCGGCGAGCGCGACGGCCGGCTGCTCGAGCTGCGGGCCCGGATCTTCGGGCGCCGCTGCGACTGCCGGCTGGCCTGTCCGGCGTGCGCCGAGCAGCTCGAGACGGAGGTCGACGTCGCCGACCTGCTCGGCGATGCCGGCGCCGGCCCCGAGCCGTTCGCGCTGACGGCCGGCGGCTACGAGCTGCTCGTCCGTCTGCCCGACGGCCACGACCTGATCGGAGTCGAGCGTTGCGCCGACAGCGCCGCCGCCGCGCACGCGCTGCTGGAGCGGTGCGTGCTGAGCGCGCGCCGCGACGGCCTGGGGCAGGACGTCGGGACGCTGCCGGCGGAGGTCGTGAGCGCAATCGAGGACGCCATGGCCGAACGCGACCCCGGAGCGGACCGGCGGCTGGCGCTCCATTGTCCGGCCTGCGGGCACGACTGGCAGGCGCCGTTCGACGCGCTCGCCTTCTTGTGGGCCGAGCTGGACGCCGGCGCGCGCCGCACGATGCACGAGGTGCACCTGCTGGCGTCGCGCTACGGGTGGTCGGAGGCCGAGGTCCTGAGCGTGAGCCCGAGCCGCCGGAGTCTCTACCTGGAGGCGGCCGGCGCATGAGCGGTTACCTGGCGCGGGTCGTCCAGCAGCAGCTGGCACCGGCGGTCGGCGCGGTCATGCCCCGTAGCCACGGGTGGTTCGAGCCGCTCCTCTCCTCGATACGGGCCCCGTGGCCGGAAGAGGCGGAGTCGGTTCGGGCCGTGGGAGCCTCGGACCCGGCCCCCGCCGCTCCCGAGCGCCCGAAGGCTCACGGGGAGCCACGCGCCGTTTCGCCAGCTCCGGCCGCCGCTGCCGCGCCGGTCGTCCCCGATGGCCGGCCGCGGCGCGCGGATCCGGCAGCCGTTGCGCCCCGCGGCCTCCCTCTGCCCTCGGCTTCGGCGCCGGACCAGCTCGCCCCTGAGGTCGTCCCCGCGTCGGTGCACGCGACTGCTCCCCGCGTCGCGGTCAGGCCGAACCGCTCGGCTCGAGCATCCGAGAGCGACTCGCCCGCGGCCGGCGCACTGCCGGCGCGCCATGGGAGCGCGAGAGGCCCGGTGAGACCCGGCGCTGAATCCCCGGGTGGTCACGCGCCGCAGGACGTCCCGACCTTGGCCGCGGCCCGGCGCGTCGCCGCCAGGGAGCCCGTCATCGAGCCTGCCGCGCGACCCGCCCCGCGACCTCACGCCCAGGTCGATGAGCGCGCCGACTCGGTCGATCCTGCGCCGGTGCGGGAGCGTCAGGCT